>JBDKRC010000171.1:0-38411 GCA_039683575.1 Armatimonadia bacterium | reverse complement strand
GTTTCTCCTTTCTACCATGATGAGATCATGTCGCCCACACTAATTGAGGAAGAGCCCCCCCTGCCGTCCCAGCTTGACACCCTTCCTCCACCGAATATACTATCCTCAACAGTCGCAATCTCACGAGGTCCTGCTAAATGCCAACTCGCCTTCGAAACTGCGCAGCCGGGTTTGCCATCCTCCTCTGCTGCGCCGTTCCCGCTCTCGCCCAGCCCCCCGTCTTTGACGGAGGCTCCGTCGGGATCATGCAGGGCAAGCTGCAGCGCTTTCAGCTTGTCTGGCAGGCCTCCTTTGCTGATCGCCGCCCCTACGCCTACGACGTCACCAGCTACGACTTCGCTGACACCTTCGGCCCCGATGGCGCCCGCGTGGTCAACACCAACGTTGACCATCCCGTAATCTGGGCCAGTGGCACCGGCTACTCCACCAATGGCCAGGTCCCGGTCACCCTCGACATCTCCTGCCCCGTCTCAGTCAAGCCCGGCCTCTACGAACGCACCCTCCCGATGCGCGTCAACAGCGCCGTAGTCTGCTACTTCAAGGTCCGGGTCCAGGTCTACCCGCAGACCGTCCCGGCAGGTACACCCGGCACCAACCCGCAGCCCCTCCCGGCTGCCACCGGTGCGCCGGTGGCCGGCAAAGACTGGGCCCCGCTCAGCCAACTGCTGCGCGGCGCCGCCATCGGGTCCTGGATCAAAATGCCTGTCACTGTCGGGGGTGTGGAGTACCTGAACTCCTTCAAGGGGCACAACATTGAGGGAACCGGCGTCTTCTCGATGGCAGACCTCGCCACCGCCGTTCCCCCGCAGGTACTGGAGACCACGCTGGCCGTCACGGACGAGACCGACGCCGGGCGCGTTTACATCTTCCAGGTGCAGCTAGACAATCAACCGGCGACGCAGTACCGGGTCACCAGCCGCACCCCGCGGGCCCTGAGCTTGGACCTCTCCGGGGTCACGCAGGTCTCTATCTCCGCCATGCTTCTGCGGGGCTATGCCGCCGGCGCCAAGCCCGGTCCGGTGTTGCTCGAGCCGAGGATCCACTTCACCACTTCCGGCAAGGCCTCCGCTACCGACATCGAGTAGCCGCCGTCGTTGGCCCCGCAGTGTGGGTTTGTCTCGAACCCACCTCTCACGCTTCCACCAGCTTCTCATCCGCCTTTTCGGGCTTTCCTTGCTCTCCGCAGACCGATGGCAGCTCCAGCCTCACCTCCGTCCCCCCGCCCGGGGACGTCCGCAGCTCAAAGTCCCCACCCACGTATGACATCCGCTCCCTGATGCTGAAGAGCCCAAACCCCTCCGATTTGGCCTCCACCACCGCCGGATCGAACCCTACCCCTTCGTCCCTTACCCAAAGCTGCAGCCTTCCCTCCTGACACTGCAGACCGATCTCCGCACGTGTCGTCTGCGCGTGCTTCAGGACGTTCTGGATCAGTTCTTTCGCCGCCTGGAACATTGTGGCCTCAAGGTAGACCTCGAGCCGGCCAACGTCCCGCACCTCCTCAACCAGCACCTCCAGCCCGTGCCGCCGCTTGACCTCTCCCGCCCACCAACGTAGCGCCTCCGACAGCCCCAGGCGCTGCAATGCCGGCGGGCTCAGCTCCGCCATGACTGCACGCGACTGCTGGTTGGCCTCGTCAACCATGGCCGAGATCTCAGTGATGCGGGCCTCAGACGTTGGGCATTCCCGCCGCATCAGCGATAGGTACATCTTAATCGCTCCAAGAGTCTGGGCCACCTCATCGTGGATCGCCGCCGACAGCCGCTGCCGCTCCTTCGCCTCGGCACCCGCCAGCTCCGCCGCCGCCGCCCGCAACCGTTTTTGGTTCCGTACCAGCGCTTCCGTGCGCTGCGCGACCTGCTGCTCCAGTTCCTGCTGGTGTTCCCGGACATGCGTCACGTCGCGGAACACCGTCACTACCCGCTCCACGGCCCCGTGCTCGTCGAATATCGGCGCCGCCGAGACCGAAACCCACCTTGTCGACCCGTCGGGCCACGTAACGTGCAGGTTGATGTTCTGAAGCACCTCGCCCTGCATCGCCCGGGTGAGTGGTATTTCATTGAAGGCCACCGGGTTCATCTGCTCGTCGGCGATGGCCACAGTTTTCTCCTTGATGTCGGGCAGGATCTCTTGCCCGAGACCAACTTCAGCGTAGCCCGGCATCATCTTCCGCGCCGCCTCATTGGCGCGTTCCACCCGTCCATCGGCCCCGAACACCAACACCCCGTCGACGATCGAGCTCACAATCGTCTCCAACTCCTGCCGCTGTTGCTCCGAGTGTGTCGCCGCCTCCTGCAGTTGGTCTTGCGCCAGCTTCAGCGCCGTCACGTCGGCAAAGACCGCCACAACCCCACTGATCTCCCCCTCCTGATCCAGGATCGGACCCGCTGAGGCTGACAGCCATAGCGAGCCGCGCGGGGTATTCTGAAAACGTGCGATCTGGTTGTGGACGATTGCCCCCTGCAACGCCTCCGCCACCAGACCGATATGCGGCCTCATCGGCTGCCCTTCGTCATCCAGCACCTCATGTTTCTCAAACCGCTCCATTGCCGAAAGGCCAACGACATCGTCCGTATACCCCAGGATGTCGCGGGCAGCCTGGTTGATTCGCTGAATGTTCCCCTTCACGTCATAGACCAGGATGCCGTTGGGGGCGTGGTCCAGGATCGTTTGTAGCTCACTGCTCAGCCGCTGCGCCTCCCACTGCGCCTCATATAGTCCTGTAACATCCGTCACCACCAGCACCGCCCCCGCGAGCACCCCCTCCTCCTGCCAGATCGGGACCGCCGACACTGAAGCCCAGAATGGCTCTCTCCCGGGCGGATGCGCGTTCTGCACCTCCCCCAGGACCGTCTCGCCCCGGAGCGCTCGGTACCGCGCCGACGCCTCCATCGGCAGCACGTTCCCCGCTTCATCACGTATCTCCAGCAGTGGCATGGGCTCCGGTTCCTCAAGCCGCATCACCTCCCGCGTGAAACCAAGCATTGCGCGGCCTGCCGGGTTTATCCGTACTACGCGTCCCTCGGCGTTGAAGAACATAATCCCGTTCGGCGCGTAGTCGATGACCGCCTCAAGCTCTCGCGCTAACTCCTCAGTCTTTTGCCGGGTCTTCACCTGCTCGGTGACCTCGTATGCGACCTCCAGCACGTCGTAGTAGTCCTCGTCTTCTGTTGTGACTGGCACCGTCGCCCAGTCGTAGTAACGCGGTTCGGCTCCCTCTGTTTGCACACGGTATTCGGAGACGCCCTGCCGCTGGCCGGCCGCCGATAGCTCGTAAGCCTGCTCCAGTTCATGCGCCTCGGGCGTGTAATCGCGAATCCTCGTCCCGACCAGACTCTTTCCCCGATACTCCCGTGCGAATAGCCTGGTGTATTCTTGGTTGTGCCACTTCACCGTCAGATCACGCCCGTCGTGCAGGGCCAGCCCCAGTGGTACGCTCTCGATTATGGTCGATAGCAGCCAACGCTCCTGCTGCAGTTGGCGCGTCAGCGCTTCGAGGCTCTGCTGGTACTTCCCCACCTTTTCGTCAATTAGCCTGCTGATCGCTCGCTCGTGGGTCACTGCGACAGCGAGCAGCCCCGCGCCCAGCAGCAGGAAGCAGATGGAAGTGGGCAGCCGCAGGGGAACGAAGGACCCCTGATACAGTAGTGGGCGCCCATAGACATAGCCCAGGGCAAAGGCCGCCCCCAGCACCATCAGCATCATGCTCAGCGCGAGCACCGCCCGGTACAGATCCCGGTGCCGCGGCAGCAGCAGGGCCAGGGAACCCAACGAAAGCCCGATCACCGACGGAAACCCCATCCAGCCGCCACGATGCGCATCGCCCATAATGGGTGGGAAGAGTTGTTGTAGGATCATGACCCCGGAGATGAGCTCTACCAGACGCACCGTAGAGATGAGCAGGACTATGCCCGCGACAGCGTAGGCAATCGGGAATGCCTTTGGCCTGCCGTTGGCCAGCGCCAACACACCGATCGCGAGCAGCAGCACCCCCAGTGACGTGGCCGGGGCCATCGGCGCCACCCGGCTCACGGCGATCATCTCAGTCATTACATCAAGGCGGCCGGTGACCCACCAGAGGGTCGAGACCCCGCCGAACACGAGCGCCACCAGGGCGAACACCCGCGCCAGCAAACGCATCCACCTCTGCTCCCGGAAGCCCTCCCAGACAGCAGCCTGCGCGGTCTCCACAATGCGCTGGCGTACGAGTTTCTTCTCTGCCGCCCGACTCTTCTGCTCCCGACCCCGTACCACCAAAGGCACCTCCACTCAAACCGCAACCTACCGTTTTTATCTGACGTTGCACTCGACAGATAATCACAGTCCGGGCCTCAAAATCATCTTCACCATCAACCTCCGGCTCTCTCCCTCTCCACTCCGGCGTACGACCCGCCGTTGTCTCCGATGACCTGCCGCCCAAAGTGGGGACGGAGCCTTTCGCGCGCCAGGACGTGTCGGCAGAAGCCGCTCAGCCATACTCGCGCGAAGGCTCCGTCCCCGCTTTGACCACTTTCCACCATCTCCCGCCTTCCGCAGGCAGGTCCTCCCCTCTCTCCGCCGAACCTCCTCGCAAACCGAGTATTCCTCCTCAGGAGGCCTCACCCATGTCCCTCCAAAAGCTTCGCGACCTCATCATCTACCGCGACGACCGCTGGTACTCCACCTTCCCCTCAGTCATCCGCAAGCCCGATGGCGGCCTCATCTGTGGCTTCCGCCGCGCGCCGGAGCGCCGCCTGCAGCCCGGTGGCGGGATCTCGCACACCGACCCGAACTCGCAGGCTGTCTGCGTCACCTCCGCCGACGAGGGCCTTACCTGGAGCCCCTCGCCGACCGTCGTCTATGCCCATCCTGCCGCCGGCTGCCAGGACCCTTGCTTGCACCTGCTCTCCGACGGCACCATCATCTGCACACTCTTTGCCTGGCAGTTGTTCGCCATTAACTTCGCCGAGGCCACCGACCTGCCCCATCAGGTCCACACGGACAGCCGCGGCTGGCCGATGGGCAATCTGGGCGTCCACGTGCTGCGTTCCACCGACGGCGGGACAAGCTGGAGCGAGCCGTACCTGATCCCGCCCCCGCCCGGCGCGGAAGACTCCCTTCCCGGCTATCCCGGCCGCGGGGCCATTCGAGGCCGCTTAGTGGAGTTGGCGGATGGCAGCTTGCTCATGCCCATCTACGGCAGCCGCCATCCCTCGCCGTCCTATGCCTACCGTTCCACCGACCGCGGGCAGACCTGGGAGTACTTCTCCACTATCGCCGAGGATACCAAGGTGGACTTCCACGAGCCGCACCTGCACCTGTGCCCCAGCGGCAAGATCGTGGCCTTTCTGCGGACTGCCGGGCTTGATGGGTATCTGGCGCTATGCCATTCGCTGGACGGGGGTAAGACCTGGAGTGAGTGGGAACGCAGTGAGGTATGGGGCCACCCCTTCACCACCGCGGTTGCGCCCGATGGGCGGGTGCTGGTGGCTTATGGTTACCGGCGCGAGCCGTTCGGAATTCGCTGCCTGTTGACTGACCCTGAGTGTGAGAAGCTTGACCTGTCAGAGGAACTGATCTTGAGGGACGATCTCGCAAATCACGACATCGGCTACACCTGGGCGGTTACGCTTGGTGATGGTACGGTTCTGGTGGCTTACTATGCCAATATCGAGGACGGAACGAGGTACATCGCGGGGAGTGTCGTTAGCGTAACGTAAGGCTGACGACTATCCCCGCATCGTGGCATAACATCGTTTCCAATACCACTATTGGTCAATTTTAGTTTCGCAATTGGGGGTGCCTTTTGGTCAGTTTGCACCCCTGATTTGAGCCATCAGCATGTAGTAAGCTGCCGCCTGCACCACTCCGGAAGGCGGCAGCATTTTTATGTCATACCCCGGCACCTCAACCACCGCATCTCCAAAGGCCCAGCAGCCCTTGATATTGAGGTCAGCCCCCATGTCCTCCGCCCGCCGCTCGGGGGTCCCGGACACTACGGTTACGATCTTAGCCCCGATTTCATGGGCCTTCTCCACCCACGGCCCGTACGGTTCGTAGTACCCCACATAGAGTATCAGGTCCCCCGCCTTGACGAATTCCGCCAGCTTCTCAGGCCCCGGCCCGATCTTCAGCGGCTTGGCCAGATTCGGGTCTCCGGGCAAGCCAGACAGCTCTGGGAGCAAATGGCCCAGTGACGCATACCACACGACATGCCCTGCGCGCTCAGTCTCCAAGGCCAGCTTCCCGGCCTGCGCGAACCCCTCGGCTTGCGTGGTCTTGAGCGACCGCAAGCTATTGGCGACCTTCGCCAGGTACTCCCGGCCGAGCAGCCCCGCCCGCACCGGCGCCACCGGCTCATCCCACTGCCGCTTCAGGTGTGGGGCGTTCCGTTCCCGTCCGCCGGGGACCATCACAGTCTGGTACATAGGCGGCATCTTCCCGAGCCGCGTCAGGGCCGAGACAATTTCCGCTGTAAGGGTCCAGAACCGCACTGAGAGCAGCGGAGCGCGTATTTCGGGTGAGACGGGCGGGGCGGGTGCCCAGTTCGAAGATCCCGCCTGCAACCACTCCGGGGTAAGGATGATGAGGAAGGGCCGGCGGGCTTTGATCTGGCCGAAAAGGGTGAAGTGTTCGCTCATTTGCTCGGCGGTTTGGGGTAAGGCGAAGCGCCCCCACAGGACCACGTCCCCCGCCTGCACCAACTCCGGCTTGCGCAGGTCCTTGGCAGCCATCATACCCCCGGCGCGGTTGAGGCCCTCAAGCACAAACCCCCGGTCACCCCACAGCCAGAGCGTCTTACCGGAGGCCAACGCCGCAGCGGCCTGTTCGGCCACAGCGGTGTACTGGGGCAGCTCAGAGGGCATTTTCGCCATTTGCGCAAGGAGCGCGTCGGCATAGTCCGAGGACGGCGAGGCAAAGGCCGTGAGGGGGAGGGTGAGCAGCAGGAGCAGCGGGAAAAGTTTGGCCATGAGATTCTCTCTTTAGTCGCGTGGCAGACACACTCCGTGTGCCGGAACACGTTCGCTGATTCCGGCACACGGAGTGTGCCTGCCACGCGTTCTAGATATGCCTGCCACGCGCAGGATTTACCGCACCATCATTACCTTGATGGCCTGGCTTTCAGTCTTATGTCCGGCTAGCTCGAAGGCATTCTGGATGTCCTTGAGCTCGAACTTGTGGGTGATTAGCTGCGCGTAGATCGTGGGTTTTTGGGCCAGGAGGTCGAAGGCCACGTCAAAGTCGCGGCGGGTGCCGATCTGGGCGTAGGCGCCGGAGCCGTAGAGGGTCAGCTCCTTGCTCATCACCGGGTCGAAGTTGAACTCCTGCACCGTGCCGGTGTTGGCGCCGATGAAGACCACGCGCGCGAGGGAGCCCGCCAGGTCCACTGCCAGTTGGTAGGTGCCCGCGGCGCTGCCCACCGTCTCCACCACCACGCTCGGGCCGTGGGTGAAGTTATCCTTCACTTGCTGCTGGAGCTCCTCGACATCGATGTTGAGCACGCGGTCCACGCCGAGGGAGTAGGCGGCTTGCTTCTGGTAGTTGTGGCGGGCGGTGATGGCGACTTTGTGGGCGCCGAAGCTATTGGCGGTGGAGGCGGTCAGCAGGCCGATGCTGCCCGCGCCGAGGACCAGGACCTCATCGGTGAAGTTGATGTTGGCCAGCCGCGAGCCATGGACGGCGACGGCGAGGGGCTCAACCAGGGCCCCGGTGGGGTAGTCGAGGTTCTCCGGCAGGCGGTAGGCGGCATAGGCCGGGGTGACCATGCGCTCGGCAAAGCCGCCGTGGCCGGAGAGACTGAGGAAGCCCATGTCATCGCACTGGTAGTAGCGGCCGGCCATGCAGTAGCAGCAGCGGCCGCAGTAGCCGAAGGGCTCGATGCCGATGCGGTCGCCCACCTGCCATTCGCAGACGCCCTCGCCGACTTCCACGATCTCGCCGGTGACTTCGTGGCCGGGGACGTACTCCGGCTGGGTCCAGCGGCCCTCGTACTGGTGGAGGTCGCTACCGCAGACCCCGCAGGCGCGGACGTCGATGACAATCTCGCCGGGGCCGGCATGCGGGATGGGGATCTCACGGATTTCGAGTTTCTTGGGTCCGGCGAAGAAGGCGGCTTGCATGGTCTCGGACATTTTGGTGTCTCCGGCATTGGTCCGGCCGGCATTGAAATACCGGCCTGAGTGATGAGCGTCCCTCCGGGACGCGAGAGGTGAAGAAGGCGCCGGAGGGTTACAGGTGTTCTGTGACTCGGGTCAGGGCTTCCAGACCTTTCTGCTCGGCTCGCTTGGCCTGGCGCAAAGCCTGGACGGCCTTCTCCTGGCGCTCGGCTTGTGGCGCTTTGGAGGCCGGGGTGTCGAACCAGAACTGATCACAGACTATCCCCAGCTTGCGCTCGACTTGCTGGTAGCGCTTGATCGCATCCTCGAAGAGCGGGTCGAGGACGGGATCGTCCAGCTTGACCTTCGCCTCCTGCAGGAACGCCACGCCGTAGTGGCGGCATTCGCGCCAGACCTGCGAGTTGTACATGGCGCCGGTGCCCTTCCAGGAGGCCGGGTCATTCAGCGCTGTGATCCATAGGTCGTAAGCTGCGAGTCCGGAGGCGTAGGCGGGCTGGCGCATGGGGTCGTTGGCATCGCCTCGCGCGCCGAAGTCCACTGCCCATTGCAGGGCGGCCTTCACGGCCTGGCGCGGGGTGCCCGTGGGCCTGGTGGCGGTGACGTATTGCAGGGCGATCATGTTGACCGCGCCGCCCTCACCGTACTTGTCCCAGGCGAGCGGTCCGGCCTGCTTGAGCTCCCCCATGTTGGTGTTCCAGTAGTAGTAGCCCTTGTCGTCGTAACCGTTGACGACATAGAACTCGCCCCAACTGAAGTCGTAACCGATACAGGGCTTGCCGGCGTCGAGGGCCTGGCGGGT
This sequence comes from Armatimonadia bacterium, assembly GCA_039683575.1. Lineage (GTDB taxonomy): Bacteria > Armatimonadota > Zipacnadia > Zipacnadales > UBA11051 > JAJFUB01. The sequence continues at coordinate 29,516 of JBDKRC010000171.1, read as the reverse complement.
GCGGTCCCAGGCCTCCTGCTTGTGCGAGGCGTACTGGTCGTCGTGGCCCTTGTACCAGGGGCCGACCTGCTCGATCTTGAGGCCGAGGAAGGCCTCGTGGCCCTGGAGGCTGCCCCAGCCGGACCAGACGTGCGGGCCGCTGGGGCAGAGCTGCTTGTGGATGTTGAGGCCGAAGGCGTGGCCGCTCACGCCATAGAGCCAGGCAGGAGAGATGTCGGACTTGAGGTACTTCAGCGTGCCCTCGAGGCAGCCCATGTAGCTGTCCCAGGCTTCAGTACGGGGCACGAGGCCGGAGACGGTCTTGGTTGGGGCGCCAAGGGAGGAGGATAGCGCGCAGAGGAGGGCGAGGAGGCAGAAGGCGGTTGTTGAGGCGCTCATCAGGGTCCTCCGTGACGCAAGGATGTTCCCCCGTGGGAAAACGGGGACAGACACCATTTTCGCATTGGAGCTTACTGGGCGACGAGGCTCAGGTTGCGAAAGTGGTGTCAGTCCCCATTTTCTTCGTGGATAACGGCTGGCGCACCGCGGTGCGCCCCCTACATCTACTACTTCTCCTTCACGAGCCAGAAGCGGTCTACCCAGACGGCTTTCATGTTGGCCGGGTTCTTGGGCGGCGCGGCCCACAGGTAGATCTGGTCGTGGAGCTTGGTGCTGCCTAGCTTGTAGGTCTCGTACTTGTCGCTCTTGATGTCCTTGCAGTCCACGCTGACCATTCCGAGACTCGTTTTGTTCTTTATGTCGTAGATGCCGGAGGTGAAGCCGAGGCCTTCGTCGCCCAGCTTTTCGCAGCGGATCGAGACGTAGACGCCGTAGGTGGCTTCCGGGTCGAGGGCGGTGACGCCTACAGACTGCTGGGTGGCCCACTCGTGGTAGTCTCCCGGCATCATTGCCGCGACCTTGTCACTGGCCAGGTCATCGTGCTTGAGCATGGCCCAGGTGCCCTCGCGTGCCAGATTGAAGCCGGTGTCCTGCATGTCGCTGTAATCGTCTTCAGTGAGCTTTTCGCAGCCCGGCGGTGGCGGCGAGTCGATGCGGCCGAGGTCGATGATGCGCGCGGAGAAGGACTCGATCCCACGGCCCTCGGACAGCTTGGTGACCTTGTTCGCTGTGGCGGTCGCCATGAAGGTCTTCGCGTTTTCGAGGTAGTCCGCAGGGCCCGGCCACGCGACCTTGTGCTTGCGCGCATAGGCCTGGAACTCATGCCAGCGGACCGACCAGACGTAGCGAATGGGCAGGCGGGCGACTTGCACGCGGTTGAGCAGGTCGGGGTCGTTCTTGACGGCGGCCTCGGCCTGATTGAAGAGCGCCTCGGACTTGCCCATGAGGTCGAAGCTAAGATAGGCGGAGGTCGGCGGTACCCAGATTGTGAGGTTGGTGTTGGTCTTCTGAGCGCTCTCGTACACGGCCTCTACATACTGGCTGAGGTACGGCGCGGCGGGGCCGAAGTAACCGGCGATGAATTCCTGGACGAGCTTCTGGTCATCCTGGTTGGGGTTCCACAGCAGCTTGGCCATGACCCATTCTCGCAGTTCGCCCATTTCACCGCCAGGGGACTGGTAACCGCCCTGCTCGAAGATGCCCTTCACGCCGTTCTCGACGAAGAAGCGGATGTTGGGGCCAAGCACCCGCAGGTTCGGATGCGGCTGGATATAGTGCGCGAAGTTGGTCGTATAGTCCCAGATGTAAAGGCGCTGGCAGATCTTCGACCAGCCGCGGATGTCGTCGGCGAAGGTCTGGTTGCTGGGCGCGGTCAGCGGGTTGAGGAAGTCGCACTCGATGCTGCAGAGCCGGACGATGACGTTGGGCAGCGGCTTGACGTGCAGCGGGGGCTTGCGGGTGTACTGGTAGGCCAGAGTGTCTACGGCCACGTTGGGGTACTTTTGCGCGACGCGCTCGGCGACGTAGTTGACGAGGTGCAGCAGCGGACCGGAGGGCGAGCCCTCGTATTCTTCGAGCTTCTTGCATTCGGCGCAGAGGCAGTGGGCGTCGAAGTCATTTTGCGAGACCGAGATGATGGTGCAGGTGGGGTAAGCCTCGATGCGCTTGAATACCTGCTGGACTACGAAGTCTTTGAGCTCGGGGTTGGTGACGCAGAGCTGGACTTGGTCCGGGCGGTCGGCGACGATGCGCTTGCCATCGCGCTCGCTGAACCACTCAGGGTGCTCTTTGCCATAGGTGGCGGGCGGGACGAGGCTATTGAAGGTGTGCACGAAGCTGCCGGCGTAGACGGTCTTGCCGCCGCGTTGGGCGTCGAGCCGGGTGGCGTGGCCGTTGGACTTGTTGCGCACGGCCCAGTCGGGATCGAAGCCGTCAAACCAGAACGGCTCGCGGTACTCCAGCGGCGGGATGTAGCGCACGTGCTGCTCGGGGACGGTCAGGGCGGGCTTGCTGGGGATGGTGCTGGCCTTCGAGGACCACCAGCGGCAGCCGACGGTGTCCTCCAGGAAGGTGTAGACGGCGTAGAGGGTGCCGCGGGGCTTGTCGCCGGCGAAGATGAGGTTGGGGCCGACGCTCTCGATGACGATGCCATCGGCTTTGAGGTTATCGAGCTTGAGATTCGGCGCGAGAGCCTTCTGCACGGCGCCGGGGCCGACCACCAGCATCGGGCCGGGCTGCTTGTCCGCGGTGATGATGACCGGGAACTCGGCGCCGGTTACTTGCTTGAGGAAGGACGCGAGCTCGTTGGCGGCGTGCTGCTCGGGGGTGACGACCGGCTTGCCGTCCGCGTCGGGCGGGGCGGTGAGGGAGGGGTCGAGGACGATGACATAGGCGGTCTTGCCGCCGGCGGCGAGGCTAAGCGGGGCGGCGTGTATGCTGGAGACGAGGAGGGCCGAGAGGGCCAGAAGGCAGAGAATGCGAAGCATTGGGCACCACCTTGGGAGTCGAAGTGAAGAGGAGGTTCGGCGGCGGACCGGGTGGGACCTGCCGGGGAAGCGATGTGAGCGGCGGCGATGCTTCGTCGCAAACGGCGCTCCTCGGCATGACAAGAGTATAGCTTGTCATCCTGAACGAAGTGAAGGATCGTGGGGAGGGACGGCGATGCTTCGTCGCAGACGGCGCTCCTCAGCATGACAAGAGTATAGCTTGTCATCCTGAACGAAGTGAAGGATCGTGGGGAGGGACGGAGATGCTTCGTCGCAGACGGCGCTCTCAGCATGACAACAGTATAGCTTGTCATCCTGAACGAAGTGAAGGATCGTGGGGAGGGACGGCGATGCTTCGTCGCAGACGGCGCTCTTCAGCATGACAAGAGTATAGCTTGTCATCCTGAACGAAGTGAAGGATCGTGGGGAGGGACGGCGATGCTTCGTCGCAAACGGCGCTCCTCAGCATGACAAGAGGGGGGCAGGGCCGACGCAGAGGGCAGAGAATGGGCAGGAAAGGGCCTTCGGGCGTTGACAGGAGCCTTCCGATATGTTATCTTATTCGTCCGTGCCTCCCCTCTGGTGGAGGCCAGTAACGTTTAGGAGACTAGCTGGTATGGGCTTCAGACGACCAGTCAAGAAGGAAGACGACGAATTCCAAGAGCGAGTAGTGCGTATTGACCGCACCCGCAAGACCGTTAAGGGCGGACGCATCTCGTCCTCGCGTGTCATCGCTGTCGTGGGAGACGGCCGTGGTCACGTGGGTCTCGGTGTGGGCAAGGCGCGCAACGCTCCTGAGGCGATCGCGAAGGCCGTGAACCGGGCCAAGAAGACCATGATCCGCGTTCCGATGGATGGCTACACGGTCACCCATGAGGTACAGGCGAAGGTCGGCGGCGCAGTAATCCTGCTCAAGCCGGCATCGCGTGGCACGGGGATCATCGCCGGTGGCGCGACCCGTCAGATCATCGAAGTCACGGGCATCCGCGACATCCTGACCAAGTCCCTGGGTAGCGGCAACGTGTTCAACCGCGCCAAGGCTTGCTTCAAGGCTCTCACGCTGCTGCGCGACCCGCGTGAAGTGGCTGAGGCTCGTGGCGTGTCCGTCAAGGACATGCTCGGCCGCGAGATCGAGGACCCGTACGCCGAGTTCGAGAAGCCGGTAGAAGTGGCTGTCGCTGCGGTCCGGCCGCCGGTAGCGGTTGAGGACGACGACGAAGAAGAAGACAAAGAGTAGTCGTCCCGCCCGTCAGTAAGTAACAAACAGGAAACCCCGCCTCTTTGAGGCGGGGTTTTTTTGTTTTTTGGTCGGCGAGGATCTCCCCATCGGTCAGCCTTAGTGGAAGGCATACGTACCATTACGCATTGACTATCGCTACCTCCGTTTGGTATAGATGCACTATCTGTAACGAACCTGACGTATAACTGGAGGAATGTGAGATGCGTCGTGGTGGCTTTACGCTCATCGAGTTGTTGGTAGTGATCGCGATCATCGCGATCCTGGCGGCGATACTCTTCCCGGTGTTCGCCAAGGCACGGGAGAAGGCACGGCAGACGAGTTGTCTGAACAATGTGCGGCAGCTCACCACTGCGATCCTGTCGTACGTTCAGGACTATGACGAGCGCTTCATGCAAAGCAGCATGCCCGATGATACCATCGCCTGGTTCGACTTGTGCGGGGCGTACATCAAGAACAGGCAGATCCTGGTCTGCCCCAGCGAGACGGGCGTAACCCGGTACTACGCCTGGGCGGGCAAGCCGTATACGTACGGCCTCAACTACCGCTTCTTCTACCGCGACGGCGGGGTGACCATACGGTCGCTGGGCAGCTTCCAGCGTCCCGCGGAGCAGTTCCTGGTCTGCCATGATGGTGGCCCGAACTCCAACTACCACTACACCTGGTTCGACTGGTACGGCCAGCCGGGGACGGTCGTGCACAATGGTGGGACGAACATTGGCTACATCGACGGGCACGCCAAGTGGTGGGGGCCGATCAAGATTGACAGCGTCGGCCAGGGCTACATGCAGCCGTGGGCGCCGGGGTTTGACATCACCGCCAGTTAGCGGTGAGCCACGGCGTGAGAAAGCCCCGCCTCGATGGTTCGAGGCGGGGCTTTTTGGTTGTTGCGACCAGGAGGCCGGCACTGGTTACCCATCATCTTGGGGGCGCGTGCCCGGCCCCGGCTTTCAGCTCATCCAGTGCGATTTTGTACCGTCTCATCTCCACACATTCTGACCACAAAGAACACAGAAGAATACCTCGACAATGCTCTCCTGACTGGCATATGATTTTTCTGCAAGTCTCTGCGCCGGGCTCTCGACAGTCAGGCACACATCCACGTGCCGAGAGTCAACTCACGAGCGCCTACAGAATCACAATCAGGAGAGGATGAACGCACATGCGACGCGGCTTCACGCTTATCGAGTTGTTGGTGGTGATCGCGATCATAGCGATCCTGGCGGCGATACTGTTTCCGGTGTTTGCCAAGGCGCGGGAGAAGGCGCGGCAGAGCAGTTGCCTGAGTAATGTGAAGCAGCTGGCTCTGGCGACGCTGTCGTACGCGCAGGACTATGACGAATGCTTTCCGCTGGCTGTCTACCCCGGCAGCCCCCCTAGATTACAGACAAACCCATCACTACCTGGCAGTCTCTACAAGAGCGATGCCGGTGGGATCATCGACTACCTAATCTGCTGGATGGACCTGATTAGTCCCTATGTCAAGAATACCCAGGTGTTCGCCTGCCCGTCAGGCAAGAGAAGTCAGCCTGACGAACCGTACTATGGCTACAACGCTAACCTTAGCAGATTTTCGATCTCGTATCCCGCCATCCCCCTGTCCCTGGGAGCTGTCAACAATCCCTCACAGTGTATATTGCTATTGGATTACGCTTGTGCTCAGGGTGTCTACGCCCTCGGGGCCTCCGGTGGAAATGATTGGGTCTGGGCGGAATCGTGGCCATGGTCCGCGCCACACAACGATGGTGTGAACTGCGCCTTTGTTGACGGACATGCCAAATGGTTAGGCCGAAGGGCGTCAGGCCTGTACCGTCCGGACACCCTGTGGCGTCCATGATGATAGGAGGACGCGGGTGACGCGCCCCTGTGAAGCGACAAAGCCCCGCCTCATTCCTGAGGCGGGGCCTGCGAAGTCACAATCAGGAGAGGATGAACGCACATGCGACGCGGCTTCACGCTGATCGAGTTGTTGGTGGTGATCGCGATCATAGCGATCCTGGCGGCGATCCTGTTTCCGGTCTTCGCCAAGGCGCGGGAGAAGGCGCGGCAGTCGAGTTGCCTCAGTAATGTGAAGCAGTTGGCTCTGGCCGCATTGTCCTACGCCCAGGACTACGATGAGATGTTCCCAGGGATCTTCCAGCAGGCTTGGTCTGGCAACCCGTCATATTTGATGTGGGAAGACTGCATCCTGCCCTATGTGAAGAACAGCCAGATCTTCAAGTGTCCGTCCCATGTCGACGTGGTTCTTGGATCAAACCAGCCTACGACTTTTGGAGTACTTTGGGGATCCTTGGGGTACGGCTGGAACGGGGGAACCTTCAATGCGAGCCCGTTTTACAGTGACGGCATCGGGAATGGTATGTTCATCGGTACTCCTCCTTGGGTTGGCCTCGGGGCCATTCCCGCCCCGGCCGAGACCCTGCTCCTGGGCGACCTTATGCCCGGCCAGACCGGGGTCATAGTGTGGTTCGTTAATGAACCTTCTTGGTACGCGTCAGTCCACAACGGCGGCGGCAGTTATGCCTTCGTCGACGGCCACGCGAAATGGCTATCCGCGTCTACTCTCGCAGGGAAGCCGGGGCTCTTCACCATTGCCGCCGGGGACTGAGTTGGGTAGGGATGCCGCAGAACACCATCAGGAGAGGATGAACGCACATGCGACGCGGCTTCACGCTGATCGAGTTGTTGGTGGTGATCGCGATCATCGCGATCCTGGCGGCGATACTGTTTCCGGTGTTTGCCAAGGCGCGGGAGAAGGCCAGGCAGGCGTCATGTCTGAGCAATGTGAAGCAGTTAATGGTGGCCACGCTAAGCTATGCTCAGGACTACGACGAAACGCTTCCGTCGCAACGTTACGGGGTGTACTACTGGTTCTCCTTCATCAGTCCCTACGTCAAGAACACACAAGTCTTCAGGTGTCCCGACGCCCCCAATTGGGACATATCGACGTGGGTCAGTGGGAACTTCATGGGCGGGACAAATTACTCATTCAACGGCCGCAACTTCGGCTATGGTGGCCCGGAGTACGGCGGGCAACAAGCCAACTACGCCGTACCCTTGGGGCTGGTAGCCAATCCATCTCGATGCATTCTGATAGGCGACGCCGACGCCTACGCGAACACGCCACCCTATCAACAGGTCGGCATGGGATGCGACATGCCCGATCCTCGCAGAGACAGTTTCACCCTCTCCCAGAGACACAATGGCGGCGGCAACTACGGCTTCGTGGATGGCCATGCTAAGTGGATGACTTGGCAAGTACTGAAGGACGGGAGTTACTTCTCAGTGAATGGCCTGTAGGATGCTGCAGCCCAACGTTACCATCTAGACCGCGCCAGAGGAGTCTCTGCAGCAACGAGGCGCCACTTCCTTGTTAGGCTCCGCCTCGCCGCCCGGTTGGGCATTTCCTACAAACGACGAAAGCCCCGCCTCAATCCTTAGGCGGGGCTGCTTGGTTCTTCACTGATCGCGCCCACTGTCCACGGCGACGCGCTCAGGGAGACGAACGCGGCGCAGTACTGCCACAACGACGGGTCGAACGCTGCGTTCTGTGACGGACATGTGAAGTGGGAGAAACCGGCTGTATGGTGCCCCGCCGGGTCTCCCCCTCCCTACTGCCAGCTAAGCTGCAGAGACGGACAGTAGAAAGAGAGTATGCCGCAGGCACGGTAAAGACAAGCCCCGCCTCGAATGGTTCGAGGCGGGGCTTTTTGTTGGTCGTAGATATCGCGCTCTGGTGAGCGCTCCTACAGGCAGCCGGGGTGGCTACTCTACCGTTACTGTCTTCGCCAGGTTTCTCGGCTGGTCGATGTGCTCGCCGCGGAACTTGGCCATGTGGTAGGCCAACAGCTGCAGCGGGATGCCGACCAGGATCGGGCTTACCAACTCGGGGCAGGACGGGATCCAGATCATGTCGTTGGCCTGGCTTGCTACGTCGTCGGGGCTCGCGCCCTTGTCAACGCCCGTGTTCTCGATGCCCGTGTCGCCGTCGGTCGCTACTGCGATGACCGGGCCGCTGCGGGCCTTGATCTCCATGATGTTGGCCACCATCTGGTCCTTCACTTCACCCTCAACCGCGATGGCTACCGTGAACATGGCCGGCTCGACCAGAGCGATGGGGCCGTGCTTCATCTCGCCGGCGCTGTAGCCCTCGGCGTGGATGTAGCTGATCTCCTTGAGCTTCAGCGCGCCCTCCATGGCGGACGGCAGGTTGACGCCGCGGCCGAGGTAGAGGGAATGCGGGCGCATGGCGTCGCCGCGCTTGGTGGTCGACCAGTAACCCTTGTCAGCGGCGGGCTTGCCGGGATCGACAATGTCCACGCCGTGCTTGGCCCAGGTCTCGCGGGAGAGATCGTGGTACTTCTTCGCGATCGCCGTGATGCTGTCTTCGCGGGAGAGACAGGTCTTGGCAGCGTCCGGCAGCGCCAGCATGCTCTCCTTCATGGCCTTGAGCTGCTCAGCGGTGGCCGTGCCGCGGACTTCGGCGAAGTACAGGGCGATGAGCTCGATGGTGAGCAGCTGCAGCGTGTAGGCCTTGGTCGAGGCGACGCCGATTTCGGGGCCGGCCTGGATGTAGACCACGCCGTCGCTCTCGCGGGCGATGGTGCTGTCCACGACGTTGACGACCGAGACGACCTTGGCGCCCTTGGCGCGCATGTCGCGGAGGGCCAGGAGGGTGTCCATCGTCTCGCCGGACTGGGTCACGGCGATGACGAGGGTGTCCTCGAGGACGATGGCGTCGCGGGAGCGGAGCTCGGGGGCGAGGTCAGCTTCGGACGGGATCTTCGCCAGCTTCTCCATGACGAAGCGGCCGACGAGACCGGAGTGGTACGCGGTGCCGCAGGCGGTGAAGACGACCTTGCGGATCTTCTTGATCTCGTCCACGGTCAGGTTGAGGCCCTCGAGCTTGACGGGCGCGTCGGCGGCGGTCAGGCGGCCCGCCAGACAGGCGTAGATTGCGTCGGGCTGCTCGTGGATTTCCTTGAGCATGAAGTGGTCGTACCCGCCCTTGCCGGCCGCGTCGGCGGGCCAGGGGATGAGGTAGACGTCCTTCTTGATCGGCTTGAGATCGAGGTCGGTCAGCTCGATGTTGTCGGCGGTGATGAGCGCCATCTCGTCGTCATCGATGACGTAGACCTTGTCGGTCTCGGAGCGGATGGCGGGCATGTCGGAGGCGATGTAGTTCTCGCCCTCGCCGATGCCGACCACGAGGGGGCTGCGGCGGCGGACAGCAACAAGCTGGCCGGGGGCGTCGGCGGAGATGATGCCGAACGCGAAAGCGCCGCGCAGGCGGTTGACGGACTCGATGACGGCGGCACGGAGGTCGCCCTTGAAATACTTCTCAACCAGGTGAGCCATGACTTCGGTGTCGGTCTGGGACTTGAAGACGTGGCCCTCGGCCTCGAGCTCGGCGCGAAGCTCCTGGTAGTTCTCGATGATGCCGTTGTGCACGACAGCGATGCGGCCGTCGCAGGACAGATGCGGGTGGGAGTTGGCAACGGAGGGTTTGCCATGGGTGGCCCAACGGGTGTGACCGAGGCCGAGGGAGCCGACGACGGGCTCCTTGGCGAGGTCTGCCTCGAGATTAGTGAGCTTGCCAACGGCGCGGCGGAGGACGAGCTCGCCGCTGTCAGTAATGACGGCTACTCCAGCGGAGTCATAGCCGCGATACTCCATGCAGTGCAGGCTCTGGATACAGATATCCGTGGCCTGACGCTTGCCGACGTAACCAACGATTCCACACATTTGTGATCGCCTCGATAGCCAGGCCCCATGTCCAGAGGCCAGACGCAAAGATAAGCCGGCCATATGGCCGGCATACGGTACAGAAAAACGCCCAAAGGGGGATTTGGTGGCATTATATTGTGATATAGGGGAAAAGGCAAGATGATGCTGCCGGTTGTGGGGCAACGAGGGCCTCAGCAGGCCGTGACAGGAGCTTCCGGAACGCTTTGTGAGGAAACTGCCAGACAATTGAGCAGATGGGGAGGACTTCTTCAGGCGGTGCAGAATGGCTCTGGCAAAGAGGAGGGCTTGAGTATCAGGGGTGGAGGGGGGCTCGTGGTGTCTTTTGTTGTACCAAACTACACAAAGCATCAAGAGAGGGAAGACGATGATGTTTCACCGGTTTTTGACGATTGCTGCCGTTGTCTTGCTGGTAGGTCTGCTGGTTTCGGGCTGTGGCGGAGGAGGCGGCGGTTCCACAGATCCTGCCGACTTCGAAGGGGAATGGGAAGGCACATTGAGCAGCGGAACTGATACCGCGGAAGCTTTACCCCTTTCGCTTTCGCTCTGGATGGAAGGCAATGCTCTTCATGGCACTATTAGCAACACTGTCTACGATGGGGTCGAGCTCGATCACGTAAGCGTCTCCGGAACCAAGCTGAGTTTTCATGTTCCATATGCCGAGGGCAACTACGCGGTCCTCAAGGGCACGTTGAGCGGCGGGGACACCATATCCGGAACCTGGGAGGACCATTACGAGGACGAGGTTGACCACGGGACGTGGGAAGTTGAGCGTGACACGCAGCTAAGAGTTCGGTCCACTGAGACCCGACCGAAACCAGCGCATGCTGCAGGTTCAGGCAAGGGCTTCCTCGGCACCAAGTAGACTCGCAAAATCCAGCGATCCCCGTCGCCGATCTGGTGGCGGGGATCGTTTTTGTGAAATGGCAATGAACACACATAAGCAGGCCCCCCGGACATACCGGGGGGCCTGCTTGGTTTCCGCCAACGCTTCGTGGCCGGCCGCCGAGGGGTGGGCTCTTCCTCAATTAGTGTGGGTAGAATTGAGGAAGAGTCGGTTGTGGGGCAACGAGGGCCTCAGCAGGCCGTGACAGGAGCTTCCGGAACGCCTTGTGAGGAGATTGCCAGGGAATTGAGCAGTTGGGGAGGACTCCTTCAGACGTTGCAGAATGGCTCTGGGAAAGAGGAGGTCTTGAGTATCAGGGGTGGAGGGGGGCCAGTGGTGTCTTTTGCTGTACCAAACTGCAAAGAAACATCAAGGGAAAGAAGACAATCATGTTTCACCGGTTTCTGACGATTGCTGCCGTTGTCTTGCTGGTAGGTCTGTTGGTTTCGGGCTGTGGCGGAGGAGGCGGCGGTTCGCATGATACTGCCGACTTCGAAGGGGAATGGTCAGGCACATTGAGCAGAAGCGGGGATGGTGCCTCGATGGGGATGCAGCTTTCGCTCTGGATGGAAGGCAATGCTCTTCAGGGCACTTTTAGCAATGATGCATGGGATGGGATCGAGCTCGATCACGTAAGCGTCTCCGGAACCAAGCTGAGTTTCCATGTTCCATATGATGACGACAGCTACGCGACCTGGAAGGGCACGTTGAGCGGCGGGGACACGATATCCGGAACCTGGCAGGACGTTGTCGAAGGCTCTCCACGTGATCACGGGACGTGGGAAGTTGAGCGTGACGCGCACTTCAGGGTCCGGTCTAGTGAGACCGGACCGAAACCAACGCATGCTGCAGGTTCAGGCAAGGGCCTCCTCGGCACCAAGTAGGATAACAAGGAAATCCAGCGATCCCCGTCGCCGATCTGGTGGCGGGGATCGTTTTTGTGAAATGGCAAACACACACATAAGCAGGCCCCCCGGACATCCCGGGGGGCCTGCTTGGTTTCCGCCAACGCCTCGTGGCCGGCCGCCGAGGGGTGGGCTCTTCCTCAATTAGTGTGGGTAGAATTGAGGAAGAGCCGGTTGTGGGGCAACGAGGGCCTCCGGAGACCGTGACAGGAGCTTCCGGAACGCCTTGTGAGGAAATTGCCAGAGAATTGAGCAAGTGGGAAGGACTCCTTCAGACGGTGCAGAATGGCTCTGGGAAAGAGGAGGGCTTGAGTATCAGGGGTGGAGGGGGTCTCGTGGTGTCTCTTGTTGTACCAAACTACGAAAAGCACCAAGAGAGGAACGACGACAATGTTTCACCGGTCTCTTACGATTGCTGCCGTTGTCTTGCTGGTAGGTTTGTTGGTTTCGGGCTGTGGCGGAGGAGGCGGCGGTTCGCATGATACTGCCGACTTCGACGGCGAATGGGAAGGCACATTGACCAGCAGCGTGTCTGATGACTCGATGGGGATAGAGCTTTCGCTCTGGACGGAAGACGATGCTCTTCAGGGCACTGTTACCGCCGAAGGCATCTATGAATGGGATATCGATCATGTGAGCGTCTCTGGCTCAAGGCTGAGTTTCCGTGTTCCATATACCGATGGCGGCTACATTAGTTGCACGGGCAGGCTGAGCGGCGACGACCGCATGTCCGGAAGCTATGAGGACTTCAACCAAGGCTCCAAGGTTGACCACGGGACGTGGGAGGTTGACCGTGACACGCAGTTCAGGGTCCGGTCTAGTGAGACCCGACCGGAACCAGCGCGTGCTGCAGGTTCGGTCAAGAGCTTCCTCGGCCTCAAGTAGGATAACAAGGTAATCCAGCGATCCCCGTCGCCGACCTGGTGGCGGGGATTGTTTTTGTAAAATGGCAAGGAACAGACATAGGCAGGCCCCCCGGACATCCCGGGGGGCCTGCTTGGTTTCCGCCAACGCCTTGTTCGTGGCCACCGAGGGGCTCACATCCCTTCCCTTCTACTACCCATCTCGTGTACAATATAGTGTCATTGCAGGGGGGCGGCCTCGAAACCACTCTTGCCTGGTAACCCCAAGCATCCGCCGCGTTGGTTTCTGGATACTTCCACAGGTGTTGTGGCAGCCTGTCATGCTATTGTCGTGAGGTTTTGTCAGCACTATGAACGATCGCCATATTTCCAAGATTAGTGCCGAACTGGCCCTGCAGGATTTGCAGGTGCGGGCCACGGCTGACCTATTGGCAGAGGGCGGGACCGTCCCGTTTATCTCGCGCTATCGCAAGGAAGCGACCGGTAGCCTTGATGAGGTTGCCGTTACCGCCATTCGCGACCGGCTGGCGCAGCTTGCTGAGCTCGACACGCGGCGCGAGGCGATCTTGCAGTCGCTGCTCGAGCGCGAACTCTTGACCGACGATCTCCGCGCCGACATTGAGGCCGCGGAGACCATGACCAAGCTGGAAGACCTCTACCTGCCCTACCGGCCCAAGCGCCGGACGCGGGCGATGATTGCGCGGGAGAAGGGGCTGGAGCCGCTGGCGGATCTGCTCTTTGCGCAGGAGGCCGAGACCGACCCGATGGCGGCCGCCGAGGCGTTTGTGGATGCGGAGAAGGGTGTCAACGACGTCGCGGAGGCGCTGGCGGGGGCGCGGGACATCATCGCCGAGAAGGTCAACGAGGACGCCGAAGCGCGCGAGCGGATGCGCGGGTTCTTTGAGCAGAAGGCTGCCATGAAGTCACAGGTGATCCTGGCGCGGGAGGCGGAGGCGGCCAAGTACCGCGACTACTTCGAGTGGTCGGAGGCAGTGGTTGAGGCGCCGTCGCACCGGATTTTGGCGATGCTGCGCGGGGAGCGCGAAGGCTTCCTGCTGCTGAAGGTCCAGCCGCCGAAGGATGACGCGCTGGCGCTGCTTCAGGGCATGTTTGTGCAGAACGACAGCGCGGCGGCGGAGCAGGTTGGGGAAGCTGTGGCGGATGGGTATGACCGGCTGCTCGCGCCCTCGATGGAGACGGAACTGCGGGCGGCGCTGAAGCTGCGGGCGGATGAAGAGGCGATCCGGGTGTTTGCTCTGAACATCCGGCAGCTCTTGCTCGCGCCGCCGTTTGGCGAGCACAACGTCATGGGCCTCGACCCGGGCTTCCGGACCGGCTGCAAGCTCGTGTGTCTGGACCGGTCGGGCAAGCTGCTGCACAACGAGACGATCTTCCCCACGCAGTCGGACCGGCAGGCCTTGCAGGCCGCCGAGCGGGTGCGGGAACTGGTGAAGAAGTTCAAGATCGAGGCCATCGCCATCGGCAACGGGACGGCCAGCCGCGAGACCGAGGGGTTTGTGCGGGCACTGCGGCTTGAGGGCGTGAAGGTGGTCATGGTGAACGAGAGCGGCGCCTCGGTGTACTCGGCGTCGGAAGTGGCGCGCGAGGAGTTCCCGGACCATGACCTGACTGTAAGGGGCTCGGTGTCCATCGGGCGGCGGCTGCAGGACCCCCTGGCGGAACTGGTCAAGATCGACCCGAAGTCCATCGGCGTGGGGCAGTACCAGCATGACGTGGACCAGGGGCAGCTCAAGCAGGCGCTGGACGATACGGTGCTGAGCTGTGTGAATGCGGTTGGCGTGGAAGTGAACACGGCGAGCAGGCAGCTACTGACCTACGTGTCGGGGCTGGGGCCGAAGCTGGCCGAGAATGTGGTGAAGTACCGGGACGAGCAGGGGCCGTTCAAGTCGCGCAAGGACTTGACGAAGGTGCCGCGGCTGGGGCCGAAGGCGTTCGAGCAGGCGGCGGGGTTCCTGCGAGTGCGGGGCGGGGAGCATCCGCTGGACCAAAGCGCGGTGCATCCGGAGAGCTATGGCGTGGTGGAGCAGATGGCGAAGGATCTGGGCGTGACGGTGGAGGAGCTCATGCGTGAGCCCGGTCTGCGGGCTAAGATTGAGCTGGTGAAGTACGTAAATGAAAAGGTAGGTTTGCCGACTTTGACTGACATTATCAACGAATTGGCGAAGCCGGGCCGGGACCCGCGCGAAGAGTTTGCAGCGTTTGCGTTTGCGGAGGGTGTGGAGAAGCCCGCGGATCTGCAGCCGGGCATGAAGCTGCCGGGGATCGTGACCAACATCACGAACTTCGGGGCATTTGTGGACATCGGCGTACACCAGGACGGACTGGTGCATGTGAGCGAGATGAGCGACCAGTTCGTGCGCGACCCGGCACAGGTGGTGAAGGTGGCGGAGCAGGTGCAGGTGACGGTGCTGGAAGTTGACCTGGAGCGCGGGCGCATCGCCTTGTCCATGAAGACCAACCCCGGCCAGCCGCGCAAGCAAGGGCCGAGGCCCGAGGGCCGCGCCCAGGGCAATGCCCAGGGCAAGGGCAACCAGGACCGGCGGCCGGAGCGCAAGCAGGGCCACGGACAGAGACAGGGCGGACAGCGTCAGGAGCGGCCGGCACCGGCGCCAGCGACGGCGTTTGCGCGGGCGTTCGCGGAGTTGGAGAAGGACAACAAGGGCGGGAAGAAGTAGGTAGCCCCGACCGATACATACATAGAAAAAGCCCCGGCGATTGCCGGGGCTTTTTGGGGTTCTGCGTGGCAGACGTCCGAGGTTAGAGAATGTACCAGTACGTGGGCTCCCGCATGATCTCGTTGGAAATCATCCACTTGGCGTGGCCGTCGGCAAAGCCGCAGTTGCCGCCTTCGTTGTGGCGGAAGGAAATCCGTGCCCAGGGGTTGAAGCCGGCGCTGGCGGCTGCGCCGGTGGTGCCCCAGGCGTACTGGCAGGTGGGGGTAAGGTTGCCCGTGGAGCCGTCGGCGTTCTCGGTCATCGTGATGGTCTCGGCGGGACGGGCAACACCCGCCATCTTGATCCCGACGCCGGTGGCCGAATCCAGCGGGGGATGCATCCGGTAGTTGAGGATGTAGCTGATGCCCCACCCGGCTATGCCGGGCCACGGGTCCTTGTCGCTAGGGCAAGTGAGAACCTGCGTGTTCTTGATATATGGCTGCAACAGTTGCGGCCAGGGGACGCTGGGGTTGACGCAGTAGGCGGCCGGGTACGTTTCGTCGTAGTCCTGGGCATACTGCATGATGGCGAGACAGAGTTGCTTGACGTTGCTGAGGCACGACGACTGGCGTGCCTTCTCGCGAGCCTTGGCGAAGACCGGGATCAGGATCGCCGCGAGAATGGCTATGATCGCGATGACGACTAGCAGTTCAATCAGCGTAAAACCTTTGCGCACGGGAACACCTCCGGTACTAAAGTGGTAGTGGTTATCAACTTCGGCGTCCCCCTTCGTTTGTCCTGCATTCACTTCTCCGGTAGCAGCAGCACCGAGTACACATAGACCTCCGGCACCTCGTAAACCGCCACCTTGCCTTCCCGGCGTGGCTGGATAGTCTGCTCGGTGCCATCAGGGCTGATCAGCCGCCCCGATTCCGCATTTTCGGAAAGAACCCTCACCCGCACCTTCCGCGCCGGGGTGACCTTCAGCTTACCCATGAAGTCTTCGGGCTTGGCGACGGCCGCCGGGTCGCTCGTGGGGCCGAAGCGGACCATGTACTCACCGGTCTGTATGCCGGGGTCGGGGGACAGGTCCTTCTCGCTCCACGTCTTGCCGCCGTCGGTGGACCATGAGGAGCGGGTCGTCGTGGCGTTGGTGTCGAGCTTGATCGCAAACCAGTCGGGGTGCATGCTCGGCTGGCCGGTGGCGCGGAAGATGATCTCGTTCACGGGCTTGAGCAGGCCCTCCGGCACCGGGACCTCGAACCAACCGGACTCGTTCAGGGTTGACCCCCTGAAGGTCTTCAGGTCCTGACCGTTGAGCGAGACCACGAGCGAGAAGGCATCGGTCGCCGCGCCGCAGGTCGCGCCGAAGAACTTGAGCGAGTAGCCCTTGACCGCGGCGAGGTCCGGGACGAGCAGACGTTTGCGCGCCCAGGTCTGCGTCTCGGCGAGGTAAGTTCGCGCCTCGGGCGTGGCGTCATCGTCCCGCAGGTCCGGCGAGGGTGGCAGGTCGTATGTGACGTCAGAATTGACGAGGTGAACGCTCCGGCTCTTGCCGTCTGCGCTCCTCAGGATATTGGCAAAGACGCGCGGGCTGTCGGTCTGCAGGCGGCACTCCAGCCCGCCCGTCAGGTCCTCCAGTTGCTTCACCAGGGCAGCCTTGGCCATCACCTCAAACCCCTCCGCGGGCTTCCACGTCCGCCCCTTCCCCAGCGCTGCCATACCCGCCGGAAGCTTCGCCACCTCGGGCAGTTGTTCGGGCGCATAGGCGCGGCAAAGCTCGTCCCTGGTCGCCAGGTCGGACACGACGGCGAGCGAGCCACCAGCTTTCACCCACGTCGCCAGCGCCGCCGCGCGCTGCGGGTCGAGTAGCGTGACCCGCGGCATGATGACAAGTTGGTATTGGGCGAGTTGCTCGGCAGTGAGGTCTTCTTCGATGAGAACCTCATACGGGATGCCCGCTGCGCCGAGGGTGTTGCAGGTGTTGCGGTAGACAGTCGGGCTGCGCTCGAGTAGCTGGGTCATGATGCCATGCACGACGGCGACCTTCGCGCCCGGCTGCGCCCGATCCCACAGGTCAAGGTGCTGGCGCTGGAAGTTGGTATAGCGGGTGATGGCCTGCTTCATCTGCACCTGGTACGGGGCGTCGCTGACTGAGATCTTCTGCTCGCGGAGGGCGAAGGAGAGGCAGTCGGTGCCACCGGTTGCGGCGGCTTCGGCGAGGGCCAGCATGTGCTCCTCGGGGTAGACGAAGGACTCGAGGATGCCGAGTTCGTTGCCCTTATCAAGGGCGAGGGCGCGCACGCGGCGCAGGGATTCGGCGAGGCCGAGTAGCTGCCCGGTCGTCTTGCCATGGGAGGACGCGAGGCCCGTCTTGTACTTGAGGACCGTGCTGTCGGTCGGGGGCATGGTGAAGCCCTCTTCGATGAAGACGAGGTCGGTCGCGCCCTTGTTGACGAGGTAGTCGCTCCACCCATAGGCGACACCGATGTTGGGCGAGATCAGGATGCCGGGGCCGTACTTCTCATCGAGGTAGACCTTGATCGCTTTGAAGAAGGCGACGGCGGTGTCGGCATCATAGAGCTGTTTGGCGAAGGCGAAGTTGGGTGCTTTGTCGGGCGCGGCCAGGTCCATCTCGACGCCGAACTTGTCGCGGGTGAACTTGCGGAAGCCCGCGCGGCAGTCGGCACAGTAGCAGTCGTAGTTGCTGCAATTGTCGAAGAAGATCGAGTGCACCGTGCCGTAGGCCTTGTCGGCCATGAGGCTATCCACGCGGGTCTTCATGTACTCGAGCCAGATCGGACTGCTGTAGCACCCGCCATAGCGCTCGGGGTTGTTGTACAGGAGCACGCGGCTGCCGTCTGGCTTGACGATGGTGCAGCGCTCAAGCTGCGGGGCCTTGGGGAACTCGCTGCGCCACCAGATGGTCTTGCTGCAGATGTACGGCTGCCGCTTGATCTGGCCCTCGGTCTCGCCGATACGGCGGGCCTCCTTGTCGAGGTAGCTGATCGTTTGCATCAGGTTGCGGCCGCAGTCGAGCAGCAGGTGGGCATTGGGGACGTCCACGCCGAAGCCGTTGCCCGCCCACTTGATGCGGCCCTTGACGTTGGCGCCATGGCCCCACTGGCAGAAGCCGCGGCGGGCCCAGTCCGGCTGGCCGTGGTCATCGCGCCAGTCGGCGAAAGCGGGGAGGGCGAGGAGGAGCGTGAGTGCCAGCAGCAGGGCTCTGCGCAACATGGCATACCTCGGGCAGGTGGTTGTGGACAGCAAGAGTTGACCTTCGTCGGCGCGTAGTGTTCCGCTTCATGGTGTGATAACCCTTGAACAAGGGGAAGAAAGGCAGCTCTAACTTTCTTCGATGGTGGCAAAGTCCGGCTTGGTCGGGCAGACAGCGGCCTGGGAAATAGTTGGGGCAAAGTGGGAAAAGGGGCTTGACATGGCATGCGTGAGGGTTTAGTATCCATATATAGGGTTGTGTAGCTTTTATTGCAGAAACTAGACATAGCTACACTCGAAGTCATGCCCTCAATTAGCTTCTAGCTTCCTCTGCCCCCCTCGACTTGCGCCCAAGCTAGAAGCTGATCTGAAGCCCCGCCGCCCAAAGTTTTCTACACACTCTGGCGGAGCGGAAATGCAGCCGGCCTGGGTCCCCCTCTCCCACACCCCAGGCCGGCTGCTTTCTTTTTTTGTGGTAGGTGTTCATAGGAAACACAGCAATTCTGTAGCCGGAGTCAGTTGACTCCGGCTTTTTGGTGTTTGGGGGGAGAGTGGGAGGCGGGCGAGGAAAGGGGCCCGCCGGTTCACGTTTCTCTACCCTTCCGTTCCCAAAGTCTTCGGGAACCCACGGCAGGAAGACCCACAGGTTGCGCCGAATCATACACCGACAGTCTTATCAAGGAGGTCGGCACAATGAGACGCGGCTTTACGCTAATCGAGTTGTTGGTTGTCATCGCGATCATCGCGATTCTGGCGGCAATCCTGTTCCCGGT
This sequence comes from Armatimonadia bacterium, assembly GCA_039683575.1. GTDB lineage: Bacteria > Armatimonadota > Zipacnadia > Zipacnadales > UBA11051 > JAJFUB01. Next base: position 10,352 of record JBDKRC010000171.1, on the reverse strand, counting down.
CTTCGCCAAAGCGCGCGAGAAGGCGCGCCAGTCGTCCTGTCTGTCGAACACCAAGCAGTTGGCTCTCGCAGTGCTGTCGTATGTGCAGGACTACGATGAGAAGTTCATGTTCGCGTATCTGAACCCACCGGGGACCTGGTGGTATGTAGCCTGCCAGCCGTATATCAAGAGCGCGCAGATCCTGATCTGCCCCAGCAAGAACGGCACCTCGTCTGACTATGGCTACAACATGGACACCCTTGGCTATTCGTGGGGCACGGCCGGTACGCAGGTTGGCGGTACGGCGCTGGGCGCGATCCAGAGCCCGGCGGAGACGGTAATGCTAAGCGATTCGAACGCGGGCTATTCGTTCGCTGGCGGGCGCGTCAGCGGCAGCAATCCCGTCTTTGACACCAACACCTACAACGGTTGGGACCCCGCCAATCCGAGCCCGGGGGCGGCCTTCCGGCACAATGGCGGCAGCAACCATGCCTTCGTCGACGGCCACTCCAAGTGGCTGGGCGCCCAGGCCATGAAGGGCGCCGGAACCACTATCTGGGATGCGAACTAGGATCGCTGGATGTAGTCCGATAGGCCGGAGTCATGGGACTCCGGCTTTTTCGTGTCGCGCCTGCCGGCAGGGTTGCGCGCAGGAGGAGCGGAGGCTACAATGCGCGGGATGATCAACCCTCGTGTCTATCTTCCCCGCGAATGTGTTGAGCCGCCGGTGGTGCGCCTGCCTGAGGAGGTGGAGCATTACCTGCGCGTGGTGCTGCGGCTGGGGGCGGGGGCGGAGTTCGTCGCGTTCACGGCGGCCGGGGTTGAGTACCGTGCGAGGCTGGTGGCGGAGGGGGCTGAGATTGTGGCAGAGCTGCCCAGGCGCGGGGGGCCGGTAGTCGAGGTGACGCTGTATCAGGGCCTGCCCAAGGGCAAGCGCTGGCCGTTGGTCATCCAGAAGTGTACCGAACTAGGCGTAACGCGCATCGTGCCGGTGATCACCGCGCGGACGATTGTGCGGCTGGACGCGCGGGAGGTGGAGGGAAAGCGGGAGCGGTGGCAGAAGATTGCAGTGGAAGCCGCCGAGCAGAGCGGGGGCGTGGCGCCGCCGGAGGTAAGCGAGCCAGTCACATGGGCGGAGGCGCTGGCACTGTGGCGGGCGAGCGGGCAGGCGGGCGTGCTGCTCGATGAGACGCTGGCGGGCGAGCAGGGGCATGGACTGCGCGAGGCGCTAGAGGGGGCGCGGGAGGGGCGGCAGGTGGCGGTGTTTGTGGGGCCGGAGGGTGGCCTGACGCCCGAAGAGGGGCAGACGGGGCGGGAGGCGGGGCTGACGGCGGTTTCGCTTGGCAACAGGATACTGCGCACGGAGACGGCGGCAATCGTGGCTTGTGCGCTGGTGGCCTATGAACTGGGAGGGTTGGGGTAGAACCAGCGTTGTCATCCTTAACAGCGGTGTCATCCTGAACCAAACCAGCGTTGTCATCCTGAGCAAAACCACCGTTGTCATCCTGAACGAAGTGAAGGATCCTCCGCGCGAGAGGGATGCTTCGTCGCAAACGGCGCTCCCCTCGAGCGCGCTCCCGAGCACGACAAAACCAGCGTTCTCATCCTGAACAGAACCACCGTTGTCATCCTGAACGAAGTGAAGGATCTTCCGCGAGAGGGATGCTTCGTCGCAAACAGCGCTCCTCAGCATGACAAAGCTTGCTAAAGGCAGAAAAGGAGACTAATGATGAAACGTTTGCTGATGGTATTGGCGGTGTTGCTCGTCGTCGTGCTGGCCGGGTGCTCGCGTGTGCAGCAGACCCCTGCCACGACTGAGGGTGGGCCGGCCGCCGGGGCGGGGGCTGTCACTGAGCTCGTGCTGTATACCTACACGCCTCGCGATGAGGAAGCGCTGAACCTCGAACTGATCAAGAAGTTCGAGAGCACGCACCCGAACATCAAGGTGCGGCTGCAGAATGAGAGCGGCGGCAGCCAGGGCGCGATGTCAAAGCTGCAGACGATGATCGCCGCCAAGGAAGGCCCCGATGTGATGGCCATCCACGGGGCGTTTTTCGTTCCGCTGGCCGCCAAGGGCGCCCTGATGGACCTGGGGCCGCTGAGCGAGACGCACGCGGACCTGAGGCTCGACGACTTCAGCAGCAAGATCCTGGAGATCTGCCGCCACGAGGGCAAGCTGTACTCGCTGCCGCGATACACTTCGGTGTACAGTTTGTTCTACAACAAAACATTGTTTGACGAGGCTAAGATCGCCTATCCGGGGACCAAGGGCGAGTGGACCTGGGACGCGTATCTGAAGGCCGCCAAGGCGCTGACCAAGGACACGGACGGCGACGGGAAGACCGACCAGTGGGGCTGTGTGATCGACTTCTGGGGCTCGCGGATCTACCCATGGCTGTGGGCGAACGGCGGGGCGCTGATGAACCCGGAGCGCACCAAGTGCATCCTGGACAGCCCGGCGTCGGTCGAGGCGTTGCAGTTCGTATACGACCTGCGGTACAAGCACAAGGTCGCGGCGGCGTCTGACAACAGCGAGCAGAACTCGGCGCTGACCGCGTTCACACAGGGGCGGATCGGAATGTACATGACGGGGCCGTGGGACATCCAGTTGCTGCGCGAGGCCAAGGGCCTGCAGTGGGATGTGGCGGCGCTGCCCAAGAAGAAGGCCCAGGCGACTTTGTTAGGCACCGAAAACTACGGCATCTGGTCAGGCAGCAAGCACCCGGAGCAGGCGTTTGAGCTGTTCCAGTTCCTGCTGTCGCCGGAGAGCCAGACGCTGATGGCCGAGAAGCTGGAAAAGATGCCGTCGCGAATGTCGGTGCTGAACGGCGCGTACAGCCAGACCAAGACCGACTACAACCGCAAGGTGTTCGTAGAGGCGCTGGGGTATGCCCGGCAGGCCGAGAACATCCCCGAGTGGTCGCAGGTCAAGGACCTGATCCAGGACCAGCTCGACCTGATCTGGGTGGGCAAGAAGACGGTCGCAGCGGGCCTGAAGGACGCAGCGGCGAACGTGAACAAGACGCTGAAGGAGCTGCGTGGGAAGTAGGGTAGCAAGAGAAGCGACAAGCCCCCGCGGGTCACGGCCTGCGGGGGCTTTTTGGTTTTCGCTTGGCTGTCCACAGGTCGCCCGGAATGCTGCCGCTGACGACCATCTTGGGTGTGAGGAGGTCCTGGCTAATCCACCTTACATGACCGTCCACAAAGGCAACGTTGCAGCCGTCGTTGTGGCGATAGGCGGGACCGATGGCATCGCTTTCGTAGAGGAGCAGCATCAATTCCGGCGCGACAGGCGTATCGGCCACCGACGCGTTGCTCCAGCGAGCGGGCATGGCGTAGCTGACGAGGTCGTGCTGTCCGTCTTCGGGGCAGCGCAGCACCTGCCGGTTGGCGATGTACGGCGTCGACGCCCAGCTTGTGGAGGGCGGCAGCCGGTCGTCATAGTCGCGGGTATAGTTGAGCATCGCCAGGCTGAGGCACTTCATGTTGCCCAGACAGCTAGCTCGGCGGCGGCTTTCACGGGAGTGGCCGGAAGAACTCGCGACAAAGACGAAGACGACGTAAGAGGCGAGGGCGGTGAGGGCCAGTAGGACAACAACTACGCCAGGCGCTGTGCGGCGGCGGGTGGGTTGAGAATCGGTTGGCATGGTTGTGCCTCAGTGCATACTCGAATTGAGCGGCTTGGGCCGTCTATGAGACCGCTGGCGGTCTCGGTTAGGCCCCTCCGACGACAGAGACAATGGCGCGTTCGATCGCGGCCTCGTCCGGTATCACAACCTTCTCCAGCGGGGGGCTGAAGGGCATGGGGAGGTCGAGGTTGCCCAGGACTTTGGGTGGGGACTGGAGGGCGTCGAAGGCCTTTTCCGTGACGCGCCGGACTATCTCGCTGCCGAAGCCGCCGCAGGTTGCCGCCTCCTGGACTACCAGGAGGCGTCCTGTTTTCCGGACAGAGGTGAGGATCGTCTCCTCGTCGAGCGGGACGAGGGTGCGGGGGTCTATGACCTCGATGGAGATCGGAGAGGCGGGCGAGACGCCCGCACTACGCGGTGAGGGCGAAGCCGACGATGAAACGGCTAGCCGTTCGGCCACGTTGAGGCACTTTTGGACCATGTTCAGCGTGGCTACTAGGGTCAAGTCGGTGCCTTCGCGGCGGATGGCGGCCTGCCCGAAGGGGATGGTGATTTCCTCTTTGGGGACCTCGCCCTTGGTGTCGTAGAGCAGGCGGTGCTCCATGAAGTAGACGGGGTTGTCATCGCGTATAGCGGTCTTCAGAAGCCCGTAGGCGTCATAAGGGGTACTGGGAAGTACAACTTTGAGGCCGGGAACATGGGCAAACCAGACCTCGAGGCACTGGGAGTGCTGGGCAGCCTCGGCAGTGCCGCCGCCACCGGGGGTGTGGATGACCATGGGGATCGAAAGCTGCCCGCCGGACATGTAGCGGAGCTTGGCGGCCTGGTTGACCACCATGTCCATGCAGGTGGTGATGAAGTCGTTGTACATGATCTCGACCACGGGGCGCAGGCCGGTCATGGCGGCGCCGACGGCGAGGCCGGTGAAACCGCACTCGGAAATGGGAGTCTGGCGCACGCGGCGGTGGCCGAATTTGGCCAGGAGGCCCTTCTGGACGCCCCAGACGCCACCGGCCTCGGCGACATCCTCGCCGATGACAAAGACCCGTTCGTCGCGGGCCATCTCCTCATGGAGGGCACGATTGAGGGCACGGAGGTAGGTAATATTGGACATGGCGAGGAGGGATTCGAGGGGCGGGGGGAGGATACCTGCAGGAGTGTTTGTGGATGGGTTAAGATGATAGAGAAGCGCTGCAAAGGCAGTATATCCGCATGATTATCTAGAACAGATTCGCCAAAGGGAGCCCCCGCCGACCAGTGACTGGTGGGGCGGCTGTATTGGGGGCAAGAATCGGCTCAGCGCCGTCCTGAGCCCCGCAGGGGGCACTGTGGGCTATTTAAGGAATCCGTTGAATAGTGCTGTTTTGGGGCCTCCACGGGGCCGAGCAAATGTGAAATACAGTGAAATGGCCCTGAGAGCCCCGTAGAGGCCATTTTCCGGCGTTTTCTAGTTTTCCAGTGTCAGCAGTTGATCAAGTTTGCCTCGCGGCACGGAGGGATCAAGTGCAGCGAAAGTCACGCGCTATGGTTATGCCTTTGCCCGGTCGCTACATTCGTTACATGGAATAGTTCCGGTGGGCATCTGAGGGACGGGTAGAGTACCTGATGAAAGCTCGGGAAGATATAGATGAAGAAGTCTTTGAAGCCGCCTTGCTGCTGAGAGAGAGGGAGGAGTATGCATGAGGATGAGGAAGATGCTTGAGAAGCCATGAATACCTGGAGGGGAGATTGCCTCATGTTTCGACGAATATTGCTGCCGTGTTTGCTATGCGGGATTGTAGTGTTCGGGGCGGTGGCGGCGGTTGCGGTAGTGACGGGACTCACCACTCGCGTGAGTGTTTCGACGGCTGGAGGGCAGGGAAACGGCTACAGCGATCTTTGGGAAGGCACGACCTCCATCACCCCAGATGGGCGGTACGTGGCGTTCATCTCGACCGCCAGCAGCTTGGTCGCCGGAGACACGAACGAGGGCTCAGATGCATTTGTGCACGACCGTGTCACGCGCACGACCACCCGGGTCAGTGTCGCAACCGGCGGAGGACAAGCCTGCGGCCAAGGCTACGGTGAGGGTGGCCAGACGTCCATCAGCGCAGACGGGCGCTATGTGGCGTTCCCGTCCTATGCCAGCAACCTGGTCCCTGGCGATACGAACGGGTGTACCGACATCTTCGTGCATGATCGGACGACGGGTGTGACGACCCGGGTGAGTGTCATGACCGGCGGCGGACAAGGAAACGAGGGGGACGGTGAGCACTACACCCAGCCTGCTTCTATCAGCGGAGACGGTCGGTACGTTGCCTTCAATTCTGCTCGCCAACTTGTTGCCGACGACACCAACGGATTCGAGGACGTCTACGTGCATGACCGCACTACCGGCACGACGACTCTTGTCAGCGTCGCGACCAATGGCACGCACGGAAACAGCGCAAGCGCGTTCCCTGCCATCAGCGCGGACGGGCGTTACGTGGCCTTTCAGTCGGGTGCCAGTAACCTGGTTACCGGTGATACCAACGACACCCTGGATATCTTTGTGCGCGACCGCACGACGGGAACGACGACCCGTGTCAGTGTGGCTACGGGCGGCGGAGAAGGAAACGGCTATGCTTCGTCGCCTTCCCTCAGTGCCGATGGGCGCTGCGTGGCCTTTGCGTCTTATGCAACCAATCTCGTAGCGGGCGACAGTAACGGCTACTCTGACGACTTCGTACATGACCGCACGACGGGCGTGACGACTCGGGTCAGTGTCTCGACAGGCGGTGTCCAGGCGAACGATTATGTGATGACGCCTGCCATCAGCGCGGATGGGCGCTATGTGGCCATGTACACTTGCGCAAGCAACCTGGTGGCTGGAGACACAAATGGGCGCGGTGACGCCTTCGTACATGACCGCACAACAGGCACAACCAGTCTGGTCAGCGTCGCGACCGGCGGCGCACAGGGGAACGGTGACAGCCTGAGTCCTGTACTGACCGGCGATGGGCGCTATGTGGCCTTTTCGTCCGACGCCACCAATCTGGTCGCCGGGGACACCAACGGGGACAGGGACATCTTTGTGCGCGACACGCTTGGAACGAATGCAGCACCGAGAGTACCGACAGCGGTGACGATCACTCCCGCAGCGCCGGGGCCGGAGACTCTGACGGGTACCGCATCCGGCTCAACTGACGCGGATGGGGATGCAGTGACCTACAAGTACCAGTGGTCGAAGAGGAAGGCAGATGGGACGTGGGAGGCGTGGGGATACACGGGCAACAAGCTGGCCGCCAGTAATGTCAAGATTGGCGACACCTGGCGTACCCGCGCCCAAGCCTCTGATGGCACGCTCTCCAGCCCCTGGAAGATCGGCGGCAGCGTCACCGTCGTCAGCATGGCCGGTGTTGCGCCGGCGCCGAAGACTTACGGGGTGCCGGTGACTAGCTGTGTGTTCGTCAGCTTCCGCTGGCCGGTGCAGCAGGCCACCGTGACTACGCGGGTGCAGATCAAGCTGGGGACCACGAAGGTGGTGCCGGCGACCATGACTTGGGTGACGGCGGAGCGAAAGGTGAAGCTGCGACCGAAGGCGCCGCTGTTGCCGAACACCTATTACCGCGTCAACCTCGATCCAGGCATCACCTGCAAGAGCGGGAGGGTGCTGGGATGGGGCGAGAACTACTGGTTCAAGACGGCTCCGGCGGCGGCATCGGCGGCGGTTAGTGTGGCGGCGGTGGGGACTGTGGAGGGGGCGCAGGTGACGGTCAATCTGTCATCGGCGGCGACGGTGCGGACGGTTATCTGTAACATCGCCGGGCGGGTGGTGGCGGAGTTGGCGGAGCGGGAGTTGCCTGCGGGCGTTAGTTCGCTGGTTTGGAATGGGAGGAGTCGCAACGGGAGCAAGGTGCCGGCGGGAACTTACCTCGTCCGCGTTGAAGCCAACGCGAGTGAGGGCACACAGACGACGGCCATGGCCGCGCTGCACATACACTGAGGGAAACTGACAGATGAGATGAAGCAGGCGCGGCCACTTGGCCGCGCCTGCTTTGTTTGTGGCTTGGGGCGGTTAGAGGAATATGCTATGAAGATGATGAAGACTCGTCAGTCGACAGTCATAACAAGGGAGGGGAATTGCCATGTTTCAGAGAGGGTTTCTGACGTGCCTCTTGTGCGGAACCATAGTTTTGGTCGCAACGGTAGCCTTTGCAGGGCCGGTCATCCGCGTCAGCGTCTCTACGGGCGCCACGCAGGGGAACAATGGGTCTGGCAGGAGCCAGGCTCCCGACGTTAGCGAGGATGGACGCTATATTGTCTTCGAGTCCGACGCCAGTAATCTGGTAGCCGGAGACACCAATGGTGTCAAGGATATCTTCGTTCGGGACTGCGTGACCCGACAGACAACGCGAGTCAGCGTGGCTACGGGGGGAGTACAGGCGAATGCCGCGTCTGACGACGGTGGCATCAGCGCCGATGGGCGCTATGTCGCCTTTGGGTCGAGGGCGACCAACCTCGTCCCCGGAGACATCAACGGCGTTAACGACATTTTTGTTCATGACCGGGTAACCGGGCAGACCAAGATTGTCAGTGTGGCGACAGGGGGAACTCAAGCTGACAACTACTCTGAGGATCCCAGCCTCAGCACGGACGGACGCCATGTCGTGTTCCACTCGTTTGCGACCAACCTGGTCGCCAATGACACCAACCGCTTTGGTGACATCTTCGTGCATGACCGTGTGACCGGCGAGACTACGCGGGTCAGTGTTGCGACGGGGGGCGAGCAGGGCAACGGCGAGAGCGGCGACACCTCGGGCATCAGCGGGGATGGGCGCTACGTAGCTTTCTACTCCTGTGCGAGCAATCTGGTCTCTGGAGATACCAATGAGACTTCCGACGTCTTCGTACGCGATCGCGTAGCTGGGCTGACGACAAGGGTTAGTCTGGCGACGAACGGCACACAGGCCAACGACTCGTGTTTCGGACCAAGCATCAGCGCTGACGGGCAGTTTATAGCATTCTCATCATGGGCTAGCAACTTGGTCCCCGGCGACACCAACGGGATTGATGATATCTTCGTCTGGGGCCGCATAAGTGGGGAGACTACAAGGGCCAGTGTGGCGACGGGGGGCGCGCAGAGCGGCGGCCAGTGCCACGGTGCGAGCCTCAGCGCCGACGGGCGCTATGTGGCATTCGCCACCTGGGGTAACAATCTGGTGCCCGGCGACACCGATGATGCACACGACGTGTTCGTTCGCGACCGAGTGGCTGGCACGACGACTCTCATTAGTGCGCCACTCTTTGGAGTGGATGGCATCTGCGATATGTCTTTGCTGCCCAGTATCAGCGCGAATGGTCGGCATGTTGCCTTCGTGTCGGACGCCAGCAACCTGATCGTCGGCGATACAAATGGGGTTCGCGACGTCTTTGTCCGAGACATGACCAATACGCGCCCTACCACCCCCACCACTGTTACAATCGCCCCCACGGCCCCCGGACCCGAAACGCTGACCGTAACGGCCTCGGGCTCCACCGACGCTGACGGTGACAGTCTCACCTACAAGTGCCAATGGGCAAAGAAGAAGGCCGACGGTACCTGGGACGCGTGGGGATACACGGGCAATGAGCTGGCCGCCAGTATTGTCAAGATTGGCGACACCTGGAGGGTGCGGGCGCAGGCATATGACGGCGCCAGCTATAGTCCGTGGAAGATCGGGAGCAGCGTCACTGTCGTGAACATGGCCGGCGTTACGCCGGCGCCGAAGACCTACAACGTGCCAGTGACTAGCTGTGTGTTTGTCAGCTTCCGCTGGCCGGTGCAGCAGGCGACGGTTACGACGCGGGTGCAGATCAAGCTGGGGACGACGAAGGTGGTTCCGGCGACCATGACTTGGGTGACGGCGGAGAGGAAAGTGAAGCTGCGGCCGAGGGTCCCGCTGTTGCCGAACACCTATTATCGCGTCAACCTCGATACGGGTATCACTTGCACGAGCGGGCGGGTGCTGGGATGGGGCGAGAACTACTGGTTCAAGACGGCTCCGGCGGCGGTATCGGCGGCGGTTAGTGTGGCGGCCGCTCCGACGGCGGGCGGGGCGCAGGTTAGTGTGAACCTCTCCTCGGCGGCTACGGTGCGGACGGTTATCTGCAACATCGCCGGGCGGGTCGTGGCGGAGTTGGCGGAGAGGGAGTTGCCTGCGGGCGTTAGTTCGCTGGTTTGGAACGGGAGAGGGACGAGTGGGACGAAGGTGCCGGCGGGGTGCTATCTGGTGCGGGTGGAAGCGAAGGGTGGCGAGGGGGCGGTGGCTTCCGCAATGGTGCCGCTGCAGGTGCGGTGAACCATATCAAGGTGTGAGATTGGACAGGCGCGGCCGATTTGGTCGCGCCTGCTTTGGTTTTGGGGGGTGATGAGGGCGAAGGTGCGCGGCAATGGGGTAGGCGGACATGACGCGGAGGCGCGTCACCCTGAGATGATGAGAGTGGCGGGCCGTCAGAGCGGGCAGGATGCCGTGCGACGCAGACGTCGCTTCGCGCTCGCAGTGAATGGCCTATGACGCCATCGCACGCCTGTTTTCAGAGCGGGCCGCGATGGGTTGTCATCTGGGCCTGGTGGAAGGTGACGGCGGGTGACCCCGTTGGGGTCAGAGAGGGAGGGTTGGGGCGCGTTCCAGGGGTTTCACCCCTGGCTATAGTCGGTGACCCCATTGGGGTCAAACGGCGAGAGACGGGCTATGGCGGTGCGGTGGGGATGGTGGGGACGGTGGGGACATGACGCGGAGGCGC
>JBDKRC010000170.1:0-14727 GCA_039683575.1 Armatimonadia bacterium | reverse complement strand
ATCAAGAGCGCCGTCGTCATCCAGATCAAGGATGGTAAGTTCAAGTACTACCAGACGGCCAATCAGCGACCTTCCCGAGCGGCGGGGTACAAGCCCCCGCCCTACAGCCGGCCATTATCTGCGACCGCCCAATCGGCCCGAGCGGCGGGGTATGGAGCCCCCGCCCTACAGCGGAGACGGCCAATCAGCGACCTTCCCGAGCGGCGGGGTACAAGCCCCCGCCCTACAGCCGGCCATTATCTGCGACCACCCGAGCGGCGGGGTACAAGCCCCCGCCCTACAGTCGGCCATTATCTGCGACCGACCCGAGCGGCGGGGTACGGAGCCCCCTGCGACGCGGACGTCGCTACGCCCTACAGCCTGATTCCTGATCCCTGACACCTGATCCCTGCCCTATGGACTTCTATCTCCAACAAATCCTCAACGCCCTCCAGGTCGGCAGCGTCTACGCTCTGATCGCTTTGGGCTACACGATGGTCTACGGCATCCTGGCCATGATCAACTTCGCCCATGGCGATATCTTCATGGTCAGCACCTACATCGCGTTCTTCGGCTCCGGGCTACTGTTGGCGTGGCTGGGCGAGGCTCACCCGCTCGCCGTCTTCGCCGGCACCGTCGTACTCGCCATGCTCGGCACCTCACTGCTTGCAGTCCTCATCGAGCGCGCCGCCTACAAGCCCCTGCGCAACGCCCCGCGCATGTCCGCCGTCATCACCGCGCTCGGCGTCGGTCTTCTGCTCGAAAACGCCTTCGTGGCCATCAAGCCGATCGGCCCCGAGCCGCGCATGCTCCCGCAGCTCCTCCCGCAGACCGACCTCATGGTCGGCGGCATCACGATCTCCTCACTGCAGTTGTCCATCATCGGCATCGCCATCGTCTCGATGCTCCTGCTGGACGCCATCGTCCGCAAGACCATGGTCGGCATCGCGATGCGCGCCATCTCCTGGGACCACAGCATCGTCCCGCTCATGGGCGTGCCGGTGGACCGCATCATCAGCCTCACTTTCGCCCTCGGCGCGGGCGTCGCGGCCATCGGCGGCACGCTGTACGGCATGGCCTATACCATTGACCCCTACATGGGCATCCGCATCGGCTGGTGGGCGTTCATCTCGGCCGTCGTCGGCGGCATCGGCAATATCCGCGGGGCGATGCTCGGCGGCTTCATCCTGGGCTTCGTCGAGATCTTCACCCCCGTCGCCTTGCGCTCCTCGAGCTATCGCGACATCATCGCCTTCTCGCTCCTGCTGGTGCTGCTCATCTTCCGGCCCACGGGCCTGCTCGGGCGGACTGTGAGCCAGAAAGTATGAAGAGCTTCCTCCGCCGCCATCAACTCCCGCTGATCCTCCTCCTCGCGGCTCCGCTGACGTTCCTGCTGCCGCGCTACGGGATCATCAACCCCTATCTCGAACTCGTCCTCAAGTACATCGGCATCAACATCATCCTCCCGGTGAGCCTCAACCTCATCAACGGCTACATGGGTGAGTTCTCCGTCGGCCACGCCGGCTTCATGGCCATCGGCGCCTACGGGGCCTCGGTCATCACCAAGGAACTCCTTCCCCGCGCCGGCGCCGAATATCTCTTCCCGATAGCCCTACTCGGCGGCGGCCTCGCAGCAGGCGTTGCCGGCCTTGCCATCGCCTTCCCGTCTTTTCGCACTCGCGGCGACTACCTCGCCATCGTCACCCTCGCCTTCAACATGATCGTCAAAAGCGGCCTGGAGAACACCCCGGCTGTCGGCGGCCCCCAGGGCTACATGGGCATGGACAAACTCACGACCCTCCCCTGGGTCTACCTCACGGTCATCGTGTGCATCTACCTCGCCCGCAACGTCATCTACTCCCGCTACGGGCGCGGCGTGCTCGCCATCCGCGAGGACGAAACTGCCGCCGGGCTCGTAGGCGTCAACACCCGTCAGGTGAAGATGCTGATCTTCATCTTCTCGGCCTTCCTCGCCGGTCTCGCGGGTGGCCTCTTCGCCCACGAAGTCCAGTTCATCAACCCCAAGTCCTTCACGATCCTCAAGTCCACCGAGATGCTGGTCATGGTCTATCTCGGCGGCGTGTCCAGCCTCGGCGGCTCGATCCTCGGCGCCACAGTCTTCACCGTCGTCCTCGAAGCCCTGCGCCCGCTACTCTCCTGGCTGCACATCTCCCCGGAATGGCGCCTTGCCGTCGCTCCGGCCTTCCTGATCATTCTCATGCTCACCCGGCCCCGCGGCATCATGGGCAACCGCGAGTTCCGCTTCCTGGTTCCCGCTGACGAGCGTCCGCCGCGACGTCCACCCGACACCGCAGCCGCTGAGGAAGAGGTGGCCTCATGACCCTCCTCTCAGCGAGCGGCCTCACGCACTACTTCACCGGCCTGCGCGCCGTGTCGAACTTCAATCTTGATCTGCGGTCCGGTGAGCTCGTGGCCCTGATCGGCCCCAACGGTGCCGGGAAGACCACCGTCTTCAACCTCATCACCGGCGTCTACCGCCCCAGCGAGGGCAGCCTGACCTTCGACGGCCACAGCCTCGTCGGCCGCCCAACTCACCAGACCGTCAACCTCGGCCTCGCCCGCACCTTCCAGAACATCCGCCTCTTCAAAAGCCTCACGGCTCTGGACAACCTCCGCATCGCCCAGTACGCCGACGGCGCCTACTCCCTAGTGGCCAGTACCTTCCACCTGCCGTCCTTCAAGCGCAGCGAAGCCCAGGTCCGCACCCGCTCGCTCGAGCTGCTCGACGCCTTCGGCCTGGCCGACTACGCCTGGGCGGAGGCCGGCAGCCTCCCCTACGGGCAGCAGCGCCGCCTCGAGATCGCCCGCGCCCTCGCCACTGGCCCGCGCCTGCTGCTGCTCGACGAGCCTGCGGCTGGCATGAACCCCGCCGAGGCCCATGACCTGATGAACCTCATTCTCTTCATCAGGCGCGAGTACAAGCTCACGATCCTGCTCATCGAGCACCAGATGCAGGTCGTCATGGGCGCTGCCGAGCGCATTCTCGTACTCGACTTCGGTGAGACCATAGCCGAGGGCACGCCCGCTGAAATCCAGGCGAACCGCCGCGTCATCGAGGCCTACCTTGGCGAGGAGGCTGACTGATGGCCGATCCGCTTTTGCTGGTCGAGGACCTCCAGGTCGCCTACGGCGGCATCAAAGCCCTCCAGGGCGTCTCACTAAGGGTAGACCCCGGTGAGATTGTCACGCTCATCGGCGCCAACGGCGCGGGCAAGTCCACCCTCCTCCGCGCCATCTCCGGCATGGTCCCGTGGCAGGGCTCGATGACCTTCGCGGGCCAGACCCTCGCCCGCGTTCCGGCCCACCGCATCGTCGAGCGCGGCCTCGCCCACGTCCCCGAGGGACGCGGCATCTTCGCCAACCTCTCCGTCGCCGAAAACCTCAAGCTGGCGACCTGGACCCGCCGCGACAAACGCGCCCTAAGCGCCGACTACGACCGCGTCTACGCCCTCTTCCCCCGCCTGCACGAGCGCCGCCAGCAACTCGCCGGCTCGCTCTCCGGCGGCGAGCAGCAGATGCTCGCGGTAGGCCGCGCGCTCATGACTCGCGGCAAGCTGATGCTGCTGGACGAGCCCTCAATGGGCCTCGCCCCGCTTCTGGTGCGCGACATCTTCAACGCTCTACGGGAAATCAACGCCGGAGGAACGACAATCCTACTGGTAGAACAAAACGCGCGCCAGGCCCTGAAGCTGGCGCACCGTGGCTACGTCCTCGAAACCGGCCGCATAACCATCGAGGCCCCCGCCGAGGACCTCCTGAACGACCCCCGAGTAAACGAAGCCTACCTCGGCAAAACGATCTAACCTCATCGCGTGGTAGGCATGCTCCGCATGCCGGAATCACTGAACGTGTTCCGGCACACGGAGTGTGCCTACCACGCGGGAAGACCCTCTACCCAAACCTCGTCTCAAAATCCTCATCCGCCACCACATTCAAGATCTGCCCAAAGTACGCCCGGTGGAAATCCCCGCCGGGGTAGCACTGCTTACAGATGTCCGGGTTCGTCTGCTCCGGTACAAAGTCCGCGTAGTTCACCACCTGGCATTGATAGCACAGCCCGCACTGCTCGATGTACGGCGAGTTGATGAGTTCGCTCCTGCCGACCGTGAAGCCGCACTCGGCGAATTTGTCATACGTCCGCCCGCTCTCGGTCCCGCAAAACATCACTTGCTCGGCCAGCTCCGCATAGGGCACACAGACGGTAAAGTCCTGCGTCGCCTCGATACACTTGTAGGTATACCGCGACGGCCGCACCATCACGGTCATGATCTTGCGGCTCCAGATGATCCCGATCTGCGCCCAGCCAATGGTCATGGCATTGGGCCGCCTGCCCTCGTCAACCGACACCAGCAGCAACCCGTGGCTGCTTAACGCCTTGAGCATCTGCGGCAAACAGTAGTCGTAACTAACCTCAACCTTAGCCATTCGTCTAACCTCCACTCAGTTCATCGCTACAATCGCAGGCCGGAAACGTGCCGGTCAAAATGGGGACGGAGCCCCTGCGCGGCGGTATCGTTGGTGGATTCGGCACGGGTTACTCCCGCGCAGGGGCTCCGTCCCCATTTTGAATGCTCACCAGTCGACACCACTCCTGATACCCTTCGCCCCTCACTTCGCTTCCTTGATCTCCACCGTCCCGTCCGCCTTCACGAGCATCACCCGCGTCACGGTCTCCGTCGTCCGCTTCAGCCGCGTCGGCTCGAAGGGGTCCTGCTCATACTCCACCCGCGACTGGTAGGGCACCGCCGCCACGACCGGCGAAGCCTGCGTCAGCGCCTTGATGTCCACCTGCTGGTCCTGGCCCTGCCCCTGCCCCTCCTCCTGCGCCACCGCCGCATTCTGCCCTCCCGCCACCAAAGCCCCCACCACAAATGCCGCCACCAGCGCGGCAATCATCACTACTGTCGTGGAACGTGTCATGGCAAGCCTCCTGTACAGTCTGAACAGTTAGAACAATCCGCAGCCGGGTAAGTTGCTTCGTGCTTCTCCTCGCTCTGTCATCCTGAAGTAGCGAACGAGCCTGCGTCGCCTCCCACTACCCCCTCACCCCCTGCCGAGATTCTTCGCTTCGCTCAGAATGACAACAACCTCACGTTCCCGTGTTCCCGCCGTACCCGTTCCCGCCTCACCTGTTCCCGCCGTACCCTCCCCGGCAGGAATACCCGCTTCGGCGGCGAAATGTGGTACCATTGATGACGCCTTCTTCAGGACTACCGCCACCCGCTGGCAGTTCTGTCATCCTCGCTTGTTCTACACTTTGAAGCCCCGAGGAGGACGATCCTCTTGCGCAAACTGCTTTGGCTGCCGCTGCTCCTTCTGCCGGTCGCAGTCTCCGCCTATGCTCCCAGCTTCCATCTCACCTTTGACGGCACCTTGCAGGCCGTACCCTCCGGCGCCCCCTCGGCCCTGAAGGGCGACGTGACCTACGTGGACGCCAAGTTCGGCCCCGGCGCGAACTTCCCTGCCGGTACCCTCGCCACCTATCCTGCCAAAGACGCCCTCGACAAGTCGCAGGGCTCCCTCGCCTTCTGGCTGCGGCCCAACTGGAACGGCAATGATGGCCAGAGTCACGGCCTCGTCGCCGACCTGTCTGATTTTAACGACAAGCTGCAAAATACCTTCTACCTGTGGAAGTGGAGCACCGGCCAACTCCGCCTCGACCTCCGCTCCCCGACTGACCCCTATCTGACCTACGATGTCAGCAACTGGAAGGCCGGCGACTGGCATCATATCGGCGCCACCTGGGACGCCAAACAGGGGCTCGCCCTGTACGTCGACGGCCAGTGCGTCGCCCGTCGCGCCGGCAAGTATGATGTCCACCCGTGGCCTACGTTCAACGTAGGCGGCGACTGGAGCGGCAAGGCCACCGCCGACGCCGCCTTCGACGACCTGCGCTTCTACCCCACAGTGCTACAGGCTGCGCAGATGACCGCCATCATGCGGGGGCTGCCGCTCGAAGAGGCCGCCATCACCAGGCTGACTGCGCCCGTCGAGGTGCAGGTGGGCAAGCCCTTCGTGCTCAGGCTCCAGGCCCAGGCCCCTCGTGTTCTGACCCGGTGTTATCCGCTGGTCGTGGCGCTCGATGGCGTGGAAGTGGCCTCCGTGGCCGCCGAGCCTGATCTCAAGCTGTGGGCGGCTGAGAAGCCTGTGGACCTCGTGCCCATCTCGGTGACCATCCCCACCTACCTGCGCATTCGCCCCCACAAAGCCCGCCTCACCGCCCGGCTCGACGGCGCCATCGCCCCGGCAGGCCTTCCAGAGGCCGAGGCCCTGGTCACCGTCAACGCCGCTCCCGGCCATGCCGGTGGGCACGTATTCCGCCTCGGCGCCGACGGCAGGCCCATTCGCGACGATAAGCCCTTCCCCTCCACCCAGCCCGGCGAGGGGTTCCTCTATGACGGCGTCTTCTACATGGATGATGAGACAGGCCGCGCCAAGGCCATCGAGCTTATCGCCAGCGGACAGGCCCAGGAAGCGCTGCCCTGCCGCCTGATCGACAGCGTGGACTGCACGCGCGAGGACCATTCCTTCCGGCAGTGGGGGCAGTCGAAGGTGCAGGAGATCATCCCCGGCCGCAGCTTCCGCCTCACCGGCGCGCCTGACAGCGTGCAGGAGAAGGTCACCTCCTACGGCCAGCAGCGGCCCGCCCTCCCCGGCTTCGCCTACACCGTGGCCACCACGGCCCTGCCCGTGCCGCACGTGCTCGTCGCGGAACTGGCCAACGACCGCGAGCGCTACACTGAAATCGCCGTAGACGCCGCTCCGGGCAGCCAGATGGCCCAGCACCTCTACGAGACCGGCCCCGGCGACACCCGCCTCGTTGACCTCTCCACCGTCTACACAGGCCGCGAGTACCCCTGCGACGGCCGGCCCTTCCGCCACTCGCTGATTTTCTACCCCAAGAGCAACGCCGCCGAGGTGACCGTCACCAGTTTCCACGGCGCCCCCGGGGGCCAGAGCGCCGCGGCGGTCTCCAAGCTCTGGGTCTATCAGCTACTCGATGAAGACGCGGCGCTGCACAATGAAGTCCCCACGCCGGATAAGCAGCCTCAGCGCACCGTAGGGCTGTTTTTTCCGGCCCATCGCTATATGTACACCCAGTACGGCTTCTCCGGCGAGGGCGACCAGCAGCGCCGGGCCTCGGTACTCAGCCTCTTTGATTACATGAAGTTCATGGGCGCTAACCGCCTTGAGTTCCACCCTGTGGCCTTCGACATGAAGTGCTACTACAACGGCAGCAAACTGCCCAATGCGGGCACCTACGACGTGTTTGACGACATCCTGCCGCTGGCCGAGGAGCGCGGCATGCAGGTCATACCGTGCCTCGACGGGCTGGCCTTCTATGACAAGTCGCCGGAGTTCACGCGCGACACTTTCCAGCTCGACAAGGACGGCAAAACGGTCCGGCACTACTTCGGCGACGTCCCCGACCCCCTGCGGCCCGAGGCCCAGGGACGGCTGATGACCTTCATGTCCGAGTTCCTCGACAAGGTGCGCGGCAGCAACTGCGTCCCCTTTGTCAGCTTCAAGGCCGACGGCAAGATGGGCACCTGCTACTCCGGCGACGCTCCGAGCCGCCCGCCGGAAGACGCGGGCTATAGCGAGTGGAATATCGAGGAGTTCCAGCGCGCCACCGGCCTATCCGTCCCGGGGACGCCGGGGGACGCTCCGAGCCGCTACAACGCGCTGCGGGCCAATCCGGACCTTTGGGAGCGGTGGATCAACTGGCGCTGTGAGGAGACTAAGGAGCTGTGGCTCAAGTGCCGGGACCTGGTGGTATCCCGTGGCGACAACCGGCGCCTGCTCGTCAAGACGAACCTGCCCAACAACCACCCCGGCAAGTTCAACGCCTGGCAGGAGCGCAAGCAAGAGCCGCTGGAAATGATGCGCAACCACGGCTATGACCCGCGGCTGTACCTGCAGGAAAAGGGTCTGCGCATCAACCGCTGCCTGCTGGTCGGGTCGGACCGGTATTTTGGCGAAGAAGCCAACAAGACGTGGCAGTATGACGACCGGCAGCAGGGCTTCTACAACACCGCCGAGGGCAGCGAGACCGAGCTCTATTTCGTCTATTGGGAACTGCCGACTCATCCCAAGGGATTCCGCGTAGGCCCCTCCAGCGGGCCTGGGAGGGCCTTTTTCGAGCCTTTGACCTACACCTTGCGGATGCACAACCCCTATAACATCAGCTTCTACAACTGGTACGCCGGGACCATTGGCCACGAGATCGAACTGCGACGGTTCATCAGGGCCTACCGCGCCCTGCCGGCCCTGTCCCCGAAGGATTTCGAGGGCGAGATCTTCCCGCGCGACCCGCGCCTGGTGGCCCGGTGGTATGGCGACCGGCTGGCGATCATCAACGACACCGACAAGCCCCAGAAGGTAAGAATCACCTTCCCCAAAGCCTTCGCCATGGGCACCCACGTAACCGACCTGGGGAACGGGGTGGAACTGTCGCAGTTTGTGGGACGGACTAAGACCAGAGTAGAGATCAGTCTGGAGGCGTGGGACTTGGCGACCCTGGATGTGAAGGAGTTGCCGAAGAGCAACATCCGGAAGGATCAGCCGATCAAATAGGGGCCTTTAGCGATCAGAAAGGGGGGTTAGTTGCGCAAACGAAGTTGACCAATGTAACGATTCGGGCCGAAAAACTACCCCGTCGCCCATTGGTATGTAATTGCTATATTGCGCCTTTCCTTTGAAGAGTCTTATACAGTACCAGTGAATATATCACCGGAGCCAACAGGCCTCCGATGAGCAGCATCAGTGCGGCGAAAGGATACCCTATTGCCGCAACTACTGTCGCAACCCCTGATGTCACTGTGACGGTCTTCGCGGCGAAGGTGTGAGTCGCGACCCAGACTTCCTCGCTCGCCAGAGTCCACGGCGTCCGAATCCCCATCCAGAAGTTCCGCTTGAGCTTCCCGAGCATGAACCCGACGGCGGCCAGAAAGAAGCAGATGCCGCCGACCATCAGCCGGTCCGCCGGCAGCCCGGGATGCAACCCCGCTTGCAGAATCACCACGTGCATGAAGCCGAACATGACGATCAAAATGAGGATGACAAGGTTCCAACTCGCCCGGAAGCTTTTGATCTCAAACTGCGTCGGCGAGAATAGCGGCAGGAGGAACATGAGCAAAAGGAAGATGCCCATGGCGGCGGGACCAAACCAGGCGGCGGAGGCTTTGCTGCCCCAGCCATCAATCTGCCCGTGCAGGTCCCAGTGGGTCGGTATGGCGTCTGGCAGCGAAGGGTAGAGCCAGGCGGAGTAGAGGGTGGTGGCAAGGATCAGGAGGAGCGAGAGGACGAGCAGGGCGCGGGTGGTCATGGGCTGGATTATAGCACAAAGGCCCCGCCCCCCCTCGCATGATCCGAGACCAGTTCATCGGGTCTTGCGTACAGCCCGCACGATGGCGAGGAGGATGAGCGAGCCAATTACGGCGACCATCAGACTCCAGAGGTTGAACCCGGAGACCCCCGAGCCACCGATCAGCGTAAAGGCGAATCCGCCGATCATCGCGCCTACAATCCCGATCACGATGTACATGAAACAGCCCTCCCGGGAGCCCGTGAGAGCCGAAGCGATCCAGCCCGCAAGACCGCCGAGGATGATCCAGCCGAGTATGCTCATCTGTCCGCACCTGCCTTGGGAGTGCCTGAAGTTGAGGCTGCGTAGCTTATAGACCGCCAGACTTCAGCGGGCGTTCACCGGGGGTCTCACGGGTTGAGGTGTGCGCGGGCCGGATGGCCACGGTGAGGCTGCGGCCATTCGGCCCCTCCTTACGGCAACGGCGGATGGGAGGGTGGCCCCTCCCACAGAGGCGGAGGCGACGGAGGGGAGGGTGGTTGGGGAGAGGAATATGGGACCCATGCGCCGGAATGGATCTTCTGCTTATTTGCTGCTGCTCCCTGCACTGCTGACGTTTGTTGGTTATGTGCTCTACCCCATCGTTCATACCTGCCTGCTGTCGTTCTATAGCTGGAGCACCGTCAACCAGACGAAGCTGGCGGTGGGGTGGCAGAACTACTCGCACCTCTGGCAAGACCCCAACTTCTATGCCGCGCTGAAGAACAACGGGCTCTTCATAGTGCTCTCGGTGGCCATACAGTTGCCCCTGGCGCTGTTGGTCGCTTTGGGGATTGGCTCAGAGATGAGGCGGCACCAGTTCTTGCGGACGCTGTTCTTCGCGCCCTTTGTGCTGCCGGTAGTGGCCGTGGGGTTGGTCTGGAAGATGATCTATGAGCCAAACCTGGGGGCGGCCAATGCGCTGCTGTCGGCGATGCACCTGGGGCAGTTTGCTTCCGGGTGGCTCGGGGACAGCGGAGTGGCCATCTTTGCCGTCATTGCCGTCTCGTGCTGGCGCTATGTGGGCTTTCACATGATGATCGTGATGGCGGGGGTACAGGCCATCGAGGACGATGTGTACGAGGCGGCGCGGCTGGATGGGGCGACGGGCTGGCAGACCTTCTGGCAGATCACGCTGCCGCTCCTGCGGCGGGTGCTGCTGGTCGATGCGCTGCTCATCACCGTGGGTTCGGTGAAGATATTCGACCTCGTGAAGGTCATGACCGACGGCGGGCCGGGGTTTGCCAGCGATGTGCTGGCGACTTTCATGTACCGTACGGCGTTCACCGAGGACCGCATGGGTTATAGCGCGGCGATAGCGGTCATCATGCTGCTGGTGACGCTGCTGTTTACCGTGGTGTATCTGAAGCTGACGAGTCTGGAAGAAGTGTCGCTGCCGGGATGGGTGGGGAAGTGGCTGGGGCGCACGGTGCTGGCGGCAGTGGTTCTGTGGATGGTGTGGCGGCTTTTGGAGGCGCACGGGGCGACGCCGGTGCGGCTGGCGGTCCTGGTGGTGCTGGGGCTGGGGGCGCTCATCGCGGTGGTTGGTGTGGCGTGGGAGAGGTTGCCGCGGCGGCTGGCCGGGGGGCTGCGAGACGGGCTGTTCGCCGTGCTGGCGCTGGTGTTCATGGTACCGGTGGTCTGGGCGGCGCTGGGGTCGGTCAAGAGCTTGAACGACTTGATGCTGCATCCGTGGGGCTTGCCGGAGACGTGGGTGTGGGGCAACTACGTGCAGGCGTGGCAGGGCGGGATAGGGCGGTACCTATTCAACAGCGTGGTGGTGACAACGGTTTCAGTCGGACTGTCACTGGCCTTCGCGGCCCCGGCGGCGTATGTGTTTGCGAGGCTGCGGGTGCGGGGAGGGTTGGTGCTGTTCGGCGTGATCGTGGCGGGGATACTGCTGCCTGTGCATGCCTCGCTGATCCCCTTGTTCATCCAGAGCAACCGGCTCGGAATCGCGAACTGGCCGGCGATCATTGGGCCATACATCGCGTTCGGGTTGCCGCTGATGGTGCTGATGCTGCGGGCATACTTCGCCGGGATACCGGAGGAGTTGACCGACGCGGCGAAGATCGACGGGTGCGGGCATCTGCGGACGCTGTGGCATGTGCTCTTGCCAGTGGCGAAGCCCGCGGTGGCGGCGGTGTGCATCTTCCAGGCGGCGTGGGTGTGGAATGAGCTGCCGTTGGCGCTGGTGCTGGTCAAAGAGAAAGTGTGGCAGATATTGCCGGTGGGGCTCTTGAACTTCCAAGGGGAGCACAGCACGGATTGGGCGGTGGTGATGGCGGGGGTGATGATTTCGGTGGTGCCGATCTTGGTGCTGTACTTCGTGTTCCAGCGGCACATTGTTAAGGGGTTGACAGCGGGGGCGATCAAATGAGCTTGTCAGGATGGACAGGATGACGGCGGGATGGGCAGGATGAACGGCGAGAGGAAGATAGACTCTACAGGATGTAAGGATGTAAGGATGATAAGGATAGGGGTGGGTGGGAAAGGCGAGAGGGGCGGAGGAAGACGGCGGGTGACCCCGTTGGGGTCAAAGAGGGGGAGGTGGCGGTGCGTCCAGGGGTTTCACCCCTGGCTATATTCGGTGACCCCGTTGGGGTCAAACGGCTGGTCAGTTGCCCGTTGCCCGTTGGTTACTCGTTACAGCTAATAGCTATTCGCTCCGGCTGTAGGGCGGGGGCGCCGTACCCCGCCGCGCCTGGCGATGCGTGATCGTAGACAAACGACGGCGGGGTACGGAGCCCCCGCCCTACAGCACGACTACTCGCTATTCGCTTGAGGAATCACATGGCACTACCATTCTACGACTGCAATTGCATGATCGGAACCCGGCAGTGGCGGCATTTTGTGCAGCCGCAGACGCTTGGGGATTTCCAGCGTGACTTCGACTATTACGACATCATGGGGGCCCTGGTTTACCATGCCGCGGCGGTGGAGTATTCGCCGGACTATGGGAACCGGAGGCTGCTCAAGGAGATCGGGGACGACCCGCGGCTCTTGCCGCAGTGGGTGGTCTTGCCGCACCAGGCGGGGGAGATGGCGCGGGGGGAGGAGTTGGTGGAGGAGATGATGGCGCTGGGGGTGCGGGCGGCGCGGATGTACCCGAAGTCGCATGGGTTTGGGGTTAGTGAGGAGGTTTGTGGGGAGCTTCTGCGGGCGCTGGAGGCGCGCCGGGTACCGTTGTTCATAGACCATGCGGAGTTGGATCTGCCCGCGGCGGGGGAACTGGCGCGGCGGTATCCGAAGCTGCCGGTGGTGCTTTGCGGGGTGTATTGGCATTACGACCGGGTGATATTTGGGATGCTGGCGGGAGAAGTCGGGGCCAGTGGCCCCTCCCACCATGGGCAGCCCACAGCCATTACCAACCTGCATTTTGATACGTGGGCCTATCAGAATCATCGGGGGTATGAGGCGTTTGTGGAGCGGCTTGGGTCGGAGAGGCTCCTGTTCTGTACTAACCTGCCGCACCGGTCGCCGGGGGCGGCGCGGATGATGACCTGCTATGAGAACCTGAGCGAGCAGGACCGGGAGAATATTGCGGGGCGCAATCTGCTGCGGCTGCTGGGTGGGGTGCGCGGGGCGCAGGGGCGGGAGGTGCCGGAATGGAGGGAGCCGCCTGCGCATCCGGAGGATGACCCGATTGTGGCGGCAGTACGGGCGGGCCAGCCGCTACGCAAGGAGTTTGTGCTGGACTCCCACAATCACCTGGGGCATCCGGGGTGTAAGGGGATTGACCTGTGCGCCATTCCGGCTAACGATGGTGACGGGCTGGTGGGGACGATGGACCGGCTGGGGGTGGACATCGCTTGCCCGAGTAGCTGGGCCGGGATCACCTACGCGGGGCAGGATGCGAACGATCATACGCTGGGGGCGGCGGCGAAGCACCCGGGACGGATACTGCCGTGGGGGTGTCTGAACCCGAGCTATCCGCAGGTGTTTGAGGCGGAGTTTGAGCGGCTGTTTGTGGGCGGGAAGGTCATCGGGTACAAGCCGGCGCCCTTCCGGCAGGTGGTGCCGCTGACCGACCCGGTGCACTTTCCAGTGTATGAGTGGTGCAGCAAGAGGCGGGCACCGGTCTTGTGCGGGGACGGGCCGATGCGGTTGGCCGAGGTTACGAAGCTCGCGCCGAAGTACCCGGAAGTGCCATTTCTGAACGCGCACACCGGGAGCAACTACAAGTTCGCGGAGGATACGGTGGCGGCGGCGAAGCGGTATCCGAATATCTTCGCGGAGATCACGTACACGCTGATCTGGTATGGGATGATTGAGTATCTGGTGGGTGAGTTGGGAGCGGAGCGGGTGCTCTATGGGAGCGATTGTGTGATGCGGGATTTGGCGCCGCAGGTGGGTTGGGTGGCGTGGGCGCGGATACCGTTGGAGGCGAAGAGGAAGGTTCTGGGGCTGAATATGGCGGATATTTTGGGGTTGCCGGAGGAGAGGCGGAGGAGCTTGTCAGGATAGACAGGATGACGGCCGGATGAACGGGATGGAGAGAGGAGAAGAGGCATTCAAAGGATGATGAGGATGGGGAGGATGAGAAGGATACGGCGAGAGGGGGGCGGTGCCGCGGACTGGGCGGGCCGGGGTTGGCGGTATTACGGGCGAGGTCGACTGCGGGCGGCTAGAGTGCACAAGGTCTCGGATTCGCATCCACCAAGGGGGCTCAGCATGTACGGCTCCAAGCAGGTTCTTCTCTTCTCAGTAGTGGTCCCGCTGCTACTTATCGCGAGCTTCGTAGTCGCGGCGCCGAGCAACCTGATCGTGAACGGGAGCTTTGAGGACGCCAGTACGGCTCCACCGTACGCCACTGAATTGCGACTGCGGGCTGGCAGCACGGTGATCAAGGGCTGGACCGTGACGGGCGATGGCGTGGACTATATGGGGACCAGATGGGCTCCGGCAGAGGGACAGCGTTCAGTTGATCTCAATCGCGATGCCGCCGGCGGGATCAGGTGCGATCGGGTCCAGACCAAGGCGGGCCA
This sequence comes from Armatimonadia bacterium, assembly GCA_039683575.1. Classification (GTDB taxonomy): domain Bacteria; phylum Armatimonadota; class Zipacnadia; order Zipacnadales; family UBA11051; genus JAJFUB01. The sequence goes on along the minus strand of JBDKRC010000170.1, from coordinate 393 downwards.
GTTCTACGATCTCATCTTTGACATGGCTGGCAATCCTGACCCCGCGCCGCCGCTGAGGTCCCTGGCGGTGTTGATCAACGACATTCAGGTCAGGAGCTTCACTTTTGACGCCACGGGTGTGACCGCGACTGATATGCGGTGGACACAGCACCGCGTGCGGTTTCGTGCCGCTTCGGATCAGACTTCGATAGGCTTCGTGAGCCAGACTTCCGAGGGGCGCGGGCCAATGCTGGACAACATCCGTCTCTATCGCGGTAACCACACCCCGTCCGCGCCGACCAGCCTCTCCATCATCCCCGCCAGCCCCCGCGGCGGGCAGGCGTTGCACGTCAGCGCCAGTGGCTCGGCTGATGCGGATCGTGACCCAATCACCTACCTCTACGCGTGGGAGAA
>JBDKRC010000169.1:0-25854 GCA_039683575.1 Armatimonadia bacterium | reverse complement strand
GAGCGAGGGCGCATGGGGCTGAGACTTGTGCTGCAAGCAGATCACCTCAACCAAGGATTCCCTTGAGACAAAACGATACCTGCTTGCTGTTTTTCAGCGGCTACATCATTGCCATTCTGGCAGCGATCCTATTCCCAGTTTTCGCCAAGGCCCGAGAAAAGGCCCGGCAGAGCAGTTGCCTTTCGAACCTCAAGCAGTTGGGCATCGCCTGTCTGTCCTATGCCCAGGACTATGACGAGCGCTTCCCCCAGTACTATCACATCCCCGTCACGGGCTACAATGACAGCGTCTCATCCGGGGGCCTGTGCATGTACAGCGCGCTGCTGCCATACGTCAAGAATACCCAGGTATTCGCGTGCCCGAGCGTGAGGCCGACACCGACGTATCCGTTCGGGGACGGGGTGGTCATCACCACCGCGTACCTACTCAACTCCTACTGCTGCGTGTGGGACACGCCCAGCGGCGGCTATCGCTCGCTCGGGACCATCACGGACGCCTCCAAGCTGATGCTGATGACTGAGTATACCGGATACCACACCGCCTTTTTCGGCTACACAACTGGCGTGAGTTGGCCCGCGTCTCACTGCCCCTTCCCCCACAACGATGGGCAGAACCTCGTCTTTACGGACGGACACGCCAAGTGGGAATCAAAGTCGAACCTGGCCGTGGCTGGATCAACGTATGACGACTACGGCATGAAGAAGTAGCCCTGCCACAGCCGCTGCCGCATCTGGAGACGCTTAGCGCAGCGCGGGGCACTCTCTCACCCGCGCTGCGCACTTCACAGCACCAGCCACCGCACCTGCGGAAGTGTCCCTCGTGAGTGTTCCTCAGCCAAGTCCTACACCTTCTGGCACTACCGCGGCCCCCGCTCTGAACTCCCGGGGCGCCGTCTGGGCCTTCGTCATCGCCACCGTCCTGCTGGTGCTGGTCAACCTGTTCATCCGTCGTTATGACCTCGAGGGCGGGCGCTCCTATGGCGTGCAGGGCGTTCCGCCAGCCGTAGCGTGGTTCCTGTTGCTGGTGCTGATGCTCGCTTCCTCCGCCGCCGGCCGGCTTCACCCACGTCTGGCCCTGAGCCGTGCCCAACTGCTGCTCATCTTCGGCTTCCTCGCCTTGGCCATCCCCATTTCCTCCTTCATGGGCGTCCGCTCCTTGCTGCCCCACCTGTCGCTCCTGCCGTACTACGCCGGGCCGGAGAACGAGTTCGCGCGCATCGCCACCCACATCCCCGACTGGCTGATGCCCAAGGACCCGCAGGTGCTCATTCCCGCTTACGAGGGCAGCGATACCGGAGCGGTGCTCTGGGGGCCGTGGATCGGTCCCGTGCTGCTATGGAGCGGCTTCATGCTGGTCCTGGGGCTGACTACCCTCTGCGTGATCGTGCTCATGCGCCACCACTGGAACGCGGACGAGCACCTGAGCTATCCGATGCTTGAACTGCCCCGGGAGATGGTCGGCCTCCGCCACCGTGGCCAGCGAAGCCTCCTGGCAGACCCACTGATGTGGCTGGGCTTCGGCACCGCCTTCTTGCTGCAGGCGGGCAACATCGTCAAGTACTTCGTTCCTTCGCTGCCGGCCGTGCCGCTCCGCACCGACCTCGCGCCCTTCCTGACCGAGGAGCCCCTGCGCTTCCTCCTACCGCTGCGCTTCTACATCGATCCGCTGACCATCGGCGCAGGCTACCTCGTGCCCCAGGACCTGCTGTTCTCGACGTGGTCGATCTATCTGCTCTACAAGCTGGCGGGCATGGGCGCGGGCATGTTCGGCCTGCGCGACGCTTCCTTCCCATACTTCCAGGAGCAAAGTACCGGTGGCTATGTGGCCTACGGGCTGCTGCTGCTGATCGCCGCCCGCGGACAGATCGCCCGTCTCGCGCGATTGGCCACTCGCGGCGAAGCCAGCCGCGAAGCATACCCACTCAACCCGGCTTTGGCCTTCTACGGCGCCCTCGGCGGCCTTGCAGTCATCATCCTGTGGTGCGCCGTCAACCAGTTTGCGCTCAAGCTGGCCATTCCCTATCTGATCCTGCTCTTGCTGTACACCATCGTCCAGGCCCGCCTGCGGGCCGAAGCGGGCATTCCCCTTGGCTGGCCATACCCGTACGGTACCCAGAAATCAATCTTCACGTACCTCCTGGGCACCCGCGGCATAGTGGCCGCAGGCGGCGAACAGGGTCTGGTAATGCTCTCGTTCTACTCGTGGCTCTCGCGCTACAACTACCTCGGCGAGACGGCCTCCTTCGGGACCGAGAACCTGACGCTGTGGGAGAGTGTGGGCATCGCGCCACGCAAGACCAACCTCTTCCTGATTGCCGCTCTGGTGTTGGGTCTGGGACTCGGGTTCTACATCCACCTCAGCGCCTACTACCGCTTCGGCGCCTCGCTGCTGCAGGGCGGCGACCTCTACGGCGGCGCGAACACGATGGTAGCACGTGGCGAATACCTGGGACTGAGCGCGCAATTGACCTCTCCCGCGCCGCCTGACGCCCTGCGGCTCAAATTCATGGTCGCTGGCTTCGTAATGACCCCGGCTCTGGCGCTGTTGCGCCGGACCTTCCTGCGCTTCCCCTTTCACCCTCTGGGCTTCCTGCTCGCCACCAGCTACGGCCCGACGCCGTATTACTGGTCGAGCATGCTGATCGCCTGGGCCGCCAAGGCCATACTTTTGCGGCTCAGTGGCGCACGGCTGTACTGGCGCGCTTTGCCCTTCTTCCTCGGGCTGGTGCTCGGCAGTTCAATGACGTACGACATAGTCTGGATGGTCGTCCGGGCGCTGCTGCCCGAAGGCATGGTCACGGACTACGTCTAGCCGCGCGAGGCGTTGACTGGCCGTGAGGACTGCCAACAAAGGAGACAACGGCGATGACTTCCCGACGAAACCTGCTCACTGGCTGCCTGATGGGGGCCATCCTGACCTTCGCCGCCTGCTGTCATGCAGATGGCCCGCCGCTGGTGCAGGTGGGGCGAACACCCACCCCGCCGCGCCTCGATGGCAAGCTCGACGATGCCTGCTGGGCAAAGGCTGCGGTCATCACCCCCTTCTTGCTTAACACTGGCACGAGCTTGCCCACCCAACAGACCGTCGGACGCCTGTGCTGGGATGACCGTGCGCTCTACATGGCTTTCGAGTGCGCCGAGCGCGCTCTGGTGCCCGAGACCCAGCAACTGCATCTGCTCAGGCAGACCGTCACCGAGCACGACGGCAACGTGTTTGGCGATGACAGCCTCGAGATCTTCCTGCGACCCGGGGGAATGGGCCCGTACTACCAGCTTGCCGCCAACATGCTTGGCACCCGCTATGAAAGTCGGGCCATGGATGCGAGCTTCAACGGCCCCTGGGAGACAGCCGCGAGCAGCGGTCGCGATGCCTGGATCCTGGAAGTAGCCATCCCCTTCGCCTCCTTTGGCGCCTCGGCCAAGCCTGGCGACCACTGGACCTTCAACGTCTGTCGCAACCAACACCCGCTCGGCGAGAGCAGCACCTGGTGCGGCCTGCAAGGCGCCTATCACGCCCCCGAACAGTTCGGCACGATGATCCTGGCCGAGACCACGGCCTCGGTGCGGCTGGCGAATGTGGCAGACCTGGGAGCGGCAGCGCCCTCACTGCGTCTGGAGCTCCCGGAGGGCTCACCCGCTCTCCAGGCTACCGTCATCCTTAAGAATGGGGGCCAGGCGCAAGCCAAAGCCTCGGCGGCAGCAGGCGCGCGGGCACTAACCCTCCCCTACCCCGTCGCGCCGCAACTCAAGTCCGCCTCGGTCCAGTACGAGGTGGCTCTGGCTGACGGTGCTATCATCTACCGCTCTCCCTGGTTTGCCCAGTCCGGCACGCTCCTGGAACTGGCGGGCGAACTCACGCTGACCGGCGGGCAGGGCCTGCTGTTGCGCAACGGCCAGGAGATCGCGCGCTTGCAGCCGGGCAAGAAGACGGCCGTGCAAGCCACGCTCTCCGCCGGCGAAAACGTGCTGGCTCTGACCGCGCCCGGCGGCGCGGCGCTCACCGGCAGCCTGCGCTGCGGCTCGCAGACGTTCGGCTTCGACAGGGGCTGGCGCTGGTCGGCCCAGCCAGCCGAGGGATGGGAACAGGCGGGGTTTGATGCTGAGCCGTGGTCGGCGCTGACTGGTGGCAAGGCGAGCCAGGTGAAGCTGCCCCCTGGCACCCAGATCAGCCTGCGGCGGGTCATCGCCCTGTCCGACCGGCGGGAACGCTTCTGGCCGATGCAGTCCGATCTGAACCTCCCGCGCGGCAGCCGCATGTTCGTTAAGCCGCTCCTGGGCACCGTCGGCGTCACTCCGGCGGACTACACCTACTATCTCGACGTGCCCGCCCCGCTGCGCATCGTGGGGTCGGACAACCTTGATGGTGCGCAACTCAAGCCCCTGCGCTCCGAACGCCTGCGCCGCGATGGTCGCGACTACACTCGCTATGCGCTCGAACCAATCGGCACTCTCACCGGCGGCTACACACTCGAACTCGTCTGGAAGTCCAAGGATGGCACCAGCGCCCAGTATGTCTCTGCCCTATCGCTCGGCGGCAACTTCGACTGGCGCGACTTTACGGTCGAGCTGACCTCTCCGCGGTTTGCCGATCTCGTGGGGGTCCTGTGCCTGAAGTGGCAGGGCCGCGGCATCTCCGGCACCTGCTGGTATGACGACCTCAGCCTTGCCGAGAAGGGCACGACAGCCAATCTGGTGCCCCAGGGCGATTTCGAGGGTGATGGTTGGAAAGGCAAGCCCAACCTCACGACCTACCAGCGAGACGGGCAGGAGAACCGCGCCTGCAGGTTGACCGGGACTCCCGAGCAACAAGCCGCGCAGGCCGGGCTGTGGGTCAGTACGCCGACCATTCAAGTCAAGCCTAATACCCGCTACGTCGTTCGCATGCGCGCCAAAGGCGAGAGCATCGTCGCCAAGGGCGACGTTGCGCGGGCGGCTCTGCTGGCAGACGTGGGCTCACCGCGAGAAGATGAACTGAAGGTGTACTCACACTATGAGGCTCTCGACGGTCACGTGGTTGAAGCCGAGCGCGAGAGCACGCTGAACGTCCTTTCCGCGCTCCCGAACCGCGCCCCTAAGCGCGTGCCGATCATCATCTGTTACGACAGCGCGGCCTATGAGAGCCCGGAGTTCTGGAAGGCGAATGCTGAAATGGTGCGCGGCTCTGGAGCCAACTGGCTGTGGGGGTCAAACCAAAGCGCCCTGGCGGACCTGCTGAAGCCGCAGGGCATGAAGTTTGTCTGGGCCATTGACCGCAACGCCTTCTCGCAGAGCCCGGTCGACAACGAGTACCTGACGCGCCACCCAGACCACGCAGCGTTGCAAAGGAACGGCGCCAAGAGCCCCACCCAGATCTGCCCGACCATCCTGCTCGACACGGAGAATGAATTCATCCCCAAGCTGCGCGAGTGGCTCATCACCCGGCTGCGGGCCAATCCGTATGAGCACGTGGACTGGGACCACGAGTTCCCTTCAAACTACCCGGCCTCCGTCTGCCTCTGCGAGCGCTGCCGCAAGGCCTTCGCAACCTGGGCGAAGCTGGCTGCGGTACCCTCGCCTGATCAGATCTGGGCAAAGTACGAGGCGCAGTGGGTCTCCTTCCGCTGCCTGCAAAATGCCCGCATGGCCGGTATCATCGGCGAGGCCTGCAAGACCGCCAACCCCAACATACCCTTCAGCGTGTACAGCGGCTACCAGAATGACCGCACGCGGTCGCTCTACGGCGTGGACTGGGAACTGATGCGCCCGCACTTGGATTGGGCCATTGCCGGCTACAATGGCGACCGCGCCTCGCTCCAGCGGATGTTGCAGAGCCTGGGCGACGTGCCGTTCACGGGGGGGTATATGTACGTCGAGCAGCGTTTCCAGGCCGAGCGGCCGTACCCGTCGCCGGCGCAGTGGCGCGCCAGCCTGCTTCGCACCGTACTAGACACCAATGGTGGCGGCTTCCTGATCTGGTATCTGCCGGTGCTGGACGGCGGGGGCTACTGGGGAATCGGCTGGGTATCGGCGCTGGTGGCCGACTTTGAGGACTTCTTCACAGACTTCCAACGTCGCGATGAACTGGTGGTAGCCGAGCCCGCGCAGGATGAAAGCAGTCTGGCGGTGCTTACGAAGGGCCAAGAGCGACTGATCATCGCCATGAACCCGACCACAGCCCCCCGACAGGTGACACTAACGTTGAAGGAACTGCGTGGCGCGAACCGCCTGGCGGAATACGAGACGAACAAGCCCTACGATCCCACCAAACCCTTGGCGCTGTCGCTGGAGCCCGGCGAGATCAGGGTCCTGCACCTAACCCCACGATAGGGGCGGCGACTGCCGCGATGATGCTGGCAACTTGTTCAAGTATTGACCTGACGCTCTGAAACGGTGGAACGCGGCACGTGCGGGGAGTTGCTGGGGCCAGAAGCAGCTACTGGCAATTGCGCAACCTGCAGTACGGGCGTGGCGCACGATGCAGCTCTCGTGCAGAAAGGCGAAGTCAGAGCCTCCACGATGCAGCATGATATGGCTGATGGGATCGGGAAGCGGCAGGTCCTCGATGGCCGGCAGAGGGACCTCGGGGTGCCGGAGGGTAGCCAAGTTGTCCATGATCACGCCAGGTGCCTAGCTGCCGCCTCCCAAATCGCCTCCAGATTCCCCGCGAGGTCCAACTCTGCGTCTCGCGCTTCGTGCATCAGACAGCCTTTGTAGCCAATTTCACCAAGGCCCGTCACGAAATCAGGCCAATCCACAATCCCCCTGCCCGGGATCCAGTGGCGCTCGTCCACCCCGTCGTGGTCGGAGATGTGCAGAGTCTCGATGCGGCCTCCCAGAGCATTCAAGGCCTCGCGGGCGCCCTCGTACAGCGTGATGTGGTTCACATCGAAGCACACTCGCAGGTCGCCGTCCGTGGTGTCCAGGATCCTCTGCATCTCAGCGCTGCGGTTGCCAAGGCACGTGCGGGGCAGGAGTTCCAGAGCCAACGCGAGGCCGCGCTGTGAAGCCTGCTTGCACAGCGCGTCGAGGCTGCGAAGGCACTGCCCCAGGCGGTGCTGGCGCTCCTCGTCGGCGATCGGCTCGCGGCTGCCGTGCAGGACCACTCTCCCCGCCGACAGTTCCACTGCTGCGTCCAACGTTTCGATGACGCTCTGCACCGAATTGAGCCGCACGCGCTCATCGGCGTCGGAGATATCCGTGGTGCCGAACGGCGCGTGGCAGCTCCAGATGGTGACGCCACAGTCGGCGGCGGCCTGCTTCACCGCGGCGATATGCTGATGATTGGTGTGGTTACGGGTGCCATCGTCGCAGAAATACTCGATGTGGCTGATGGGTGTCCCCTGCAGCGCGCGGATGCCTTCCAGCTCCGAATCGGGGCCCAGGGTGCTGCGAAATAGTGACGTACTGACGCCGAGCGGACGTTTGTGTTGCATGGAGTGAGGCCTTCTTCCTGGGTGGGTGGCAGAAACGTATGTAGAGTATGGTGGACAGTGGTCCACTTCCCCTGGGGATGCCGCCGCACCTGCCCTGCGGGCCCTACGATTCAGCGTGCGGGAGCTTGGCTACGGAGAAGCAAATGCCACAACGTGCGGGGAGGACGACTGGGCTGGACGACGAAGTGATTGTGCGGGTGAGAGACCCGGTAACTGCGGCCTGAGGGGCTTCTCAGTCCCTGCAGGCTACCAACAGCCTCTACGCGGAGGAGTAACCCCTGATGACAGATGACGGCAAGCTCAGCATCCTGGTCTTTGGCGCGCACCCCGATGATTGTGATTTCCGTTTTGGTGGGGCGGCGATGCTCTACCGCGCGCTGGGACACGAGGTCCGCTTTGTCTCGATGTGCAACGGCGACGGCGGCCACTACTGCGAAGGAGGCGGCCCGCTGGCGCGGCGGCGATATGCTGAGGCACAGGCTGCGGCGCGTGTCGCCGACGTCCGGTATGATATTGTGGACATCCACGATTGCGAGCTGGAGGTGTCGGTACCAAACCGCAGGCTCGTGATCCAGATCATGCGCGAGGCCCAGGCCGATCTGGTTCTGTGCCACCGTGCCAACGACTACCATCAAGACCACCGCGCCGTCGGGGTGCTGGTGCAGGATGCGGCCTACACCGTCACGGTGCCCAATGTCTGTCCGCTCACACCTCCTCTGCAGCGGGCGCCGGTGGTGGGCTATCTGTTCGATGCCTTCACCGACCCGACGCCCTATCGCGCGACAGTGGCCATCGACATTGATGCAGTCATGGAACGCAAGATCGACATGCTCGATTGCCATGTCTCGCAGGTCCATGAGTGGCTGGTCTACGAGACCGGTGCCTTCGACAGCTATCCCCAGGACGATGCGGGCCGGCGAGCCCATCTCTCCCAGCGCCTGCGCGCACGCTACGAGGGAGTGGCCGACGCCTGCCGGGAGGCCCTGGTGAAGTGCTACGGCCAGGAGCGCGGAAGCCAGGTACGCTGCGCCGAGTCGATCATGATCTCCCAGTACGGCCGAGACCTGCGGGAGGAAGACTGGCCGGTATACTTCCCGTTCATGTTCCAGTGAGATGACACCGTAAGGTCCGCGACTGCGGGCTGAAGAGCTTGCTCCTCTTCGGATGGTCCGGCGCGGCCACGACAGCCGCTACTATTGATCCCCACCTGGGTTGAGCCATTTGCCGCTTGGAGGCCATTATGCGCAACCGCCTGTGCCCCGCTTGTTTGCTGTTGGTTGTTGTCCTGGTGCCCCTGGCCTATGCCGTGCCCGCCCAGGTGGTGCCGCTGGCAACAGTGCCCCTCATGCGACAGGCGCCCGTCATTGACGGCAAGCTGGCGCCTGGTGAATGGGACCAGGCTGTTGGCCTCGGCATGTTCACGGTCAAGGGCAAGCTCGTGCCGGAGCAACCCGTCATCTACCTGGCCTGCGATGGACAGAGCTTTCTCGTGGGCGCCCGGTTCCCGCTGCCCGAGGGGAAGGCCCCGGCGAGGCTTGTGAAAGACCGCGACGGGGCGTTGTGGCAGGATGACGCGCTGGAGGTCTTCCTGGCCAGCGGCGGCGACGCGAGCGTCTATCACCAGTTCATCGTCAACGCCGCCAATGCCCGATACGATGGCGAGCGCCAGAACGCCGGCTGGAACGGCGAGTGGAGTTCGGCGACGTTTGTCGGACAAGGCTTCTGGTCGCTGGAGATGGCCATCCCGCTGTCCACGCTCAAAGCGACCGCGGCGGATGGCCAAACGTGGCGTGCGAACTTCGCCTGGGACTGCAAAACGCCAAGCAGCTTCCTGGCCACGTGGGCGCCGATCGTGGGCAACCTACATCAGTCCGCCAGCTTCGGCGAACTGGTCTTCTCCGCGAAGGCACCCGGTTTCCAACTCGCGGGCCCGCGCGTGCTGCCGGAGGGCAGACTGGAGTTCTCCGGCCACTCAAATGGCCAGGTCAAGGGACGAGTCGTCCTCAGCGAAATGCCGGGGGCACGGCAAGTGGGCGAAGCATCTGGGGTTCTCGGCCCAGACGCTGACCTTACTGTGGCCATACCGATAGCCGAGGGGCGGCAGCGGCCCGGCGAGTACCAGTTGCGGGCGGAAGTCACCGGAATGACGGGCACGCCCCTCCTTCTCGCACAGCGGGCCACGGTTGAGATCCTGCCGCCACTGCAAGTTGAGGTGGAGAAGTACTGGATCCAGGGGCAGTTGGTGGTGAAGGTGGACGCGTCGCGTTTGCAGACGGCGCAGGTGAAGTTAGCCTTACTCGACGCACAGGGCAGTCAGATTGGCGCGGCGGAGGTGCCCGTGGGCGCGGACGGCCGCGGCGCGGTAACGCTCTCGACCACGAAGCTGGTGCCGGGGAAGTACACGCTGCGCACCGATACCCTCGACAAGGCGGGCGTGGCCCTGGCCAGCAGCATCGTTGCGCTCGATAAGCCGGTCCGTCCGACGTGGCTCGACAGTTCAGCGGGCGTCACTGACGAGGTCCTGCCGCCATGGACTGCCCTGAAGGCCGCTGGCAGCAAGGTGTCGCCGTGGGGCCGCACGTACAGCTTCGGGCCGCTCCCCTTCCCCGCGTCGGTGGTCACTCGCGGGACTGAGGTACTGGCGGGGCCAGTGACGCTGACGGGCCGCGTCGGCGGAAAGGCCCTAATCTGGACCGGGAAGCCCGCCCGCTGCACCGCCAACAAGGCGTCCCTGTCCACGTTCGACTGTGCGGCGCAGGCAGGCGGGCTGTCCTGCGAGGGTAAGGTGAGCGTCGAGTATGACGGCATGATCCGCACGGATTTCCGACTGAAGCCGCGGGGCGCGACACAGGTGGACTCGCTGTCGTTGGAGGTCCCGATCAAGGCCGAGTACGCGAAGTACATGTACTTCTGGCCGGGCGGGTGGGGCAGCGCCTACAACGCCTCCGCTCTGCCTGCGAACGGCTTTCAGGGGCCGTTCAAGCCGACGTACTGGCTGGGGGACGAGTGGCGTGGCTTCTGTTGGTTCGCCGAATCCGACCGCAACTTCTTCAACCCTGACGCGGCCAAAGTGGTCAGCATTACCCCCGATGGCAAGGTCGTCCGGCTGCGCATTAGCCTCATTGGGCAGCCCACCGAGGTCAAGGCGCCACTGGACTACACCTTCGGCTTCATGGCCACCCCAGTCAAGCCGATGCAGCCGGATGTGTGGGACTACCGGTATGTGCACGCCGGCAATTACGGCATGGAGAAGTACCCGTACCACCCCAACACTAGCATCCTCTACCCGGCGCAGGGCAATCTCGACCTCAAGCAGGGCTCTTTCGAGTGCTGGGTGAGGCCGCATTTCGACCCCAACGCCCAGGCAGGCGCGGACGTCCCCTCGCGCGGGATGCTCAACCGCAACTTCCTGAATATTGATCTGGGCAATGGCGACCAGGTCTACTATTACTGGAACATCGACGCCCGCGGCATGCGCTTCTTCACCCGCCAGGGCGGAAAAATCGACTGGATGGACGATCACCGCACCGAGTGGCAGCAGGACGAGTGGCACCATCTGGCCTTTACCTGGGGAGAGGCCATCCGCTTGTACATGGATGGAAAGCTGGTCGCCGAGAAGCCAAGGCAGGGATTGGTAGCAGGCAGCACGGAGAAGGGCTTCATCTCCCTGGGTGACGCGCCCTCAGAGATGGACTTTGCCGAACTACGCCTCTCTTCAGTGGCCCGTGCCAGCTTCGATCTGACCCGGCCACCCGTTGCGGATGAGCAGACGCTGCTGCTGGACCGGTTCACCGACACCTTCACCCCCAACGGCGGCCTTGCCACGCATCCAGTCAAGGGCAGCGGGGGCGTCCCCAGTGGGGGCGTCTTCGGCCCCGGCAAGTTCGGTCAGGCACTGCTGGCCCCGGCGTCCGCGCGGGCGATGACCTACCTCGACTACCTGCGCGAGACCGGCGTGCGCAACGTGGTATTCCACGAACACTGGACAGACCTGCAGAACTACCCGACTACCACCCACGGAGAACAGCTGCACAGCCTAGTGAAGGCCTGCCATGAAGCCAAACTGCAGTTGCTATTGTATTACGGCTACCTGATGGCGAACACCGCGCCAGAGTGGGACAACTACCATGACGAGTGCCTGGTCGCGCCGCGCACGGGAGACTACCACCGTTCGCCCGAGCAGTGGGACTACATGGTCTGCCTGAACAGCCCGTGGCAGAGCTTCCTGCTCGATGGCCTGGACAAGCAACTAACGGAATACGGAAACGATGGAGTGTATCTGGACGGCACTTCGGAGCCGTTTGCCTGCACCAACACTCACCACGGCTGTGGCTATGTGCGCCCCGATGGCACCATCGGCCCCACGTACCCAATCTTCGCTGTGCGCCGCGCCATGAAGCGCATCCAGACGATTGTCCTGCGCCACAACCCCAAGGGCCTCGTCAATGTCCACCAGTCAACCTGCATGACCATCCCGACCCTTTCGTTCGCGAACAGCTACTGGGACGGGGAGCAGTTCCAGGGGACTGATCGCGGTCGGTTCGCGCTGGATGTGCTGCCACTCGATGCCTTCCGAGCCGAGTTCATGGGTCACAACTGGGGAGTCCCGGCCGAGTTCCTGTGCACCGGCAAAGCCTATACTGCCAAGGAGGCCTTCGCCTTCACACTGCTGCATGACGTGCCGATTCGTGGCGACCTCGGCACCCTCGGCAAGCTGTGGAAGACCTTCGACCAGTTCGGCAAGCACGAGGCGATCTGGCTGCCGTACTGGGAGAACCAACGATACGTGACGACGGGCTCACCGGACGTAAAGGTCAGCCTCTACAACCGCCCTGGGCTCGGCGCCATCGCCATCATCTCGAACCTCGGTCGAACGCCAAGGCAGCCGCAGGTGAAGCTTGACCTGGCCGCGCTCAGACTGGCGCAGGCGCTCGTCGCGCAGGAAGTGATGACAAGCAGGCGCGTGGACATCGCCGACGGCAAGCTGGACCTGCCGGAAATGAAGTCGCTTGACTTCGCGGTGGTCTGGGTGAGGCCCGCGGCCCGCTGAGGTGACCTCCGCAGCGTGGCGGACAGTAGAAAGCACTGCCTAACGGCTCAGAACGTCCCCAATAGCGCCTGCAACCGCAGTTCCGGCAGGCTCTTGTCCCATTCCGTGACGGTCTTCAGCGCTGCCGCCTCTGCCATGATCGCCCCCTGTCCCCCACTTCGCTTGACCAGCGGCAGTTGCGTCTCTAGCTCCCGCTGCCACTCACTGTACCGCGCCGCCTGGGCCTCATCCCCCGGCAATGCCGCCAGCAGCCGTCGCGTCTCCGTTAGCTTCTCCGTCAGCGGCCACTCGGTCACGGAACTGTCCGCAAACACCATCGTCGCCAACTGCGCCAGCAACTGCGGCGCCCCTGCCCGCAGGGCAGCCTGGGCCGCCGCATTAGGCGTCCCTGCATGATCAAAGAAGATGAACCGGAAGTCACGCAGCACAGGCTTGAGTTGCAGCGTCGTCTCCACCGCATAGTCGCCCACGCTGACTGCACCTTCGCTGATCTGACTGGGCACCCAGAGTGCCGCGCACGAGCCCAGCCCGGTCGCTGCGGGCGTAATCGCTCCCTGATCGTAGACCGCGTCATAGTAGTTCAGCCAGTACTCCGTGCTCACGTCCAGCGCCCCCCCCGCGCCCGCTCTCAAGTCTCGCGCCGGGGTCAACACATGCCGCTCTGACCCGTTACTGCGGCTCACAAAGCCCGACGGATAACAGCGGAGCGACACGCTCGCCTGCTTGACCTCCACCTTCGGTTCCAGCAGCAACTGCGCGTACAGACAATCCCCTCCCGCCAGGGCCACGAACCGCAACCGCACCACCGCCTGCGGGTCATCGAATACGTAATCCACATACCCGCGATCGCTGACCGCGCGGCCGCTGAAGACCTTGACCAGTGTGGGGCCGATCGACTTCCCGTTAAGCTTCAGGTCAAAGAACCCTCCGCCATACCAGTTGGCGTCCGTGGGCTGTGGCATGCCGATGTAACCCTCGCCGGGTATCGCCCGCCCCGGCTCCTTCGGGTTTGTGCTGACCACATAACGCAGCCCATAGGTCTTCACGCCGGTATTGAGCGAAATGTCATGCATCGTCCGCGGCAGGCCCACAACATGCGCGGGCGCACCCGGCCCTGCGATGGAAGTGGTGGCCCCACGATCCCATACCTGCACCTTCGCAGGGGCCGTCTGCGCCCACAGGGGCGACGCCACAAGCCCCATCATAACCGCCGCAGCTATCAGCCAGTGCCGTTTCATGTTCTGTCCCTTCTTCTGCCGTCTCCCCCGCGCTACCAGCCGTGGCAGCCACCCCACAGGCCCTTCGTGCTCTCCGACTTCATCCATTTGGCGTGGCCGTCGAGAAACACGTAGTTGCCGCCCTCGTTGTGCGGGTCCACAACCATGCAGCATGGGTACGTCGCGCAGTGCCGCGGATGCATGCAGGCCGCCGTGTTAGGCCCTTCCCCAACCACAATGATGTTGGCGGGCGCGTCGAACTGGCCCAGGGACTTGGGGTTGACGTCCTCCGGCGCCACAATGCGGTTAACGCCATATCCCAGCGCAAGGTTAGAACGGGACGGACAGATCCATATCTGGCTGTTCTTGATATATGGATCAATGACCTGGAACCACCGCAGATTGCCATTGGGGTTGGTGGCGCTCCAAAACGATCCTCGCCACGCCCCGATGTAGCAGCCCGCAATCCTCTCGTCGTAATCCTGACTATAGGCCAGGAACCCGAGCCCGATCTGCTTGCAGTTGCTCAGACAACTGCTTTGCCGGGCCTTCTCGCGGGCCTTGGCAAAGACCGGGAAGAGGATCGCCGCCAGAATGGCGATGATCGCGATGACCACCAACAGTTCGATAAGTGTGAAACCCCTGCGCATGACATTTCCCTCCTGCTGTTAGTGCACGCCTATCAGCTAAGTCTATCGCGGCCTTCCACACGACAGTTGTTCGGACTTGCGTTCAGAAACCACTGAGCAAGGCGCTGAGCCGCGCGTCCCAGACGACTGTGCTCAGCAGCACCTTCATCTTCTGCATCTCCACCTCCAGGCGGCTCCAGGCCGCTCCGTCCAGCTTCCCCTCCGCCCGCTTGCGGAACTGCCCCACCTGCGCCCGGTGCTCAGCCACGCGCCGGCCCAGTTCCGTCGCCGCCGCAGCGCTCTTCTCCTGCGCCGCCACGGTCGCGAGCCCGTTGACCAGCCCGTCGAGGTCAGCAAGCGCCGCGGCGGCCAGTTGACTGTAGGATTGCTGCGAAAAGCCTTCGGCGCTGTATACCTGAATTGGCCCGCTGCGGTCACCCTTGCGCAGTTCCGCGCCAAGCTTCCCGATCATCGCCGGCGTCCCCGACAGCACCAGGTGGGCGAAACGTATGGGGTCATGGAAAGCTCCCTGCACCTGCGTCCAGGTCATGTACTCACTCCCCGTCCCCAGGTGCCGGGTGCGGTTCACATTGAACCCCAACATCCGCCCAGCGGTTGCTGCCCCACCGAGCCTGCTCCAAGGCATGGCCAGCTCCACCGACCAGAAGTCTTTCCCCAGATGAGTAGCCACGACGGCCTCGCTGTTCCATTGGACGTTCTCGCGTTCACCATCATAGAGGCTGCCAGTGACGTTGAACGCCAACTGGTAGTACAGATCGTGCGAATGCCCCGGGTCAAGGAACAGCTCTATCATCTCAGTGCGGAAGATGCCATGCTCATCGCGCGGCACGCGCAAGGGCTGCAGTCTTGCCATGTTGGGCTCATCGCAATGAATCCCGAAGTACAGGTACTGCTCGTCGTAGAGCAGCCGAAATCCCGTCTGCACCTCTCCTAATTTGTTATCTTCATAGCCCGTGAACCCCGAGACCAGCGGCGCCGCCTGCCACGCCGCCTCCGCGAGTTCCCCGTCGAGCGTCAGCTTGCCCTCCGCCTTTGGGACGGGATAGACCCTGATCGCAAAGTCGTCGGCAGCCTGTGCCCCCACGGCCAGCAGTACCGCCGCCCACACGATCAATGCTCTGCTTGTCATGCTATTTCCCCTGCCTGACCGCGAACCGGCAGGTCGCGGTGCGGTTGCTGCACAATTCGGTCGCGCTGATGGTCCAGAGGCCCTGCGGATCGTTGAAGGCTACCGGCAAGTCCACCGTCACCGGCTTGGCCCCTGCGACGATGACCTGGTCGAGCCACTCCGCCGGCTGCCCATTGGGCTGCTTGACGCGCAGATACGCGGCCAGCGTGCCGCTGGCCTTCGGGAAGCTGACCCACACCCGCATCAACCCACCGGGTGCCACGGTTGGCTGCACCTGCACCTGGGCCGTCGGTAGCGGTTCGACCACGACCGCCGAGGCGGGTTGGGCCGAGAGCGCGAAGAACTGCGCCCGCGAAGGCGTAATCTGCAATTCGTAGCTGCCCTTCTGCCCCAGATCCTTGCGACCCTTCAGATCATAGAGGCGCTGGCCCCCGCTGAGCGTCATCCGGGCGGGCTGCGCGATACCCTTCTGCCGGAACACCGACACCAGTTCGGTATCCCCGTTGCGCCAACGGGTGACCTCCACATTCCGGAGCCGCTGGCCGGAAGCATCTTGCAAAACGGCCGCCGGCTGAACCTGCGCGAGGGCAAAGAGGGCCTTGATGGCCTCAGCAGCGGCCTCCGACGTCGTCTCTGAGGCGAGCGCCGGATACGAGCCGATGCTCAGATTAAGCAATATCGCCTTCCCCTTGCCGAAGCTATTCACCAGGAATACCGGCGTCTCGCCGGCCTGTCCGAGCTTCTGGGCGCCCGCTGCCTCGATCCCCGGGTCTACCCGCGCCTTCACCACGTCCACCTTCACCTCGCGGCCTGCCAACACCCCGTCGATCTTCACATCCGCCACCGCCGCGCTATCGAACTTGATGCGCTTCACGCCAAAGACGTCATCAAGCGAGCCCGCGCTGAGTGGCTTGACATGTCCGTCATAGATTCCCGGCCGCACATCAGCCACCAGCACTCCCCCACCCCGCACCCATTCCCGCAGCAGCCCTGCCTCCTTCGCCCCCAGCGCCTGCGTCTGGGGCAGGATGATGATCTTGAACCGCTCGAGCTTCGCCTCGCCGAACCGCATCTGCCGGTCGGTAAAGTAACGGAAGTTGAGCCCCAACTCCCGGATGGTGCTGTGCCACGCGGCATGCTCCCCCTGGTAGCTGCCATACGACGGCGACTGCTGCACCTTGGTCGCGTATGCCGACGGCTGTGAGAACATCACACCGACGCTGTCGTCGAGCATCTCGGACTTCAGCAGCAGGTCGCCCAGCCCCTCACGCACCACCTGCGTGTCCTTTAGTATCTCCTTCACCGCCGGGTACGGATCGAGGTTCGGCGACAGCCACCCGTGGTAGCGGCCAATGCACTCCCACCGCCACCACCAGACCGCGTCGCAGCCCCGGGTCACCATCCGCCAGTATTGCAGCAGCAGTGAGTCCGCCTCCTTGGTGTACCCCATCCAGTTCGCGCGCGGGAAATCCCTCGGCGCAATTGACCGCAACACTTCGTCAGCCGTCCCTGAATATGGTGACCAGAAGGTATTGGACCGCACAAACCCATCCAGATCGTCGCCGTCCTGAAAGCGCCCCGCTCCCTCAAAGCCGCAGATGGACTGCGGGTCGATACGCCTGAACCCGTCGCGGAACCGCTCGCACAGCTTGCAGAAGTTGTATGACTGGTAAGCCTGCCGGTCGAACCAGCGCGGGAAATTCCCCGCCCGGAACGCCTCGCTCTCGCCATCATCATCCGGCTTCGACAACTCCACCTCGCCGAAACTGTTATACTGAGTCCCCCACGACTGGTTCAGTGCCCCAATCTTGCCATACTCCTGCTCCAGATAACGCTGGTAGGCTGCCCGGCAGTACGGGCTCAGGCACGACCCACGCACCGCAATCTCATCACCCAGCGAGTACGCAAACACCCCGTGATGGCTGGTCTCGACCTGCTTGGCGACAATGCCGTCCACGTGCGCCTGCACCTGTGCCTCGTCATTCCAGCACATCGGCTTCATGACGCCCTGCTCGTCCTTCTTCGCCGAGATATCGGTCGTATAGGGCACCCACGCAATGTCCTGGGCCGCCACATACCGAGCCGGCACGCCCGAGCCAAGCTGCAGCGACACGCTCTGCCGCGCGAGGCTCTCCTCCGCATACGGCGCCAACGTCCCCGTCGGCATGTCCCACATCAAGAAGTTGAACTGCCCCCGGTTGCGCTTGGTGACGTTCGCAAACGCCCACCCGCTCGACACTTCCTGCGTCCCCTGCACCAGCGTCGCCCGCACAGTCACCAGCATCGGCAGCCACGAAGCGACCGGGAAGCTGAAGTTGCCCTGTGTTGCCACCGGGCTGTCAATCTGGCGCTGCAGCTCCCGCCCCCTTCGATCCAGCAAGCTCACGATCAGGCGCTCGTCGGCCCCGCCGCTCGGCCCGGCCAGGCTCACCTTACCGCTCAGTTTCCCGCCCACCTCGCTCCAGGGCTGATCCAGCTTGACCTCCCCGATCAGCCGGGGGCTGATCACACTGAAAGTGGCGCTCGCGAAGTTCTCCACTCCGGCGCTGCTTCGGGCAATGACATCCAGATGATACCCGCCCGCTCGCACCACGGGCACCTGCACTGCCGCAGACCCCTCTACAGTGCCAGCCGCGACCCGCGGCAGCGCCATTTCCCAGCCATCCTCACGCCGCAAGCGCACGTCGAAGCGGAGGTTATTGCAGTTCGCCGGAGCCTTCCATCGCACCGTAACCTCCGGGCTCGGCAGGCTCAACCGCTGCACCTCTGGCTCCCGCTGCTCCAGTGTCAACTGCACTTGCGGCTCCTTGCCGGCCGCCCACAGAATCCCCCGCCCGAGCCGCTGCGCCCAGTAGTCGTAGGTGACTTCCCAACCCGGTGCGTAATCAATCTTCGGCTGGCCCGGTAGGCGCAACCCCCGCCCCTGGCGTAGCTTGAACGCCTCTCCCACTGGCCCCGCTGCGAGCATCGTCGGCAGCGGCTTCAACTGGTTCGAAGGCTTGAGCACCCGCTTGTCATCCACTCCCGACAGCACCAGCCCCGCACCGTTTGCCACCTGCTCTAGCAGCTTGAACTGCTGCTCAGAACTCAGCTTCTCCACCGGGATGCCCAGGAATACGAACGCATCCCACTTCTCGCCCAGCAGCCGGTCTATCCGCTGCAGCCCCTCCTCTCCCCCATGCCACGCGTCGACCGTGCTGTCGATCAGCCGCGCCCAGAACACCATCTGCGGCTCAAGGTCGAAACGCTGCGTAAGCTCGGTGACCTCGCGCGCCGCCGTCCCGCGCCCGTTGACGAAGAACAGTACCCGCGCTTTGCCCGACGCCCAGGGCGAGCCCCAGTCGGTGTGCGGCGTCACAAACTCCGCCTGCACCTTGTGGTCCGTTTCCACTTCGGCCAGATGCGGGTCCACAGGCCCGTACCAATCCTGAGCCCAGGCGAAACTGCCACACAGTGAGGCAACCACCATCAGCACAACCGCAAACCTGTTCATCAAGCGCTCTCCCTTCGGGAAACAGCAGGCGCACGCGGCGCATCGCAACGAGTTACCTCAGATCGTGTCCAGCACCCCTTCTCACACCATCGTTCCAGCGCAAATGGGCTCCTTTGGAGGCCCGGCATCCTATTTGACCCGGTCGCCACGCACCTCGATCTCCGACAGCATCCCCCAGCCCTCGCCGCGTCTTGCCACCACTCGCACATAGCGCGCCATCTGCCCCTTAGTGTCGACAGTGCACGCACAGGGCGTGGAGGGGGTGGGAGGCACCACTGCCGGCTCCGCCGTACCAGCCTCCTGCCAGGTTTGCCCGTCGGCCGACAGAGATACGGTGGCCGAGGATAGAGGCACGATGCCGTAGCCCGATCCGCTCATGGTCCAGACCAGTACCTGATCCACGCGACACAGGCCCTGCAGATCCACTACCACAGTGTGCTCAACTTCATCGCGCCAGCCTACTACCGCCCGCGGAGCAAAGGCCGTGATCTGTCCGTCCGTGAGCTTGCGGCCGTCATCGGGGTAGCTCTCTGGCACTTGCTTGGGGCTGGGCAGGGGCTGCAGCACATACTCTCGGCCAGCGGCGATGTTCTGTCCGCCGCTGAAGAGGCGGATCTCCGAGACCATCAGGTGCACTATTGGCTCCATGACGAAAGCGACGTATCTGCCACGCACAGGCCGCGAGGGGCGGAAGGTCAGGTGGCCATCAAGATCGGTCTCCGAGCGCTTGCGGTCTATCACCACTGGTTCGGGCCCCAGCCACGTGAGGTTGCTCGGAGGGGCGCCCGGGCCCGCCGTTCGCCGGGCCGGTTCCTTGTCGCTGACCATCATGACCGCTGACCGCGGCCAATTCACAGCCGCATAGGAACCGCCCTGGAGATGCACTTCCGCATGTGTGAGCTCGGTTGGGGCCTGCAGATCGAAGCTGATGGTCACAGGCGGCCCCGTCCAGCCCACTGTCTCCCCGGAGGGGAAGCCGGTCTCTGGGATGCGGCCATCGGTGAGCTCGCCGCCGCTGTCACCGTAGAGCGGCTGTGCCGGGCCGCTCCAGGTGTAGGGAGCCTCCTGAGCCAGATGCACGGCACCTTCGAAGAGGGGAGGCTGAGGCGTCAACTCGGAGACGCACGGCGGCTCAGAGGCGCCGGAGAACCTCACCCGCAGCCGTTCCCAGACACCCGCTAGGGGCACCGAAAGCGCCTGCCATGGCCCGTCGCGCTCGGCCCGCTGGGACCGCAACGCCCAACCCGCCGGCTGCCACGGGGCACCCGCCTTGCTCTGCCCCTCCACGATCACGGTCCCTCGCCAGGCTTCCTCCGGCTCGTAGAACATTACCTCCAGCGTCCCGTACATCCGGCGCGGCACCGTTGCCTCGGTCTCCAGGACGGGGTGGCCCTCATCCTGCCGGTGGTCGCCCAACCAGGGCGCTGCCTTGCCCCGCACAAGCCACTTCACCGCCACGTCTGGCTCAGCCGCCGTCTGGTTCTGGACGTAGGCGCACAGGTCCGCGTACAGCGCCTGCTCTCTCGGGTCGGTGGAAGCGCCCAGTTCCTCGACCGTAGTGCTGTTAAGGTAGTAGGCGGTGGCCGCCTGTTGATAGCCTTCACGATCCGCAGCGCCGTCCCGGAGATAGTGGCGGAACAGCAGCGGCCCGCCGGGCAGCCGCCAGCCCATGGGCATCTCGATCTCCACGCCCAGGCCCTCCTGGCGAGCAAAGCGCGCGTTGGCGATGAGCCGGTTACGCTGGATGCTCCCGCGGTGGATCGTCAGGAAGGCGTAGTTGGGCTGCATGATCGCCACATCCACCCCCATGTCCCGCCAGCGCTGCCAGCCCGGCCCCAGGTACCAGGGAATCCACAGCATCCGCTTGCCTGCTGCATGCACGGCGTCCGAGAACTGCCGGATTACCGCTATATCGGCGTCGGACGCTCCCTCATTCATCCAATACAGGCCCCAGAACTCCAGATGGCGGAAACCCGCCTGCGCGAAGCGCCGGGCTGCCGCCTCCATATACCACTTCGCGACCTTTGCCCGCCCCTCTGAGGTAGCCAGGTTCTCGCCAATCCCGTCACCATCCACATCCCCGAAGTCCTTCACCTTGGCGTTCGGGTAGGGGATGGAGAGCATCACTTGCCGCCTGGGCGCCGGCCCATGCTTCTGCTTCGCCTGTTCGAGAGCTTCATCCAGGGCGTGCAGGTCACGCCCAGGCGCAAACCACGTCTCGAGTTCGCTCTCCCAGTCGGCCTTCTGCATATCACCATAGAAGGTGGACTTGCCGCTCTTCGTGAGCTGGTGCAGGAAGAGAAAGGCATCAAACAGGTAGCCCTTGTCGTTGGCGACGTAGTAGGCGAACTGCTCGGGCCCCCGAACCTTGCACTCGTAGATCAGCACGCAGTGATGAAACCCCGCCTGCTGTGGCGTCGGGTACTCCGCCCCGGCCACTTCGGCCGCCGACACCACGACCATACACAGGAGCAGCAAACGCATGTGGCACCTCCGGAGCTAGGGTTCCCTGGAGTACGGGCATCCCCCTTCTGTCCCCCGTGAGGCTCTCTCGGCGACTACCCAGAGGAGGTGAGAGAAGCCGGTCTGCGAATGTCTATGATACGGATTGCATCGGGTATGGAGCGGGGTGCCGCCGAGTCCGTGCTCAACGAACTGACCCCACAAGGCTTGCCACCGCGTAGACCGCATGGATAGCGGCTTCTGGCCGATCCCAATGGAGGGTATCAAATGCATATCATGTCGAAGTATGTGGTCTTCCTTCTATGCGTGGTTCTCTGTTTCTCCGCCATCCCCTCCACAGCGATGACCCTCGAAGACGCCGCCAACGCCCTCATGGCGCGGTTGTGGGACAAGGAGCCACCCGGCGACGTGCTCTTCGGCGAGCGCTTCGATGGCGATCTTGGCAACTGGAAGGCTGACCAGGGGTGGAGCCTCGCCGACAACCCCGACGGCGGTAAGTGCGCCAAAGTCACCTCTTCCGACCAGGACAACGAGGACCTGATCCTCAAGCAGCACATCTCCGTTGCACCCGGCCATCCTATCGCCGTCTGCTGGAAGACCCGCTTCGTCTCGGGCGGCGATCCGCTCTATCTGCGCATCGACTTCTTCGACGTTGAGGGCAAGCAGGGGAAGCCCTATGCGCGGCAGGTGCAGTCCCGCGAGGGGCCACAGTGGATCGAGAACACGCTCCTCGTCTCCGGCTGGTTCCCCGAGTACACCCGTGCGATCACCATCTGGTTTCACCACAGCCCCAAGGCCAACACGACCTCGCTGCTGTCTGATATCCGCGTCGTGGACCTCGCCCGCCCGGCGAGCGCGCTGGTGGCCGCGGAGCTTCGAAGTACCGCACGCTGAACGAGCAACTCGCCCGCGCCGCGTCCGGCTTGCCCCAAACCCCGCTGGCGAAGGCCTGGCAGGCGGTCATTGGCCAGCAATTGCAGGGGATCACAGCTGATCTTACTGCCTGCGAGAAGTTGGAGCCCGGCAGCAAGGACCTGGACCGGCGGCTGGGCAGACCCGCGACCTACCTCGCGCGTCTTACCGAGGCCGCGGCGGGGCTGAGGAATGGGGCCGTGACCACCCAGCGCCTGCTGGCGTATTCCACCCGGCCTGTCTCCTCGCAGATGGTTCTACCCAACACCCCGGTCCTGCCTGGAGCGCAACTGGGCAAGCTCTCCCTGACCGCCTGCGCCGGGGAGACGGAGTCGGCCAGCCTGGTCCTGTGGGCAACAGAGGCTGTGGCCTCCGCCATGGTGAAGGTCACCGACCTCAAAGGCCCCGGCGGCACTATCTCCTCGGGCACTGCCGATGTGCGCTGGGTCAAGTGCTGGTACCAGGCAGGCACCGCCCCGCGTGGTGTCTCCCAGGACCGCCAGCACAAGGTCCTCGTCCCCGAACTCCTGCTCCACGACGACTCGCTCGTGCGGGTGGACCTTGAGACCAGACACAACGAATTGAAGCTCAGCTTCCCCACGGGCACCCGCTATGTCTCGATCGATGACCCCGCGCCGCCGAAGCAGTCCTGGGGCAGCAACCTGAAGCGGACGGACTTCCCGGTGAGGGACGCGGCCACTTTGCAGCCGGCCGACCTGCCCGCCGGGCAGAACAAGCAGGTCTGGGTCACCGTGAGTGTGCCGGCCAACGCAAAGCCCGGCCTTTATCAAGGCAACGTGGTCCTCACCGCCGCTGGCACGCGTCTTGGCAATGTCCCGCTCTCGCTGCAGGTGCTGCCCTTCCGCCTGCAATCTCCGCTAACCCACTACGACCTCACCCAGCCCTTCACAGGCAGCCTGTACTACTGGGGCGAGCTGGACAGAACCGGCGAGGGTGGCATCGGCTACAAGCTCAAGACCGAACAGCAATTCCGCGCCGAGCTGAAGCTAATGTACGACCATGGCATCGTTGCCCCGGCGATGATCTGGTCGCCGGGCATCGTCTACAAGGACGAGCCATTCTTCCGCCGGCACCTGCAGATCATGCGCGAACTAGGAATGTCCAAGCGCCCGCTCTATTTCGCAGACTCGTCCGTCATCGGTGCGCCGACCGACCCCGCGGCTCTGGCTGAACTGAAGGCCAACATCGCCAAGACCATCCGCATCGCCGCGGAATATGGCTTCACCGGCGTGTACTTCTATGGGATCGACGAGGCCAGGGGCGAGACGCTGAAGTCCGAGCGCATCGCCTGGGGTGCGGTGCACGAAGCCGGGGGCAAGGTCATCGTCTCGGGCTTCCACGGGCAGTTTGAGGCCGTCGGCGACCTGCTCGACCTCTTCAACCGCGCCGGGGAACCCGCCGCCGACAACGCCGCCCGCTGGCATGAGCGCGGCCACAAGATCTGGAACTACGCCAACCCCCAGACCCCGGCCGAGGACCCCGAGTTGTACCGCCGCAACTACGGCCTGTACCTGTGGCGGCTGGACTACGACGGGGCCTGCACCTACTGCTTCATGGACTCCTCAGGCACGCAGTGGAACGACTTCGACGACGATACCTACCGCGATCACTGCCTTGCCTATCCCACCGTGGATGGCGTCGTCGGCACCATGGCGCTGGAGGGTTTCCGAGAGGGGCAAGACGATCTCCGCTACGCTTCCACCCTCCTGTTGTTGATCGAGCGCGCGAAGACCGGCTCTTCCATGAAGCAGGAGCAGGCCAGAAAGGCGGGCCGGTGGCTCGACACGCTGAACATGTCCACGGCCGACCTCGACGCAGTGCGCGACGAAATGATCCGCTGGATTGGGAAGCTCGGAGGTTAGCTGCCCATCGTCGAGACACTCTCAGAGATCATCAAGCAACTCAACGGTTTGGACTGAACTGGGGGGGCTGCGAGGCTCGCGCGAGGCGGTGGAGAAGATCGCGGCACTGGTAATCGAGGCGACACAATGGCGTTGCTATAATCCGGGGAAGCCCGACGGGTACGCATCGTGCATCTCAACGAAGCAAAACGAACGTGCCATGACAGGACCTGAACTCCCGCCCTGCGGGGGGCTGATCGCCTGCGACGCGTTGGTGGGGGCTCGCCTGGTGCCCCCTGCGGATCGCGTGCCCGACGTGGCGGGCCTGCAGGCCGAGATGACGCGGTGGCACATTAGCGCCGCGTTAGTCCGGCACCGTGCCTGCCTGCAAACCTCCGCGCACCTCGGCAATGATGTGCTAATGCATGAAATCGCGGGACATCCGAACTGCCCCCCGCGTGGTTCGTCACCCCCGACGGTCGCGAGCCACAGTTCAACCCCGCACTGACGCTGCAGCACATGCTGGCGGCTGGCCGGACCTGTGCCGCCGGTTCGGGCCGCACCGCTGGCTGTGGGGCGTTCCTGATCGACTGCGGTATTCAGGGGCGGAGAGTTGGAGAGTGGGGCATAGGCCGAATTCCATGCACACCAAATCAACTCCAATGTCGCTATCACCGGGCAATGGTCGGAAGCCCGCTCCAGCTCCTGCGTGATTATATGGTCGTGTGAGTGTGCACGCCATGATTCGGGCAGCCGTCGCGGCGCAGGAGGGGCATTCGGCTCATCATCGAAGAAGACGATAGGCCCTCAGGAGGAGCCGAGCGAGCACGCGTTGTATATCTACCCCCGAGTTCAGGCTCAAGGTCGTCGAAGAGCGCCTCATCGTTGGGCGGACGCTCGTCGAGATCTGCCGCGCGTACCGTCTGGGCCGCTACCTGTTCGGTCGTTGGCGCCAAGCGTATCAGCAGGCTGCCACGCCAGTAGGGCCGACCATCCAGGAAGCCAGCCGTCAATTGCGTGCCGCCGAGCAGCACAGCGCCGGACTGGAGGCCGACTTCTTCAAGCGCTGCGTCAAGCGGGCTTGGCTCTCTCTTCCGTGAGCAGCTTCGCTGCTCCGGCCGAAAGCGTGACTGCCGAGCGCGGCGAGCTCCCTGCCAGCCGCGCCTGTGAGTTGACCGGCGTGTCCCGCAGTTGGTGCTACCAGCGCCCGGCGCCCCGGACCGCAGCCGATCTGGTGCTGAGGAGGAGATTGGAAAGTCCGTCACGGGATGCCCGGCCTATGGCAATCGCCGAGTGACGCGCAAACCCGATCGGCGGGGCTAGCAAGTCAGCCCCAAGCGCGTGCTGCGGATCATGAACGACCACTCGTGGCTGTGTTGGATGATGCGCAAGTGGGGCGTGTACGGTTTTGGCGGCCGGCGCGGCCCTGCTCAGCGGCCAGCCCAGCCTATGCCATCCCGCGCCAGCCCTCCACCTAGTTGTCCACAACACTGAGGCGCTGTACCCATGTATGTTAGTAGGCTCACTCAGTGTGCAGAAGCTCTGGACGACTCTGGAAAGCTGCAGACGGTGACCCGCGACCTGCCATACAGGGAAGATTGCCGAGGATCGGGGAGACGGTCCAGCGGGCTCAGACTGAGAAGCGGGGCGGGGGGTGTATCACCCCC
>JBDKRC010000168.1:0-18903 GCA_039683575.1 Armatimonadia bacterium | reverse complement strand
CCTCGTAGACGTGGGTGTTGAGGAGGGCGGTGAGGTTGGTCTCACGGCGGACGCGGTCGTAGAGGATCAGGTCCCAGTGGGCCCCGACCATGCCGTCGCCGCCGCGGTAGGGTGACTGCGCGCGCTCCTCGGTGAGCAGTTCGAGGATGAGGCCGGTTTCGTTGGCGGCGGGGTTGTGGCTGCCCGCGCCGGAGAAGGGAATGCGCATCTCGGTGCTGCCACAGCCGCCGAAGACGGGGCGGTTGTGGATGAGCACTGTTGGGCAACCGTGGCGGGCGGCGGTTAGCGCGGCGCAGTAGCCGGACATGCCGCCGCCGATGACGCAGAGCGTGGTTTGCAGGCGGTCGGTGACCGTGAGGCTCATTGGGATGCTCCGAGACGGGTGAGAGTAACGGGGCCGAGAAGGCCGGCGGGCATGTTCGCGCCGCGATTGCGGTTAGCGGGAGGGTTGGATACGGCGACCTCGAGGACGCTCTGGCCTGTGGGCAGGGCGATCTGGCAGCGGTAGGGCTCCCAGCCGAGGGCGGCGATTTCGGTGCCGTTGACGCGGACGACAGCCGTGTCCTCCACGCGGCCGAGGTCGAGGAGGTAGGTCCCGGCTTCGGGAACGTCGAGAGTGCGGCGGTAGGTGGCGGTGCCCGAGAAGGTGGGGTAGCCGAGGGCGTTCCACGGTTGCAGGTTGGGCAGGGCGAGAGTGCTATCGGCTCCGGCTACGAAGGGGAAAGACAGGTGGGCGTAGCGGTACTGGGCGGTGAAGGAACCGTACAGGTAGGGAAGCTCGGTCAGGCCGCGACCGGGGCCGCTGGTGACGATTTTGACGAGATTGAGCATGGGCGAGGTGCCGGTGCGGAGGGCGTGCGCGACGTCGGCCTCGAGGTTGAGGCAGTCATAGACACGGGCGCGGCGCCAGTCGGTGATTTCCACGTCATTGACGTAGAGGCGCCAGTTTCCGGCGATGGCGCTGTCTTCGCTGACCAGGCGGGCGTCGGGGATTTCACCGCTGAGCATGAAGCGGCAGTAGTAGATGATCTCGTTTTCGCCGGGGCCGGCGGGGTCGGTCTGGCGCTGCATGAGGTCATAGGTCTGGCCGCCAGTGGGACCGACGCTGAGCTTGGGTTCGCTGGTGTGGACATGCCAGAAGCTGAGCGGGAGGTGGTTGGGCTGGAAGGTGACTTCCCAACCGGAGGAGAGGTCGAGCGCGGTGCCGCTGGCTGGTGCGGCGGCGAGTTCGCGGGCGTCGTCGAGGAGGCGGCCCTGACGCGGCGGGAGGGCGATGTTAGTGCCGTCGAGAGTGCCGTGGAACCATTGGGTGCTGCGGTTGAAGAGGAACGAGACAGGCTGGCCGTCGCGCTCGCGGCTGAGGACGAAGACGTCGCGGGCGCCGTCGCCCTGGACGTCGGGGCCGGGGAGGGTCGAGATGAGGTCGGCGGTGAGTTCGGCATGGAGAGCGGGCGTCTGCCAGTCGCGCAGGGGCGTGTTGAGGTCGCCCAGTAGCTGCGGGCGGCGGCCGAGGGCGATGATTTGCCCGCCGTGGCCCTGGAAGCGGTCGAGGGCGGCGGCGGTGTTGGCGTCGAGGTAGCGGAGGTAGGGGAGGATGATGGTCTGGTAGGGCTCAGGGGTGTTCAGGCGGCCTTCCGCGTCCGTTTGCTCCTGCACGGTCAGTTCGTCAATGAGGTCGAAGTCACGCTGGTGGCTCAGGAGAGTTTCGGAAACGCTGTGGATGAGCGGCTCGTCTGGGTGCTGCATCCAGTCGGTATCCGGGCGGGACTGGCAGTAGAGGCTGGTGGAGGGGTAGAGCATGGCGATCTGGCACTGGTGCTTGCCGCCGGTGAGGGCGGCGGCGGTGCGCTTGAGGTCGTCGAGCCAGACGTGCATCTGCTGCCACTGGGTGTGCTGGTAGGAAAGGGAGGGCGGGACCTCGTCCTTGCGCGGGCCGTCGTTGCTGTAGCTGAGGCCGTGGAGGGCAAAATGGTTGATGCCCATGGCGAGGTGGTAGTCGGCGAGGTACTTTAGCTCGCGCAGGTTGGCTTCGTCGCCGATGACGGCGAAGCAGTCGGCGCCGGCTTGCTCCTTGCCGAAGAGATGGGCGGCGGAGGAGACGACCTTGAGACCGGTGTGGTAGGCAGCAGCGTCCACGTAGCCGACGCCAGCGCCGAGGGGGTCGGCCATGGGGATGTCCATGGCATCGTAGCAGCGGATCTCATTCGGCCACCAGACGGCGGTGAGGCAGAGCCATTCGGTGCGGGTGAGGTGGCCGACGTGCTGGAGGTTGTGTGAGTGTAGCCAGTCGCCGACCTGGTCCACGTAGTTGGTCTTCACAAGGCGGTGCTGGGTCTGGCGGTAGTGATGGCGGATGAGCGGGCTGCGGTCGCCGAGGTCGAGGGCGAGGTGGGGGAGATGGTCGAGGAGGCTGTAGCCGTGATCGCGCTGGAACTCGGCGTCGAAGCCGGGGCTCCACGGGAAGAGCAGCGCGCCGGGGCTGGGCTCGTCGGTGAAAGAGCCGACGATGCTGCGCCCAAAGCGGTCGGCGTAGCGGGTGGCGTACTCCTCGTGGTTGATTTTCAGGTAGCTGGCGATGCCCTCGGGGCGCAGCAGGTCGGGATGGGTGTCAGAGCAGACGCCGGTGGTCACGCCGACGAGGGTGTAGCGGCCGGGCTGCGGGGGCGTCCAGACGATGCAGAACTGGTTGTCCTTGTGGGCATCGCGCCAGTGAGGGGGGCCGACGGGGTTGATGCCGGGGGAGTAGGCGCGATGCAGGAGGCTGCGCCAGGGCCAGTTCTGGCGGCGAGTGCCGGTGAAGGGCGTGAGGTCGGTCGCCTCCTGAGCGCCAGGAGTGAGGGCATAGGCGCGAACGAGCAGGCCGGGTTCGAGGTCGAGTTCGAAGGGGCCGGAGCCGTCGAATTCGGCGATCTTGAAGCGGAGGTCGCGGGCGGCGAGGGAGGGGTCGCTCCAGACGACGCGGCCCCCGCAGAGGCCGCTGGGGAAGAAGTCGTCGTCCCAGATCCAGAACTGCAGGCCGAGGCTCTCGCAGCACTCCACGAGGGTGTCACAGGCGCGCCACCAGTCGGCGGAAAAGTACGGGGTGAGCATGCCGGGGCGGGCGTGGGCGTAGACGCCATCGTAGCCCTGCTCGGCGATCTCGCGCATTTGCCAGCGCAGTTCGTCAGGGTCGAGACGGTGGTTGAGGAAGTATTGGGCGATGATGGTGGACATTTGCTTACTCCGGGTTGATGGGGCTTGGTGGGTTGCGGCGGTTTTTCACGGCGGGTGACCCCGTTGGGGTCAGAAGGCATTGGCGGTGCGCGTTCCAGGGGTTTCACCCCTGGCTATGCTCGGTGACCCCTTTGGGGTCCAACGACTGGAGAACCCCGTTGGGGTCAGAGAGCATTGGCGGTGCGCGTTCCAGGGGTTTCACCCCTGGCTATAATCGGTGACCCCTTCGGGGTCCAACGGCGGGAGAACCCCGTTGGGGTCAGAAGGCATTGGCGGTGCGCGTTCCAGGGGTTTCACCCCTGGCTATGCTCGGTGACCCCTTCGGGGTCCAGCGGCGGGAGAACCCCGTTGGGAGTAAGGTGATGGCGGTGCGTGTTCCAGGGGTCTCACCCCTGGCTATAATCGGTGACCTCTTCGGGGTCCAACGGCGGGTGACCCCGTTGGGGTCAGAAGGCATTGGCGGTGCGCGTTCCAGGGGTTTCACCCCTGGCTATAATCGGTGACCCCCTTCGGGGTCAGACGGCTCGGAAGGGTGCTCGCACAGGATCAGCGGATGCCCCGATCGATGCCGACGAAGCCGCTGTTGCCGCCGGTGCCGATGTATAGGCGAGACGGGTCGAGTGGGTCAACCTGCACGCTGATCAGATTCCAGTTGCTGAGGCCGTCGTTTTCCGCGGTCCAGGTCTTGCCGCCGTCGCGCGACACGAGGAGGCCGGCGGCGCGGCTGCGGTCGTGGTAGGGATGGTCATTGGTGGCGAGATAGAGAGTCTGGTTGTCACGGGGGCTGACGGCAAGACAGTTCGGGAAGTGGAAGTCGTGCAGGCGGGTCCAGGTGGCTCCGGCGTCGGTGCTGCGGAACAGGCCGCCCTGGAAGAGGCGCTCCTTGCCGCCGGTGCGGTCGAGGGACTGGCGCTGGCAGAGGTAGAGCGTGTCGAAGCTCTGCGGGTCTGCGATCAGGTGCTTGAGGTCCCAGAAGAGGGGTTCGCGGGTGAGCTTCTGCCAGGTCTGGCCGCCGTCGCGGGTTTCGTAGAGGCCGCTGCCCTTGTCCGGATTGCCGGCGAGGGCCAGGCGGAGGTGCTTGGGGTTCTGCGGGTTCATGAGGAGACGGCAAGGGGACTTGGCGGCTTCAGGGAGGTTTGCATTCATGCAGGCCCAGGTGTCGCCGTCGTTGTCGCTGGTGTAGACGCCGTAGCCGCTGCAGGTGGCGTAGAGACGGCGCTGGTTGGGGGGGCTGGTGGGGTCTACGAGCAGGGAGCGGACCTGGCCGCAGGGCAGGCCGGAGGATTGCTGGCCGACGAGTTGCCAGGTGGCGCCGTCGTCGCTGCTGCGGCAGATGTAGCCCTCGTTGTGGCCCCACTGGCCGGTGGCGGCCCATAGCTTCTGCTTGTCGGCGGGATCGCGGGCGACGGTGAAGCAGTTGCCGCTGGACTTCATGCCCTGATAGGCGGTGCGGAAGGTGGCGCCACGGTCGTCGCTGATGAGCAGGCCGATGTCCATGTAGCAGCAGTAGACGCGGCCGGGGATGAGCGGGTCGGGAATTGCGTCGTTGAAGCAGGTGACTTCGAGGCCGGTGCCCGCAATGCGGCCGTCGGGGAGTTCGCGGCAGTAGCGCTGGTGCCAGGTCGCGCCGGCGTCATCGGTGAGGAAGACGTGGCCGGAGGTACCGAAGAGCAGGCGGTCGGGACGGGCCGGGCTGAGCGCGAGGCATTCGACGGTGGGCCCCCACTGCTTGATCCAGCCGTAGTCCATGTTATTGCCGGGGGCCACGTGTTGTGTGGCTTTGCGCCAGGAGCGGCCGCCGTCGGTGGTTTTGTAGACACCCGCGGAGACCCAGGCGGTGTCGCCGACATAGACGGCATTCTCGTCATGCGGGTCAACCACGATCTCCTTGTAGCCGGAGGTCATCGCGGGGTGATCGGTGGACTTGCCGACGCGGGTGGCGAGACCGTCGCTGCGGCGTTGCCAGGTCTGGCCGCCATCGTCGGAGCGCCAGACGCCACCGTTCCAGGGCTGGGCGTCGCGGGCGGTGGTGCGGACGGTGCAGTAGACGACCGAGGGGTTGCTGGGCGCGATGGCGAGTTCGGGTACTGGTTGGTCGGGGAGGCCGGAAGCGCGCTGCCACGTGCGCGCAGAGTCGGCGCTGCGGAAGAGGCCGGAGTCGGTGGCGGCGAGGAGGTAGGAGCCATCGACGGGCATCTCAAGGTCGCTGACGATGGCCTTGTCCGGGAGCGTTCCGGGGGGCGTGGCGAGTTGCCAGGTCTCGCCGCAGTCGTTACTCCTATAGATCGCGCCAGCGCCGTCCTTGCCGAAGCGGGGGCGGCCTATCCCGGCGTAGAGGGTGTCGGGACGGGTTGGGTCGAAGCAGAGGGCGCCGATGGGGGCGGAATAGCTGTAGCGGGTAGGCGCCGGGAAGCCCTGGCGTTTCTCCTGCCACGTCAGGCCCTGGTCGGTGGACTTGTAGAGGCCGCCCTCGGTGCCGAGAAGCAGTATCTGGCTGTTTTGCGGGTGGACGGCGAGGCACTCGACGAAGTAGTCGGCGAGACCGTTGTTGCGGATGGTCCAGGTCTGGCCGAAGTCGCGGGAGAGGTAGAAACCGCCGACGTCGCAGCCGAGGTAGAGGAGGTCGGGGTCGCGCGGGTCGCAGGCGAGGGACTGAATCCAGCCGCCGCCGCCGGGACCGAAGTTGGTCCAAGTGATGTCGCCTGCAAGCGCGACGGAGGCGGCCACCAGGCAGAGCAGCGAGCAGGTCGTGCGCATGATGAAAGAGAGTTCGCTGCGCGGGCTCAGAGGCCTCCTACGCCGGACGACGGGGGTAGATAGAGGGTGAAGACGAGGTCCAGGACGGTGCGGAGGAAAGCACCGCTGAACTCGCCGAGGATGAGGCCGATGAAGAAGGGCCAGGCCTTGCGGTAGGCGTCGAGGCCGCCGTAGCGCAGGAGCAGGCTCTTGATGGTCCAGGTGATGAAGATCGGGAGCCACAGGCGGAAGAGACCGAAGCTGCCGGAGACGAGGTAGCCGACGGGGTGGAAGGGCCACCAGAGGAACTGGGAGCGCATGGCGGCGAGAAAGAGGGTGAAGCCTAGACCGAAGAGGTAGGCTCCGCTGGCGCCGTAGTCGATGCTTCGGGGGCTGCTGTAGGCCTGCTGGAGCTTGCGCCAGGGGTCGTTGCCGAACGCCCACTTGGCGGGGCCGACGAACTTGGCGGATTCGTAGCCGGTCTGGTAGGTGACGTGGAGCATGCCCCAGAAGGCGGCGACGATGGCCACGGCGGAGGCGAGCAGGACCACGCGGGAGAGGCCGCGCAGGTTCAGGGGAGACTGATCGCCGAGGCGCATGAGGTCGCCGTGGATGGGCATGGGCAGTTGCCGGTGAGTGCGGTGCAGCCAGAAGAAGAGGCTCATTGCCGCGAGATCGCGGCTGGTGAAGGCGCGGGTGCCGGCGAGGTTTTGGAGGATGTCATCGGCGCCGACCTGGTAGAGTTCGATGGTCGGCAGGCCGAGCTCGGCGCGCAGGCGGGTGAGGGTCAGCGAGATGGTGAGGAAGAGGGCGAAGTAGAGCAGGGCGGTCAGGAGGCTCATGCCCGCTGCCACGGCGAAGACGACGAGGCCGCAGGCTCCCGCGAAGAAGCCCCAGAAGGCGGTGGGATAGGGGAGAGGTTCGCCGGCGTCCTCGCCCTCGTTGCGCTTTTGGCCGGAAGCCAGGAGCCAGATGGTCCGCAGGTGCATCCGGGCGGCCCACAGCACGAAGAGGGCGACGCCGAAGTAGGCGCCGACGCCCTGCTGCTGGACGTAGGGGAAGCGGCGGAACTGCGTGAAGCCGGCCATGGCGGTGAGAATCATCTCCAGCCGGGCCAGCCAGAAGAAGAACCAGACAGAGAAGGCAAGCTGGACGGGGAGCAGATAGGCCATACCGTAGCTGAAGGGGTAGGAGGACAGGGGGATGGCTCCGGCGGCGGAGAGGGGCATGGCTTTGAAGCTGTAGTTGAAGACACCGATGTTGAGGTTGGGTACGGCGGGCCAGAGGTTGTGGGCCAGTCGCCAGAGCTGGATTAGCATCGCGCCCGCGAACGCGACCCAGAAGAGCTTGCTGTGATAGAGCTCGCCGTCCGGGGCGGTCATCTGCAGCGGGACGCCCGCGATGGGGTAGTTGAGGCGCTCGCGATCCCATTGCTTGCGGAACATCGCCATGAGGCAGTAGAGAGTCCAGACGAGCGTGAGAGCGAAGAGCGCCCACCAGCCGAGCGGGGCCAACCAGGGGCGGAGAAGGGGCCAGGAGTAGAGAGTGCTGTCGCCGGAGTAGAGGCTTTCCAGGGCGCGAGGGTCGTTCATGACCAGGTGCCCCGGGAGATGAGGCATGAGGTCCTTTTCCCAGCCATTCTCCGGGGTGGCGTTGCGGAAGATCCAGGTGATGGTGGTGAAGAGGATCTGAAGCTGGTCATGTCCGCCGAGGGCGCTGGCGATGACGAGCATGGCGTATACGGTGAGGAGTTCGCCGCGCGAGAAGGCGTGCCGCGGCGCGATGAGGCGTATGAGGTGGTTGAGGCCGATCAGGAAGAGCAAGACCGCGAGGCAGTTGAAGAAGAGGGCGGAGGTGGTGGCATTGTCAGAGTAGCGGACATACTCGATCTGGGCGAGCCACCAGGCATTGACGGGGATGAGCACGACGCCGAGAATGACGGCGCGGGGGCTGACGGCCTCGGGCACGCACCGGGCCTTTGCGGCCGGCACTGTCTGGGGGCGGTCGTCTGCTGTGACCGGTGGAGAGGTCATGCCTGGTAGCCAGCGGCGACGATGGACTTATTCGTTCGGAGGGTTTCGCTGTGGCTCCATGGTGGACCTCCAGGGGGCTATGGCGCTGACTATTGCGTGTTGAGTAACCTGTGGTGCAGGCATTGCAGGAGAGTGTGAGGCGGCTGGCGAATGGGTAGCATAAGACCGAGACAGCGAAGAAAGGCAGGTGTCCCTCGCACCCATCGCGCTCCGAAGCCGCAGGAAGAATCTCATCTGAACCTACGGAGCCAATGATGCCACAACCGAACCGGAAGCTGTTCGTGCTGGATACGTCAGTTCTGATCCACGATCCGAACGCCCTGTATAGCTTTCACGAACATGATGTCGTCCTGCCGTACGTTGTCCTGCATGAAGTAGATGGACTGCGCAAAGCCCCTAACGGTCGCGGCGCCGCCGCCAACGCCGTCTTCCGCTCCCTCGAGACCCTCCGTGCCGCTTCTTCCACCCTCGTAGACGCCCCGCTTGGCCCTGGTCTGGGCACTCTCACCATTTACATGCCCGAAGACCCCGAGTTTCCGGCCGTTGAGGACATCCCCAAGTCACTGCGCGACGACATGATCATCCGCTGCGCCCAGCGGCTTAGCGAGCAGCACCCGCAAGTGATCATGGTCTCCAAAGATCTGGGCTTGAGGCTGAAGGCTTCGGTCCATGGCCTGCAGGCTGAGGACTACCTGCGCAGCAAGATCAAGGACTGGGAGCACCGGTACACGGGCCTGCACAGTGAAGCGATCATCCTGCCCGCCGCGGCCGGAGATCAGTTGCACGCCGGGACGGTGCCTGCACCGGAGGGGCTGGTGCAGAACGAGTTTTGCTATGTGGAATTTGAGGGCCACGAGAACATGGGGCGGTTTCTGTGCCGCAACAAGCAGGGCCTGTTGCGGCCGTTACCTGAGAAACACCGGGCCATACAGGGCGTGAAGCCGCTTGATGACTACCAGCGCATGGCCCTGGACCTGCTGATGGATGACGATGTGAAGTGTGTGGCGCTCCTGGGGGTGGCGGGAGGCGGGAAGACGTTGCTGGCGCTGGCAGCGGGGCTGGAGCACCTGGAGAGCGGCGAGCATGAGAGCATTCTGGCGATCAAGCCCATCGTGCCGGTGGGACGGCGTGACATCGGCTTTCTGAAGGGTGATAAGGACGAGAAGCTCCACTCCTGGCTGATGCCGGTGTTTGACAACCTGCGCGTGCTGCAAATGCACCGGCGGAATGGCCTGGACCTGGAGATGATGCGGGATAACGGGCAACTCCAGATGGAGTCGTACACGTATCTGCGGGGCCGCACGCTGCATGGGTATTGGGTGATTCTCGACGAGATGCAGAACACGACCGAGCTGGAGGCCACGACCGCACTATCGCGCATGGGGGAGAAGACCAGGTGCGTGGTGCTGGCGGACATTACCCAGATAGACAACCCGTATGTGGATGCGCAGTCGTGCGGGGCGACGGTGGCGGTGGAGAAGCTTAAGGATAGCGAGATGTTCGGGGTGGCGCCGCTGAACATTTCGCAGCGGTCGGAGTTTGCGCAGCTTGTGGCGGAGAGGATGCAGCATGGGCAGGCGGGGGTGGCGTGAGGGGGCGTTTTGCGTCTTACGTCCTACGTCTTGCGTCTGACGGCAGCGGCGACGGCGCGGCCGGGTACGAGCCCCGGCCCTACAGAATGACGAAGGGGCTGGATGCTATGCATCCGGCCCCTCTTGCTATTGGCTGTTGGCCATCAACTATCAATGCCGTGCGTGGTGGTGGTGCTAGGCGGTGTCGGATTCCTGGATGAAGTCCTGCTTCTGGGCGCCTATTAGCTCGGCCGCCATCTCCCGCAGCTTGAACTTCTGGATCTTGCCGCTGGCGGTCTGGGGGAACTCGTCCACGAAGAAGACGTAACGGGGGGCCTTGTAGCGGGCCATTCTGGCGCGGCAGGCGTCCTGGACGTCTTCCTCCGTCAGGTCCGCACCATCGTGAAGCGTGACGAAGGCACCGACTACCTCGCCGTACTTCTGATCCGGCACGCCCACCACTTGCGCATCCTTGATTCCGGGCACGGTGTAGAGGAACTCCTCAATCTCGCGGGGGTAGATGTTCTCGCCGCCGCGGATGATCATGTCCTTGAGACGCCCGACGATCTTGAAGTAGCCATCCTCATCGTATGTCACCAGATCTCCGCTGTGCAGCCAGCCGTCCTTCTCAAGGACCTTTGCCGTCTCCTCGGGCATGTTGTAGTAGCCCTTCATGAGGTTGTAGCCGCGGCAGCAGATCTCGCCCGGGATGTTCGGGCCTACCTCTTCACCCGTCTCGGGGTTGATGACCTTGACCTCGACGTGAGGGTGTTTGCGGCCGATGGTGGTGGCCTTGTGCTCGGCATCATCGTCGGTGGTGGTCTGGGTGAACACCGGGGAGGCTTCGGTGAGGCCGTAGCAGATCGTGACCTCGGTCATGTGCATGTCGGACATGACCTTCTTCATGGCCTCAATGGGACAAGGTGATCCGGCCATGATGCCCGTGCGCAGTGAGGTCAGGTCGAACATGCTGAACATCGGATGCGACATCTCAGCGATGAACATCGTCGGGACGCCGTAGACGGCAGTGCAACGTTCCTTCTGGATGGCTGCCAGGGTAAGGACGGGGTCAAACTGCTCGATCGGGATGGTAGTCGCGCCGTGGGTGAGGATTGCCATCAGTCCGAGAGTGAGGCCGAAGCAGTGGAAGAAGGGCACTGGCAGGCAGACGCGGTCTTCGCCGGTGAGCTTCTGCCCTTCACCGATGTAGTACCCGTTGTTGAGGATGTTGCGGTGGGTTAGCATTACGCCCTTGGGGAAGCCCGTGGTCCCCGAGGTGTACTGCATGTTGACGACATCGTCACAGTGCAGGGTCGGCCCGATGGCCTTGAGTTCGTCATCCGGCAGGTGGCTGCCCAGCAGGATCAGCTCGCTGGTATTGTACATGCCGCGATGCTTTTCCTGGCCGACGAAGATAACGCTTTTGAGGTGCGGGAACTCTTCGCTGTGCAGGCGGCCACGCTCGCACTGGCGGAGTTCGGGCACGAGCTCGTGCATGATGTCCACGTAGTTGACGTCCCGGAAGCCGTCCACCAGCGCCAGGCACTTCATGTCGGACTGCTTGAGCAGGTAGGCTACCTCGTGGCTCTTGTAGGCGGTGTTGACGGTGACGAGCACGGCGCCGATCTTGGCCGTGGCGTAGAGGAACGTGATCCAGTCGGGAACATTGCGGGCCCAGATGCCGACGTGGTCGCCCCTGGTGATGCCAATGGACAGAAGGCCCTTGGCGAGGCGGTTGACCCGCTCGTTGAACTCCGCGTAGGTGAGGCGCAGGTCGCGATCCGCGTAGACGAGGCACTCGCGGTCGGGGTGGGCGGCGACCTCGCGCTCGAAGAACTCGCCGAGCGTCAGATCGGTGAACAAGCCGTCGTAGTTGGGCGTGTACTCGTTAGTCATCTTGGTTCTGCTGTTCCTCGGGTAGGAGATGCTGCTCGAGAAGCGGCCGAATATCGCCGGGTATGGGCAGCGAGTGGCCGGCGGCGAAGTCGTAGTGTACGACCACGGTCTCGCCACTGGCGCCCAGGCGTCCCTGCTGCCACGCTTCCTGGTAGACCGTGAAGGAGGAGTTGCCAACGCGTTTGATCCAGGTGCGGATCTCGACGTCGGGCTGCATGAACATCTGCGACTGGAAGTCCACGGTGATCCGGGCAATGATCAGGTTGAGCTGGTCGAGATCCATTTGCGGCTGGAAGATCCGGTACAGTGGCATCCGGCCGGACTCGAACCACTCGGGCAGCCGAGTGTTGTTGATGTGGCGGAAACCGTCAACATCTCCGAAACGGGGGGATATGGCAATGGTTAACACAGTTGATGCTCGCAATACAGAGTCTCTATACGGGTGTGTAGACGACAGCGAGGATTTTCGCTGCCTCATCGGCGGCAGCGTGGACGTGATGGGGCACGATGGAGTCATAATAGGCGCTGTCGCCGGCTCCGATCCGGTGGAGGTCCCTGCCGTACGCTACTTCGATCTCCCCGGATAGCACGTAAAGGAACTCCTCGCCCTCATGGCTTGAGAGCGGGAATTCGCGGGTCGCAGCGGGGTGCACTTCAATCAGGAAGGGCTCCATGTGGCGGTCCTTCTTGTTGCGCGCCAGTGAGAAGAAGTCCAGGGTGCTCTGGAGCGAACCGAGGCCGTTGCCCGAGAAGTGCACGACATCAGGCGCCTCATTGGCCCGCGTGATCACCGGGGCCGTCTGCTCTTCATCATCGAGGAAAGTGCCCAGGCGTACGCCAAGGGCACGGGCGATTTTGACCAGGGGCGTCAGCGAGGGGATGAGAGATCCGCCTTCGATATGGGCGATAACGTCTTCCTCAAGACCTGTCCTCTCGGCCAGATCAGAGACGGAGACGTTCAGAAGATCCCGGAGCTGCTGAATCCTCAATCCTACGCGATTTTCCGACTGCATGTTCAACCCTCACGACTAATGGGAATGTCAATCGAGACCCGTAAACATAACATAATAGCCTATTCTCGGCATTCGCGCAAATCGGCCGCGGGACCGCGGGCTTGAACCCCTGCCTACGTTGCTGCCCCGATCTCCGGGCGGCCGGAGGCTGTGGCGGCGACGATGACTTCAATGAGCTCTTCCTGGCCATCGGCCAGGAGCGCCCGCCGCTCGTCCACGTCCAGCCGAACCTGCGGCTGTGCGGCGCCGGAACGCCCCGCCCGTTCCACTGCCAGGCGCTGTGCCTCGGCTTTGGCTGCCTCCAGCGCTGTCTCCAGCTTGTCATACTCCCGCTTGCCTGCGCGGGAATGGACCACGTACGCCGCCAACTCTCCGGGACGGACGATCGCGGTCTCGCGGGCGACCACTTCGCTCGCCACGGCGCCGATGGCGTTGGCAACCTCGGCGTGGCGGGGGATGACCAGACGGGCATTGAGGCGGCGGGCCACTTCGGGGAAGAAGGGGTGCACCGGCGCCCCGCAGGCGACAATGGTGTCATTGTAGGTCAGCGTAACCTGGAGCGGGCCGGTGTAGGCTTCCGAGAGGCCGACGTCCAGCAGGTAGTCCCTGGCTCCGGGCGCCCGTTCGTCGCCCGCTACGTGCCGGATGACCTGCACACAGAGACGCCGCACGATTTGGTCGCGTACGCGCTCGATCACTGTGTCGGGATCGACGCCGTAGAGACCGGCGAAGACGCTCAAGGCCATTCGGGCTGCTTCGAGGTCCCAGGACGCGAACTCGCCGGTGACGTGCAAAAGGTCTGTCGGGGTGAGCGAGCAGCGCTGGATGAAGCCGAGGTCTTCGAGCGCTTCCGTCCGCAGCAGCGAGGCCTCGATCAGGCCGATTTTGCGGCCGAGTTGCTCCCGCGAGAGCGGCCCGTCCTGCAGCGCCTCGATGATCCGCAGCGAGCGGTCATCCAGAGGGGTGTCTTCGTGGTCACGCCCAAGGCGGAAGAACTCGAGCACCTGGGAGTTGCCCCGGTTGGTGATCAGGTTGGGGTCCATCCGCCGGAGCGCGTCCTTGATCTGGGGTGCTTCGGCGGCGAGATAGCAGA
Source organism: Armatimonadia bacterium (assembly GCA_039683575.1). GTDB lineage: Bacteria > Armatimonadota > Zipacnadia > Zipacnadales > UBA11051 > JAJFUB01. The sequence goes on along the minus strand of JBDKRC010000168.1, from coordinate 5,348 downwards.
CCGGTAGCACGCGCCGCGGGCCGACCAGCAGTTCCCGGTCAGCGTTGAAGGTGATGTGACTGTCACCGCCGAGGCCGATGGTGGCGATGTCGGCCGCCTCGACGCTGGTGCGCCAGCCGCCCACGGTCGCACCCTCGGGGTGAATGCGGGGGAGGCCCTGGCTGAGCATCGCGCTGTCGGTGGTGGTGCCGCCCATGTCGAAGACGAGGCCTTCGGTGATGTCGGTGAGGTGGCGGGCACCGGAGACCGAGGCCGCAGGGCCGGAGAGGATCGTCTCGACGGGCCGCTCGCGGGCCGTCTGCTCGTTGATGAGCGAGCCGTCGCCTTTGACTACCATCAGCGGGGCCTGCACGCCGATCTCGGCCAGGGAGGTTTTGACGGCCTGCAGCAGATTGCCGATGACGCTTAGGAGGCGGGCGTTGAGGATTGCGGTGTTGGCGCGGGCGAGGTAGTCCAGTCGCATGGAGAGTTCGTGGCCGCAGACGACGGGGAAGTCGCAATGCTGCCCGATGACGTCGCGGACGAGGAGTTCGTGTTCGGGGTTGCGGACGCTGGCGTAGCCGGAGACGGCGAAAGCGTCCACACCGTCGGCGAGAAGGCTCCGTACCGCGGCCTCGATCTCTTCGCGGTTGGGCGGCTCAAGTTCCTCGCCGCGAATGCTCATCGCGCCGGAGACGTGGCGGAGCGTGTGCCACTTGAGGTCGCCGGGGCGGAAGGAGATGGGAGACATGATGATGGCGCCGGGACGGCCGCCCTTGCCCTCAACGATGGAGTTGGTGGCGAGGGTGGTGGAGAGGGCGACGAGGGTGACGCGAGTGTTCTCGGGCAGTACGAGCTTGCTGAGGCCCTCGGCGATGCCGACGCTGAGGTTGTGGTGGGTGGTGATGGCCTTGGCTTTGGAGATCACGCAACGGTGGGTGAGGTCGTAGAGAACGCAGTCGGTGTAAGTGCCGCCGGCGTCGATGCCCAGGCCGAGGGTGCCGAGGGATGAGGGCACGGGAAGCTCTTCGACGTGGTCGGGTTGCGTAACCCGCCGGGCTGGAAGCCCGGCTCCATGCGCTCCACCCTCGCGGCTGGAAGCCGCTCGTACGGCCGTAGAAGTCTCGCTTGTGCTGGTCGGAGGCGTGGCAGGCGGCTGCTCCATGTCCACGGCTGCCAGCAGGCCCTCGTCGCCGCTGGTGGCCGAGCGTTGGCCGGGCTGGAGGACCAGGAACTCCGCTTCGTCCCAGTCGCCGCTCAGCATCTTGCGCAGCAGGTGGGGGTCGCCGGAGACGCGCTCGTACTGCCAGCCGAGGTCGCGCGCCATCTGCCGGGCGTAGTTTTCGTACTTTTCGGGAGCGGGGAGGCCGGTGTCAATGTAGGCGGCGCGGCTGTAGTTGCGCTTCCAGCTATCCTGGAAGTGGATGATGTACTTGGCCTCTTCTGCGCCATGCTCGGCGGCGAGGGCGGCGAAGCGGGGGTCCTGCTCGACATCAGGCGAGGATTCGTAGTGCTTTTCGCGCTCGTGGCCGGGCGGGCGGACCTTGTGTTCGTACCAGCCCGCGGTGAGGTAGAAGGTGCCGGGGTTGCGGGTGAACTGGTTGCGGTAGGCCTGCCGGGAGCCCATGAAGAGCGTCATGCAGTCGTGGGCACGGGGGATGACGACGGGGATAGTGCGGGCGATGAGGCCGGAGGTGCCACGCCCGCAGAGACCGTAGCCGAGTACGACAGCGTCGTAGCCCTCTGTTGAGGCGCGGTCGATGGCGGCCTGAGCCTCGAGGCGCAACCTGTCCGGCTGGTCGTGGAGGCCGGCTTCGAGGAGCTCAAGTGTGATCGAGTGAGCTGACTCGCGGGCCAGATGGCCCAGTTCAGGCTCCAATACTCCGCAGGCAACGATCTTGAGTTTCATGAGATTGTGGCTTTCCTGGCTCGCTAACCCTCCGAGACCCCCACAAACCCCCACAGATAGGCTTCTTCCGCGCGCACGTTGACCAACTTCCCGATGAGGTTTTCGTCGCCGGGGAAGATCATCAGCTTGTTCTGTCGCGTCCGCCCCCGCATCTTCTCGGGTGACTTTTCGTCCCGTCCCTCCACCAGCACCTCGAATACCTGCCCGAGTTGTCCCTGGTTGATCTCTCGCGCGACGTGGTTTTGCAGGTCAACCAGGCGCTGCAGACGTTGTTGCTTGACCTTTTCGGGCACTTTGTCCGACATCTTCGCCGCTCTCGTTCCAGGACGGTCGCTGTACTTGAACATGAAAGCCTGGTCGAAGCGGATCTCCTCGAAGGCTCTCATGGTGTTGTTGAACTGCTCTTCGGTCTCTCCAGGGAAGCCCGCCATGACGTCGGTGGTCACGCTGATCCCCGGCACGATCTCCCGCGCGCGGTCCACGAGCGCTTTGTAGTGAGCATAGGTGTAGCGGCGGCCCATGCGCTGCAGTACCACGTCATCGCCCGCCTGGATGGGCAGGTGGAGGTGCTCGCAGGCGGCAGGGGTCTCGGCAATGGCGCGCAGGAGGTCTTCGGAGAGGTCCTTGGGATGGGAAGTGGTGAAGCGCAGGCGCCAGAGGCCGTCCACAGCTCCGACCAGGCGGAGGAGTTGGGCGAAGGTGATGGAGTCCCCGATCGCGCTCTGGTGAGCGCTCCTACAGGCAACGGTAGCGGATTCACTGGGGCTGTGATAGCTGTTCACGTTCTGGCCGAGGAGGGTTACCTCGCGGTAGCCGTCGGCGATGAGGCCGCGGACTTCGGCGAGGATCTCGTCTGCCGGGCGGCTGATCTCGCGGCCGCGGGTATAGGGCACGATGCAGTAGGCGCAGAAGTTGTCACAGCCGTAGGTGATGTTGACAAAGGCGGAGAGCCCCGGGGTCCGCGCCGCCGGGAGCTTCTCGTCAGGGCATTCGCCGACGTCGGTGGATACCGTTATGCAAGGGCCAGAGAGAGCGTTTTTGACGGCTTCTCCGAGTGACTTGAGGTTGCGGGGGCCGAGGATTACGTCCACATAGGGCGCCCGTTTGCGAATCTCGTCCACGCCCACCTGGGCCATGCAGCCGCAGACTGCGATGACCATCTCCGGCCGGCGTTGCTTGAGGCGCGCCAGTTCGCCGAGACGAGAGAAGACCTTGTGCTCGGGCTTTTCGCGGACGGCGCAGGTATTCAGCACGGCGACGCGGGCGTCATCGGGGCTTTGAGTGGCGACCAGTCCGAGCCCTTCGAGCACTCCGGCAATGGTCTCGGAGTCCCGCTCGTTCATCTGGCAGCCCATGGTGTCTATGTAGTAGCGGTCAGGCATGGGGCGGATTATAGCACTGTCAGTTGTCAGTTGTCAGTCAGCAGTTGTCAGAGTGAGGCGAGGCGGAGAAGTTTTTGGCCGAAATGCGGGAGTCGCGGACCTGCTTATATGGGAGAGGTGGGAACGGGCGACGCGCCTGGGGCAGGTGCGGGGGTATGGGGGAGAGAATTGGTGAGTACTGCAGGAGGTAGGGATCATGATCGAGGCATTTGCTCCCGGAAATTTGAACTATGGCGTCGTTGGCGCTGGGGTGCAGGGGGAGAGCCATGTCAAGTGCGCGGCGGTGGCGCCGGATGCTACGCTGCTGGCGGTGTGCGATCTGAATGAAGAGCGGGCGCGGGCGGCTGCCCTGCAGTACGGGGCGCGGCACGCTTTCACCGACTACAACGAGCTCTTCGCGATGCCGGAGATTGAGGCGGTGTCGCTGGTGCTGCCGGACCATCTGCACCGGGAGGTGGCGGAGGCGGCGTTTGCGGCGGGCAAGCACGTGCTGCTTGAGAAGCCGATGGCGACGACTGTCGAGGATGCCGAGGCGATTCTGAAGGCGCAGAAGGCTTCGGGCAAGAAGCTGATGGTCAACTGGTCCAACCGCTGGATGCACTCGTTTGCTCAGACCAAGGACAGCCTCGATCAGGGAGCGCTGGGCGACCCGCTGTACTGCTACGCGCGGCTGAACAACACGCTGTATGTGCCGACGAAGATGCTGTCATGGTCGGCCAACACGCAGCTTCCGTTCTGGCTGATCTGCCACCGGTATGACATCGCCCGGTGGTACTTTGGGTCGGAGGCCAAGCGAGTCACGGCGGTGGCGCGGTCGGTGAAGCTCAAGAGCATGGGGATTGATACGCCGGATTTCTACCAGACTACGGTGGAGTTCGAGAACGGGTGCGTGGGCAACTTCGAGAGTTGCTGGATCATGCCCGAGAGCATGCCCTACATGGTGGACAGCAAGTTCGAGCTGATCTGCACTGAGGGGTATGTCAACATTGACCCGGCGCGGCCGACTTTCCAGATGGCCACAAATGCCAAGGAAAGCGACCGTGGGACGTTGTATGGCGAGGTGATGGGAGTGCCGGTGGGGTTTGTGTACCAGGCTTTCCAGCATTTCGTGAACTGCTGCCTGCGGGACGAGACGCCGCTGATCACGGGCGAGGACGGGCTGCAGATAACGAAGGCGCTGGTGGCGATGGTGGAGGCGGCGGAGACGGGGCGGGCGGTGGAGTTGTAAGGGGGTAGATACCGCATGGAAGGTCACCCATCGCGCCAGGGGGGATAGCAGAATGCCGCAGTCATTCCTCAGTGTACATGTGCACCTTGTTTTCGGCACCAAGAGCCGCGCGCGGTACCTCACGGAGAGAGTTCGGCCTCGGGTTCATGAGTATCTCGGCGGTATCGCGAGCACGAATGGTTGTATCCCGGTCGCGATCAACGGACCTGATGACCATGTACACCTTCTAGTTGGGCTGGGCAAGGAGACGCCGCCAGCGCAGCTTGTGAAGCTTTTGAAGGTCGGGTCATCGCGTTGGATTCACGATACGTTCCCGGATCTGGGCAATTTCGCGTGGCAGACCGGTTACGGCATGTTCGGCGTGAGCGTCAACGGGCTCAACCAGGTTGCCCGATATATCAACAATCAGGCGGAGCACCACCGGGAGATCAGTTTCCAGGAAGAGTACCGGAGTTTCTTGATGAAGCAGGGGGTGGCTTATGATGAACGTTATTTGTGGGACTAAAGGCGGGTGACCCCTTCGGGGTCCTGGAGAGGTATGGCGATGGTACCAGGGGTTTCACCCCTGGCTATATTCGGTGACCCCGTTGGGGTCAGACGGCGGGAACGGTGTGGGTTTGGCGGAGCGCTCCCCGGCGGTGTCTGGCGATCCTTTCGGGGTCCTGGAGAGGTATGGCGGTGGTACCAGGGGTTGCACCCCTGGCTATAGTCGGTGACCCCGAAGGGGCATACGCGTAAACTTAAGCTCTTTACGTCCATCCCGGTTCCGGCTACACTTGTAGCATGGAAATCACCGAGCTTATCGGAACTGAGTGGCGATATGTGCTCGACATGCTGCCGGATGATCTGG
>JBDKRC010000167.1:0-2854 GCA_039683575.1 Armatimonadia bacterium | reverse complement strand
CTTCAACGTCTGCACATACACGTCTAGCGCGAGGTCGGTGCTTACAACAGAGGTCAGGCCGTTAGGGCGTGTGACGCCTACGTTCCAGCTAGATCCAGCGGCAGGCGGGCGAGGTTGCGCGGTCTTGTCGTACATCGCCGACCGCTGAGACACCTTGAGGCCGGCATCCTCGGTGTTGTAATAGACGCGACCCCACACATCATCAATTGTCGGCGCAAGGAAGGCCCGGGTCGGCTTATCCCACGCAAAGAACTTTTCGCCATCAGCAGTGAATAGCGCACGGCACGGCTGCGCGCCCTCCCCCGTCAAATAGTGCGGCCCCAGCCCAGCAAGCGGCCGAAGCTCGCCGTGGGTGAAATCGCAGTTCTGCGCAAACTGAGCGCACCCATCCGGCAGCCGGTCGGCAGGCAGGCGCGGCACCTCGCCGCTAAACGTGCGGATAGAGAGCGTCGTCACTGCCGAGCCTCCAGTGCGCGCTGTTTATTGACGCTGCCCCGGCTAGAGCCAAGCCAATACGCCACCGCCGTAGCGAATGCCCCGATAAGCTGCCCCGCAATCAGGTAGATGACTGACTCGTTGCTCTTTGGCGTGTCAATCAGCATCAGCGCAGCCACCATCCCGGCCACCATTGCGGCAAGGGCAATCGTCAGCGCAGAAGGCATCCAGTGATCGCGGTGAATGGTGCGGGCGTTCTGCACGTCGTTTAGCTCGGCCTGGAGCTGTTGAACGGCCAGCGAGGCCAGCACCTCGGCGTTGCGCAACTCAAGCTCCCGCAGGCGTACCGCAGCGTCAGGCGACGACACAATAGACGCGACGGAATCAGGGTTGCCCTCAACGCCAAACGCAGCGGCCACCATCGCACCGACAGCGGCACCGCCCGGCCCCGCCATCGCCATACCAAGCGCCGGGGCTGCGACGGCTACCTTCTTGCCTACTTCTTTCCAGTCCATATCAGCCCCCGTGTTTCTTAAATGCCGTAGCGAGTCGAATGTCGTATTGGTTCTTCACGTAAGCGGGGCCGTTGTAGCCCTTCGCAAACGCCGCCCAGTCGCTCTTTCGCAGCGCCATGTGAATGGCAGGATTGACGATCACGAAGCGCACAAAGGCTTCCAATTGCCGCCCTTCCGACTCGCACATAAGCCGCTCGAAATCCGCAGCCGACTCGTAACCCAGCGTTTGCCAGTGAAAGCCCATGATCTGAAACAGGCCCCACGAAGCGGATTCGATTGCACAAGCCGGGTCAATTTGCCGCGCGAGGTGAAGCTTACCGTGCTCTTTGATGCCTCCAGAATATCCGCCCGGTGTCGCGTTAATAACGTCGGGCAAATAGCCGGAGAGAAGAACCGCATCGCGCCCAATAGCGGATAGGCGGCGGTGCATGATGTGACGCTCGAACAGGATCACGGGCCGACCGTCAGGCAGAAAGCCATTCCCGCGCGATTCGACCTCAGTCACCGCCTTTACCGCCGCAACGCTTGAAGCAAGGGCCGATGCCGCGCCCTCGAAGTCCTCAGCGGTTAAAGACTTTGCCGGGGCCAGTGCGTCAAGGGTCGAAGGCCCGGCGATACCGTCGGGCGTCAAACCACGCTGCGCCTGAAACGCCCTCACCGCAGCCTCGGTGCCGGGGCCAAATACGCCGTCAGCCGGAATGCCAAGCTGAGATTGAAGGGCCGACACTTCAGGCCCGGAGCTACCGCGTTTGAGCATGGGAGACTCCAAAAGAAAAACCCGGCGCTTGGCCGGGCTTGTTCGTTAATGCACCGAGATTGCATTCACTCTTCAGGTGCAGAGCGATAACGCGAAGGGAACTGCCTGCGCTGGACTTCCGACTGATATGCCTTCAGGCAGTGCTGCCGCTCCCAAAAGAACAGCGCGTTGATCGTGCGCTGGGGCCATGCCGGCCCGCCCTCATCTGCGACCCGGTGCGCCCGGGCTGAGAGCGTCTCGTCGGCGTAACCGCCTACAAGCGCGTTCGCGAGTTGGTCGATGGCGATGAGGAGCTGTTTCATTCGGCGAGCTCCAGGTTGCACAGCTGCAGCCCGAGCCGGGCCATCGCCACGTCGGCCGGCTCGTCGGAGATGTCCGCTGCGGCGACGATGGCCACCAGCGGGGCCGGGTCGAGGCCGGCGCCGGTGGCGACGGCGGCCAGGGAGTCTGGGCTGGCGAGCAGATCCGCGAAATCCTGCTCAATGAGGCCCGACGAGATCCAGTGCGTCGTCGGCAGCTCGCCGGTGGGGGATAGGGGTACCGAGTACATGCCCGAGCCACCCGCACCGGCCAGGGCCTCGCAGGCCATGCGCGCGGGGACGACGACGATATCGGGCACGATGATGGTGCGGTGAGTCCATGTGGTCATCAGTAGATCCTCGCTTTGCTGTTGAGGTAACGCTCGACTTTAACGATCGTGGCGGCAGGGGTGGCGGCACCGCAGATAATCATACTGTAGAGGCGGCCGTTGAATGCCGTAGTCGCATCCACTCGTCTGCCAATGTACAAAACCGCACTGGTGAACTTTCCGGTGCCCTGCGCAGCACTACTAGTGGCCGCTACTGCGCCATTCACGCGGAGGGACGCCGCGGCCCCGCCGATGTTCCCACTACATGCCACTATGGCGCCGTACGGTGCGCTATACGTACTGGCTGTGGTAGCTGCGTCGGCCTGAACCGTACCCTTCGAGCTAAAGCGAAATTTATTTACCCCGTTCGCGGATGGGGCCGCGAGCATAAATGTCCCGCTGAAGTTGCTTGAATTTGTCGTAAGTTCGACCACTATTCCGCTGGAAGCGTCGCTAAGCTTGCGAAGAGCGGATGCAAGGAAAATCTTATCCGTCCCACTGAAGTCCACACTCGCCGTC
>JBDKRC010000166.1:0-5127 GCA_039683575.1 Armatimonadia bacterium | reverse complement strand
GCGATGGCGACTTCGCGCAGGCCGAAGTAGGTGTGAAGGGTGTCGACAACGGTCTCGCCGTCGAGCAGTTCGGCTTTGACGCCATACAGGTGCGGCGATTCGGGGGACCAGAGGCGGGGAGAGCCGGAGATCTCGATAGTGGCCGCTCCGGCGGCGTCTGTGGCGCCGGTTCCGGCGGGCGTGCCCTCGGCGTCGGTGACCGTCAGGCGGCAGGTGAGGCCCTGCGCGGCATCGTTGGCGCACACGGCGCAGTCAACGCGGGCCGGATGCAGGCGCGGAGATAGCTGCACGCGTTGCAGGTGGCGGGTGGGGCGACGCTCCAGCCAGACAGTCTGCCAGATGCCGGAGGTGGTGGTGTACCAGGCGTGCTGCTTGCCGAGGGGCTTGTCCTGCGTGCCCTGGGGGTCCTGAGCGCGGATGACGATGGTGGCCTCGGTGGCTCCGGCGAGGGCGTCGGTGAGGTCGAAGGAGCAGGGTACGTAGCCGCTGTCACTCTCGCCAACGAACTGGCCATTGACCCAGACCTTCACGTGCCAGTCGGCGGCGCCGAGGTGGAGCCAGACGCGTCCGTCGTCTGCTAGCAGGTCGGCGACCTGTACCTCGCGGCGGTACCAGCCGACGGTGTGGCGCGGGGCCTCGCGGTAGTTGTCGCGGGTGACGCTCCCGGGGTCGAGGTAGACCTCGAGGCTGTACCAGTCATCGTTAGCGGCGAGCTTCTCGGTACCCCAGGCGGCGTGGGACTCCCAGCAGAAGGGCACGATGATGGTGCGGTCAAACGCAGGCGCCGAAGAGGCGTACCATTCGTCGCGTTCGCCAGCGTCCTGGGGATCGAAGCGGAAGCTCCAGGGGCCGTTGAGATTGAGCCAGCCAGCCTCCGGGTCGCGGTAGAGGTCGGGGCGGGGGTGTTCTGAGCGCGGGATCAACTGATCGGGGGACATAGTAACCTCATAAGCTTGAGAAGCCACAAAGGGCGAGTTGTGCGGGCAATTCGCCTCAGTGGCAGGAAGTCCTCTTCTTGACGGCCAAAGGGCCTCACAGTTTGCAGGTGGAAAGACGCCCACGCGGAAAGTGTCGGGCGTGTACATAGTGGTACCAAGGTAGACAAGAGGAGGCAGGACATGGCGACACTGAAGGAAGGCGATAAAGCCCCGGCGTTCAAGCTTCCGGCAAGCACAGGCGGCGAGACCAGCCTGGCTGATTTCGCGGGGAAGAAGGCGGTTGTGCTGTACTTCTACCCCAAGGACATGACGCCCGGATGCACCCAGGAGGCATGCAGCTTCCGGGATCTGGCGAGCGAGTTTGAAGAGGCAGGAGCGGCGATTCTGGGCGTGAGCGCCGACGATCTGGCGTCACACGGCAAGTTCGCCGACAAGCACGAGCTCAACTTTCCGCTGCTCTCGGACCTGGAGGGCAAGGTGGCGCAGCAGTATGGGGTGTGGAAAGAGAGGAACATGTATGGGAAGAAGAAGATGGGGGTTGTGCGAACCACTTTCCTTATCGACCAGAAGGGCGTCATACGCAAGGTATGGCCGAAGGTGAAGGTTGATCAGCATGCGGATGCGGTGCTGGAGGCGGTCCGAGGGCTGGGGCTTGGGGGGAGCTGAATGAGAGCTCTGATGGTCGGGAGCGCACATTGCGCCACCTATTGCATGGGCACGCTGATGCAGAACGTGCTGCCTTTGCCGAGTTCGCTCTCTACCCAGGCCCTCCCGCCGTGAGCCTCGACCGCCAGTTTCACGAACGCTAGACCCAGACCGGTGCTCATCTTGCGCCCGGCGGTGCGGGTTGCGACCTGACCGAACTTCTCGAAGACACGCTCGCAGTCTGCGCTGGGGATGCCTTCGCCCGTATCCGTCACGGAGATCAATACCTCACTACGCTCCTGACGCGCCTGCACCCGCACCGAGCCCTCCTGCGTGTACTTTACCGCGTTGCCGAGCATGTTTGTGACCGCTCGGCCAATCTTGCCCTCGTCCCCGCGCAGACGCAAGTCAGCGGGTGAGACCTCGACCGATAGCTCCAAGCGCTTCTCCTCCGCCAGCCCACGTACGCTGCCAACTGAGGCCCCAATCACCTCTGCTACTGAGAACTCCGTGAGATCCAGTACCATCTCACCGGCTTCAAGCTTGCTGATGTCGAGCAGGTCGTTGACCATCCCCAGCAGCACCTGTCCAGCCTCCACTGCCACCGGCACGAATTCCCTGGTCAGCTCAGCGTCGTACTCAGCCTCTGCCAGGGTCTGCAGGTTGCCAATGATGTTCGTCAGGGGCGTGCGCAGGTCGTGCACGATCATGTGAACGAGGTCATCGCGCAGCCCCTCGAGTTCGCGCAGATTTGCGTATGTCGCCTGGAGTTCCGCGGTCTGCGTCTCCAGCGCCGCGTACAGGGATTTGGACCTCAGCAGCGCCTGCAGCGCCGCCAGCAGTTCGTACCGCGACACCGGCTTGAGCAGCACTTCGTCGGCACCGCTCACGATGCCGATTGCTATGTCGGCCGCCTTCTGCGCGGTGGTCGTCACGATGACCGGCAGATATCCTGTGATCGCCTGCCGGATCTGCTTACAGAGGTCATATCCGCTCATCTCTGGCAGCAGGGCGTCCAGGATTACGACATCGGGCTGGTGGATTGCGATCGCGGCCAGGGCTTCGGAGGGGCGCTCGCACTGCTGTACGGAGTAGCCCGCGCGACGCAGAACCCTCGCAGTGCGCTCTGTGGCTTGCGTTGTTACGTCAACAATGAGTACCTTCCACGGCTTCTCGCCCACGAGACGTTCGGCAGCGGCGTCAGCCTGAGCATGTACCTGCTCCTCGTCGTCCAGCGCCAGCGGTCGCCCCTGCTCGTACCCGGCCATCTCCGGGAAGCCACGCCAGATGACGGCCCTCTCGGGCCGGGCTTTCATTGGAGGCACGTGCAGCGGATATCCCAGCGGCACGAGCGCGACCAACTGCCGCCCGGGCAGGTTCAGATACTCGGCTATGCTGTCGGCAAGGTACGTGCCTCCGGTCGTGTAGCATCCTCCCAGGCCCACTGACCATGCCGCCAGCAACAAGTTCTCCACCGCGGCTGCTGCCGAGGGCAGAGCCAGCGTGTGCCCTTCATCGCTCACCAGCTTGAATACCGCCACGATGACCGGGGCCGGGCCGATCGTGTTCATCAAGCCACGCGCATCCTGCAGGACGGTCTTCGCTGGAGCATCCCCAAGCACTGGTAGAATTGCGTCGAGCCCTTCGGCGACGAACGCCACCAGCGCATCCTTTGCCTCGCCGCCGAGCACGACGAACTCGCGCTCGTCTTCTTCGGTTCCATACGGAGCCCCCTGGGCCGCCTGCATCAGCTTTTGCAGCAACGGGACGGGGATGGGATCCGACTTGAATTCCCGCACGCTTCGGCGGGTGAGGATGATGTCCAGCAGATCAGCGGGCGGTATAGCGGCTTTGTTCATTTCGGGTCCTTTGTTAGCGGCCATGGCGACGGGAGCTGTCGAAGCGGGTATTCAGGGCGCCTAAGGCCCCTCTCGTGACCCGCCGAGCTTCACCCGTGGCAGGGCCGGAAAGCTGAAGAACGGCGCTCCATTTCTGTCAGGGAGCGCCGTTCCTCAAGGGTAGATCCGGCAGGCAATCAGGACATGGACCATTCTCGCCTACCGAGGAATAGTCTACCGTAGGAGAGCAGCAGCCACATCCGCCGTTAGGTTACTCTCCGTCTCTGTCTTTCGGCAGACCGGCCATGTGTGGATTGCAGGCAGCGCTGACACAAGTCGTCAATAGAACAGCGGGGACCCGAGCCAGAGGCTCGGGTCCACACTCTGCGCATTGCTTACCGACCTAGTTTGTGTCCAGGTAACTGTTACGTGCGGTAACAAAGGTCGTCGGCGCGTTGTAGGTGACGTCGCGGTCCATGCGTACGCCAAACACGGTGCCCGCCTTCACGGTTACATTCGTCGGGGTGACCTTGTCCTTGGAGTACTCATTGTAGAAGTACCCGGCGGCAGCGCCAAGCAGGCCGCCGACGATCAGGTTCTGGTCGAGAAGCTTGCCAATGATCAGTCCGGCGCCCGCGCCGATGCCGATCATTTTCAGGCGGTTGTCGCTGGTCGGCTTGACGGTGGCCACGAGACGACCGGTGGACGTGCGAGTTACGCTCTTGTCATCAAGGGAGATCAGTGAGCCGTCAATCCGGGCTTCGCTGCCGTCGGGCAGACGCGCCTCACGGAAGCTGAGGTCAAGGATGCCAGGCTGGCTGCCGCTGGCCTGCTGGACGCCGACTACGGTGCCTGAAAGCTGGGTACCGAGGGGAAACTCCGCGTCCCCGCTCTGGTTGGAGCGTACCGTTACGTTGAAGCTATCTCCCACTCTGTTAGTTGCCGAGCTTAGCTCGGTGTTGAGGGTCACGGGGATTACCGTGCTGAGAGGGATGATCACTGTCTGCAGGCTAACCGGCTCGTAGTTGGTGGCGCCGTTGGTGAAGATGGACACCGTCTGACGAGCGTCAGACCAGCGGACGTCGGCTCCGAGGGACTCGCTGACGAAACGCAGCGGGACCATGGTCGAACCACGGTACATCATGGCCGGGACATCGAGTGCTACGGACTGCCCGTTTACCACTGCGGCCAGTTCACCGAGGGTCAACTGCACGCTGGTGTCTTGCCGCGTCGCCATCACCGTCTGCGTCGACTGGTTCCACTGCACATACGCGCCGAGCGCCTCGAAGATCGAGCGCATCGGCACCATGGTCCGATTGACCACCGAGATCGGCTGGGCGCTGAGCGCCAGCGGACTTCCGTTGAGCTCAACCTGTATAGCCGCCGTACCTGCTGTCATGGCCAGCAGCAGCAGCCCTGACACCAGCAAACCCGTCATGAGACGCCGTGTCTTCATCATCTAGCTCCTCTTTCCCTCTGCCTGGGTTCTTCAAGAGACCGCGGAGTGAAGAGCATCTCTTCTCTCCGTCGTGTCTGTTCCGAAGTGCGGCGGCCGACCAGACCCCAGAATGTCCGGCCATGATGCAATTGTAGTCTGAAGCCCTGGAGGGCACATCGGCCGGCGGGTGGATCTTCATCTATGTCTTTCGGCGCCCCGTCCAAGAACCGTCCGTGGATCGACAGCCAGAAATGAGGCGTGCCCCCGG
>JBDKRC010000165.1:0-5725 GCA_039683575.1 Armatimonadia bacterium | reverse complement strand
AGCGAGCCCGCCTCGATCATGGCGATGGGGTCCGGCCCCACCTCCACAGCAGAGATCGGCGAGGTCAGCGCCGTCGAGTCGTTGGCAACAGTGACGGTCGTCACCCCGGCAGCAAAGGCGGACGCCGTGATGGTGCTGTAGGCGTAGGTCGGGCCGGACAGGGTGGCCTTGATACGCCGCCCCACCCGGTAGGTCGACGTGAGGTCGGTCGGAACCGTGAACTGCGTCCCGGACAGCCAGGTGGCGGTGTGGCCGGGCGCCTCCCAGCTCTTGGCCAGCGACTCCTGGCGGATGATGGCCTGAATCGCCCGCAGGTAGTCGTCCAGCGTGTTGGAGATGGGGTCGGTCCCGGCCGGGCTGTTGCTGGCGGCCGTGGTGCTGAGGTCAGTGATGGAGCTCGGGACAGGCATGGCGGCACCCGGTAGGTCAGATGCTGCCATGCTCCCGGCGGGTGGAATCGTCAGAAAGGCGGCCGCCCATGGCGGCCATCATCAGGCGCGCCTGATGCGGAACTCTCGCTGCTGTCTCCGCTCCTCGTCAAAGGCTGCGCCAACCCCATGGCTTATGGCATTCGCCATAGCAGCCGCCACATGCACATGCTCTCGCATCTCGCCAGCCAAAGATGAATTCAGGTGCCGCAAGCCGGGCTCCAGCTTGCTTCTCCACGCCTCGCTCAGCGTGGCAACATGCTGGCAAAGCACAAAGAGGTTATTGCGACTGACCGATACCTGCCCCTCGATAGGGGTCATCGTCCTCGGCATCCACTCGCCCTCCAGCGGTTCGCAGCCCAAGAACCTGCACAACTCGGGATACCGCTCGGACGGCACGTCCTTGTAGGTCCCGACCCCGAACCTGTCCTTGATTGCGCCATAGAGCCTGGCGAAGCTGTTGCCGGGTGCCTGAGCCATCTCGGCCACGCGAATCTGGATATGCCGCTGCTGGGCAGGGGTCAGGCCATTCATGACGCGCCGGTTCACTGCGATTCCGTCGGTCCAGTACTTCCAGAGAACGTCATCGCACTCTTCCTGGTACTGGATCACCCTGGCCCTGACCTCGAGATTCTTGATCTTTCCGGGATGGACGGTCATCAGCCAGCCGGCCAACTTGCGGAGAGGCAGGCAGGTGACGGCTCGACCCTGGTCGTCACCCGGCATCTGCATCACCATTTCAGTGATGCAGGTCGAGAACCGGCTTTCCGTCAGCTTCTTGTGCTGCGGCTGCCATGCCAGCCCCATACCCTCTACCAGCGGCTTCATAGGGACGACCGGCTGGCCGGAATTATCAACTACATACAGCGTATTGCCGTGGAACGGCACAGTGATAGACTTGCTCATGTGATAGCCCTCAGCGTCACGTTTCTAGGAGCCTCAGGTGTTGCTGCACCTGGGGCTTCGTCTTTTCAGGCCGAGGCCTGCTCACGGTTCTTTGCCTCTTCCACCAGCCTGGTCAGGACATACGTCTGACTGCGATGGTCTTTTTCTGCCTTCTCACGAACCCAGTCTCTGAGTTCCTTTGGCAGCCTCACCTTTACCTGCGCGTCTGCTTTCATTGGGTTCTCCAACTTGGACCACCGTGGTCCCAACAATAGAACCACCGTGGTCCCATTGTTGTCAACCCCACGGTGGTCCACCATTCGCCCATGAGTAGAGATGACCCTCAGTTCAAGCTGCGCCTGCCGATAGAGCTGCGCGACCGCATAGAGCAGGCCGCCAAGGAGTCGAAGCGCTCGCTGAACGCGGAGATGGTGGCGCGGCTGGAGATGTCGTTTGCCCAGGAACAGGGCATGGAGGCCTTCTCTGGGAAGCTGGATAAGGCGTCGGTGGAGTTGCTCAGGCGAACTAGCGAAGTCTTCAAGCGCTTGCTAGACGAGGCAGACAAGGAAGCCGGCAAGAAATAGCCCCGACTAGCGGGGCCTTGGAGGATTTATGTTCTGGGATGTTTACCTTGCCATTCTGGCAGCAGCCGCCACTATTGCGGTGCTGGCCGCCATCATCGCCAACAATTCCAGGCTTTAGGGAGTAACCAGCAGGCCTGGCACGGGGGAGACACCGAAGAAGGTGCCAGCCTGAGCGGCCCGCTGCGCCCTGGCGCGGTTCACCATGTCCTGATACTTGACCAGCTCCTGCAGGTACTGACGCGCCTCGGGGCCGGACGAGAGCAAGATGCGGCCGATGTCGTCGCGCACCGCCTCCGGGGTCTGGACTCGCTCGGCGCTGCGGCGCAGGAAGTCGAGGCCGGCGCCGAGATTCCCCCGCATGAGGCCCCCTGCCGCGCTCGCGGTATCCGCCACCACCGACAGGTCGAGGTCATCGGCAGCAGCGGCACGGGCCGCCGTCTGGCTGCCACGGCCGACCGACTCGATGGCCTTCTTCTTCTCCTCAGCCAGCACTGCCGCCTGAAACTTGCGGAAGTCACCGCCGAACACGGCCTTCAGCTTGTCGCGGGTGGAGGGGTTTGCCCACATCTTGAGGATCTGGTTTTGCCCTGCCTCGGTGCCGACCTTGTCGCGGACAGCCTGCGCCACGCCAATGCGGAAGGCGTCACGCTCAGCCTTGCCCATGCCATCCACCAACTCAGGAATGCTCAGGGCGTCCTCCTTCAGGATCGTGCGCCCCTTCTCAGCCGCGGCGATAGCAGCACTGTCACCAGACCACGCATCACGCGCCAGCTTGTAGATGGACTGGCCGGACTGGTCTTTCGGGGAGAGGTCGTCGAGCTTGTCGGTGATGGCACGGCGCAGGGCAGTGACGCTGCGGGCCTCGCCGGCAGCACCTTCGCGCACCAGCCTGGTCTCCGCGTCATAGAGTGCGTTCTTCAGGCGCTCCATCGTCTTGAGCGACACCTGCCCACCAGCGGCAAGGGATGCGAGGTCATCAGTCGGGATGCCGTCGATGGTCGCCAGTCGCTCAGCGGAGCCGTGGAAAGGCCTGGCGCGCTGCACCAGGGAGGCGAGGTCATCATCAGCCTGCAGCACCAGCCCGTCGAGCTGGTCGTAGAAGGGCTTTGCCTTGGCGGATCGGGCAGACGCCAGCGAGCGAAGGGAGCCAAGGAAGTCGAGGCCCATCGTCTGCAGGGCATTGTCGGCGGCGTCCGCCAGACGGTCGCCGCGACCCGCCTTGCGGGCACGAATGGCGCGCTCGGTTGCTGGGCCGGTCTTGCCGGGGATACTGGCATTGATGTCCAGCAGGGCGCGGGTGTTCTTGTCGCCGGTATCGACCAGGCGGGCATCATCACCAAGCTGCGCGAGCTTCGCCGCTGCCCGCTCAATGGGCGAGCTGACGCCGGGGCGCATGATGGCTCCATCGGGGATGTCAGCGCCGGCAGCAGCCCCGCGAGCGTCACGGATCAGAGCCTCCACTACCTTCTCGCGGGCATGGTTGCGACGGCCAGCGTCAGATATGCGCGAGGTTATGGCGGTGCCTGCTGAACCCATGCCGCGAGCAACGGGGACGGCCACCGCCCCGAGCGCAGCAGACGTTGCCCCGCCCTTGGCTGCGTCGAGAGCAAGGTCGATTGGGCTGTCGGCGCGGGAGGTGCCTGCAGCGTTGGCTGCGCCCCATGCCGCGCCAGTGCGAGCGGCCGTCCACATGTTGCCGCCCATGCCAACGGGTGCCGCGCCAGCAGCAGGCGCTCCACCACCTACCGCCATCAGCGGCAACGAGGCGGCAAACTGCGTCACGGAGGAAAGGATGGGGTTGCGCTCAGCAGCAGCATCAGATGCGCCGCGCATCTTGTCCCGGCCTTCCAGGTAGTTGTCGCTGATATTGGTGTCGCCGGTCAGCAGCTTGCCGCCGGCCTGAAGCGCGCCGCCGATCTCGTCAGCGAAGCCGAGGGTCGGGCCCTGCAACACATTGGCGAGACCCTGCACCGCCCCCGGGGCTTCTCGGCCGCGGGCATAGGCGGCTGAAGGCTCCAGCGGCTTGAGGATGATTTCGCCGTTGTCGCGGCGGCGCTGGACGATACCTGTGCGGCCATCCTTGAGCGGCATGGTGTAGACCGTGCGGCCGTCCGGCAGGTTTGTCAAGGTGGAGCGCCACTTCTTGCCGCCGATGTCGACGTCCCACACGCTTGGGAGGCCAGTCGGGTCGGCTGGCATGGACCGAGCCTTCTCCTGCTTCACGACCTCGCCACCCATCTCTGCGGCCAGGGATTCGATGTCATCTGAGGCTCCAACCGCCTCGCCGCCGTATTCTCGCGCCAGTGCTTCGTAGTCCATCAGCGAATCCCCGCCCGCAGCTTGAAGTTGTCCGCCGCCTTCTTGTTCGGGAAGCGGATCATGCGACCATCAGGGGTGCGCACCGTCACCGGGCCGTCGCCGCCCGCGTTCTGGGAATAGGCAGCGCCAGCAGAGAAGCGGAATGCCTTCATTGCCTCTTTTCGGGCAGCGGCCTTCTGGCGGATCTTCTCTGGACCATCGCCAGGCATCGGGAAGTAGGTGCGGTATTCCTGCTCGGCCTCGTCCTGGCCGATGGCCGCACCGGATTCCTTGCGCAGCTTGGCGCGGATCCAGTCCATCGCCGCCTGCTGGTACTGCTGGCCCTCGGTCGACATGAGCATATTCTTGAGGATGCCATCGGAGCCGGGCGAGTACGCAGCCGCCAGCTTGTCGCCTCGGGTGCTCAGCGGCGCAAAGCTGCCCAGCAGCTTCTCCGCGGCCTCCATGCGCGACAGGTAGCCAGCGGCGTTGCGCTCGCCCTCAGTGGCGGGCTTCGGGGCGGCTTCTGGCTTGGCGATGGGCCTGCCGTCACTGGTCAGGATGGGCTTCGGTGCGGCGCCAGGGTTGCGCGGGTCCACGAAGTAGGCAGAGCCCTTCTCGTCGTAGATGACCGTCTGCGGCGTCGGGGCGCGCTCAGGCATGGGGCCGACAGAGATAACCTCCCACTTGCCGTTGCGGAATTCCTCGGTGACCTTGCGGCCGTATTCGTCCTCGCGGGTGCTGCGGCGCGGGGCCTCGCCACCGCCTGCAGGCCTGAACCCGCGCACAACCTCGGGGCCGCGGTTGGTCATTCCCAGCAGTACGGGGTTGCCAGCGTCGTCCACCGCATCGCGGAGGGTGCCAGTCCAGTCCACGCCACCAGCGCCGGCCGCCTTCCGCTGGTCCTCCTGGAGCTTCACCAGCTTCTCGGCCGCCGACAGATTGCCCATGGCCAGCAGGCGCTTCTGGGCAGTATCGAAGTCGAACGACGCCGGGCGGTCCTCGTTCACGCGGAAGGCGGGGGCCGTCACAAGGTCGACGGTCTTCTTCTGCGCCGGGGTGAAGGCCTCGCGCATGATGCGCTCATCCTCGCCAACCATGTCAGGGCTCTCGACCGCTGCTCGATAGGTGCCGAGCTTTGCCCAAAGGTTTCCGGGGTTATTCCATGCGGCCGTCACGGCACGGCGCCTGACAGGGTCGTCCCCGCCACCGGTGAGAAGATCCCAGATAGCCGCCATATTAGCCTCCCGATGGGCCGGACTTGAATGCATTGGAAATGGAGCCAATCCCCTTCCCGAAACTATCCATGGCGTTGCCGGTGGCCGTCATGTATCCCATCAGGCCGCCAGCCCGTGCCGGATTCGGCGCCGTCGCCGTCTGGGACTGCGTGCCCCGGTTCCCCAGCAGGGACTGCAGGACGTTGGTGAAGTTGTTGATCTGGTTCTGGTCCCAGCCCTGCTGCTCCAGCCACTGCTGGTACTCGAAGTCCAGGCGCTGCTGCTCGTCGGCCTGCTCCATCTGCGCCATGTC
>JBDKRC010000164.1:0-27242 GCA_039683575.1 Armatimonadia bacterium | reverse complement strand
CCGAGATCGAGGCCATCAACCAGGCCCTGCAGGACAATCAAAAGCTCGCCGAGCTCTACTGCACCGGCTGCGAGTACTGCCTCCCCTGCCCGCAGGGCGTAGCGATCCCCAAAGCCTTCGCGGCCATCAACCTGCACCGCGTCTGGGGCCTCACCGCCCACGCCAGGGAAATGTACGCCGAGCTAAGCAAGGAAAACGACAAGGGCGAAACCGACGCTTCCGCCTGCAGAGCCTGCGGCCAGTGCGAGCCCTAGTGCCCGCAGAAGATCAAGATCATCGAGCAGCTGAAAGAAACCCACGAAGCCCTGGCCCCCTGAGAACCCAAAGGCGCCCCATCCTCCTCAAGGATGGGGCGCCCACTACGCCGTTGGAGGGGCCGAGTGCGCTGTCTTGCGGACGGAACGTCCGCGACGCGCATCCGGCCCAGCCCCCCCTTCGCCTCCCGCGCTTCCCCAGGAATGGGGACTGACCCCAATTTCGCAACCTTCCCAGCCTCTTCCCGCCTTCCCCCAATGCGAAACTGGGGTCTGTCCCCATTCCGGCCTCCCCAGCCCGCCTCCGCCGTCCCCGACACCCCTCACCCAACATGGGGACGGAGCCTTTGCGCGCCACCGTCCCCTCGCCAGCACTCAATCCGGCGCATTCGCGCCAAGGCTCCGTCCCCATGTTGACCACCAAGCTCCGTCCTTCCCACACGCCTTTCTCCCCTCTCCCGGCGACGGTCCGCAGTCGCATGGGAGAGGGGCCGGGGGTGAGGGCCCTTCCCGCCGTTACCGTCGTTTCGGACCCTGACCCCTGACCCCTGACCCCTGATTCCTGACCCCTGCCTCTTCCCCTCACCGCCAGCGGTAAACATGCACCGCCAGCGGCCCAAACTCATCCTCAATCCTCCCACCCGTAGCCTTCACCTTCCGCCCCTCAAACACCACGTCCGCCTCACCCTTCAGCCCCGGCACGGTCATCCTCGCCTTGATCGGCGCCTCCGCGGAGTTCGCCGCCAGCAGGTACCAAGCGCCCTCATGCTTCATCAGCCTCAGATTGAGGCTCGGATACTCCAGATCACCCAGCGCCGGCCCCGCCACGACCTCACCCTTCGCCACTTCCTTCGGCGCCTCCGCCGTTAGTGGCCCGCTGAGCGACGACAACTCGGTCGCGATGCCCTTCAGGTACGCCCACACCTTCTTGTCCCACGGCGCCCCATGCTTGTCATCCCTGTAGGCATACGTGTACCACGTCATCCCCTGCGCCCCGTGGATGATCGCCAGGTACACCATGCAGCGCTCTTCGGCATCGGTCGGGAACCGCGCCCAGCCCCAGCCCTCAAAGTCCTGGATGATCGCCCACACCGGCGTCACCCGCCCCGACGCCTTCCACGCCTCCTGCACGTTCTTCATCCCGCGGATCACGTCGGCAACGTGGTTGCCGGTCTTCTGATATATCGGGTAAAGCTCCGGCAAAAACCCCGTCGTCGAGTTCACGTAGCGCACATACCGGTCGTCATTGAGCTTCGCAACTCCATCCGCCTGCGTCGTCATGTGATACGGGTCAACTTCCATGATCGCCTCATGGACGCGCTTGAGATCCTTGGGGCTGATGTGCCCTGACGTGTCATCCGCCAGGTACCACGCCAGCACCGCGGGCTCATTGCACTCCCGCACCACCGACTGCAGCGCTCCCTCCGCATCGGGGTTGTTGTTGCCGGTCTCTGGCGCGATGAACAGCTTCATGCCCTGCCGCTCCGCCGCATGCATGAACTCCGTAAACTCCGGCCCACGCGCATTCGCATAGGTGTGCGCCAGGTTGAAGCCCGCCGCCTTGAGCTCCTTGAAGGCATCGTCATAGCTGTTGTTATTGTCCGGCCGCCGCGACACCGAGTAGATGCCGATGGGGAAGAAGGGCTTGCCATCCACCAGCGTCACTCCATCCTTCCGCACCGTCACCAGCCCCGTCTTCGGCGCCTCCTTCACGAGCAGATGCCACGTCTTGCGCATCTCATTGCCCGCCAGATCCCGCGCCGTCACCACGATCTCATGCAGGTTCGGGCCCATGTCCCGCGCCGGGTGCGGCCCCTCCAGCTTCACCTCCGCAAACTCCACGTACCGCCCATTCGCCAGGTTCGGGGTGTCCCAACCCAGCGCGATCACACAAGCCGCCGCCCCGGCCGGAGCCACCAGTTCCTTCCGCACCTCATGCCAATCCGTCCCTGCCGCCCCATACGCAACCGCCACCGGCTCGCCGATCGCTTCCCCCTTGTCATTCAGCCACCTGATCCCCCTCGCCCCGCGCGCGTCCACCTGACGCAAATCCACATCCGTCCGCAGCCACACCGACAGCACATACTTCGCCCCGGCCTCGACTGGAATCTCCGGCGAAGCCAGCGTGAACGCCGTATCAACTTCCCCCGCCGCGCGGCTCACCCTCATACTCTCCGCCCCGTCCGCCACCCGCGGCTCCCCGCGCTTGATCGTCAGCGCATTGCTGAAGTTACTAGTCCGCCACCCTCGGAACCCGCCGGGATTGCTCACCGGCGCCAACGCCTTCGCCGGCTGGGCCACATACTCCCCATTGGCCTCTCGCCGCACTGCCAAAGCCTCGCCATCCAGCGCCAGCCGCACGCTCGGCATCTCCAGCCCCACGCCCGCGTCCTGAACGTTGAACCGCAGCGTCACCTGCGCCTGTTCCGTCCGCGTC
This sequence comes from Armatimonadia bacterium, assembly GCA_039683575.1. GTDB lineage: Bacteria > Armatimonadota > Zipacnadia > Zipacnadales > UBA11051 > JAJFUB01. Next base: position 24,551 of record JBDKRC010000164.1, on the reverse strand, counting down.
GGCGAATGCTCCCCAAGCACCGGCGCCTCGGTATCAACGCCGGTCCACCCGGTATCCGTAACCGCCCCTGCCCCCATCCCGATCTTCACCCACCTCAGCACCGGCGTAGCCTTCCCGTCAGCCGACGTCAGCCGCGCCCGGTACTGCACCCAACCCGCGAGCTTGTCTGCTTCCTTCCTCGGCTTGTTGAACTCCGACCAGGCCCCCGGCTTCCCGCCCTCATCAGCCGCCGTCCGCATCTCCACTGAGACGGCCGTCCCCTTCGGCGTCAAAGCCTGCGTTAGCGCCAGGCCACCCCACCCGGCCTTCACCGGGATCGGCCTCGACGAGAACTCCCCATCCTTCACGTACCCGGTCGTCTCACTCCGCGCCTCAAGCTCCAGATCATCCACCAGCACATACTCCCCGGGCCCGATATTCGGCGAATCGAACCCCAGCCGCACCACGGCCGCCACCGCCTTCTTCGGCACCTCACCCGCAGCCGTCACCAGATGCCACTTGTCGTCAACTTCCCCCCAGATCACGGGCGTGAACCCGACGACCTGTCCCGCCGCGTCAAGGTACTCCACCCGCGACTCATAGTGCCCCTGATGCCCCGACACAAACTCCAGCCCCCTGTTGTTCCTCAGCCAGAATCGTAGGCGAACCGTCGTCCCAGCCTCCACCGCCACCGGCTTCGACTTCATCTCCCACGCGGTATCCCCGCTCTTGTTGCCCGCAACCCGAAAGAGCCCGGCCCCGCCATGCGCCCCCTCCGCACTCCGCTCAATCACGAGCTTGTCCTCGAAATTCTCAAACGCCCATCCGCTCAAATCCCCCTCAAACCCCTCCGCATAGGCCCGCTCCCAACGCGGCGCCAGCGACACGCCCTCTGGCGTGCACTCCACATTAGTAGCCGCAACAAACCCACCAGCCTCCGCCAGCGACACCAACGCCACCAGACAAATTCCCACCAAGAGCGCTCGACGCATGTGAAACCCTCCCATATGTAAACAGCCCTCCGCCACGAACACCGACCCACCCTCCGCTGTAGGGCGGGGGCTCCGTACCCCGCCAGCCGTCATCACCGACCCACCCTCCGCTGTAGGGCGGGGGCTCCGTACCCCGCCGGCCGTCATCACCGACCCAGCCTCGCCCCAGAACACACCACAACATTCCCCCTCGCTTCCAATCATCCTCCACCCCCCCGGCCCCATCCTCTCCATCCTGACGCTCTCTCTCCCACTGAACCTTCCCTCACAACCCTTCGTAGGAAAGAGCGGTCCGCACCGTTTACCTCAGGGAGACATTTTGACTAGAGTCTGGATATTGCGACTGCTGATCGTGGGTGCCATCTGGGTCATCATCAGTCGGCTGCCTGAGATTGAGGCCCTCGGCCGCACGCTCGCCGGCGCGCACTGGACCTACCTCCTCGCGGCGGCCATCCTGCAGTTCGGCTTCTGGGTCGCCCACACCCTGCTCTACCAGACCTGCTTTCGCGCCATGGGAGTCTCCGGACGCCTGCGCGACCTGCTCCCGGTCATGTTCTCCTCGATCTTCATCAGCGTCGTCGCTCCCGCCACCGGCACCGCCCTCTGGGTGGACGATGCCGTCCAGCGAGGCCAGTCCGGCGTCAAAGCGGCCGCCGCGACAGTGCTCGTCCGCATCCTGTACTTCAGCGCCTTCGCCGTCGTCCTCATGGTCGGCCTTGGATGGCTGTACCGCTATCACGACCTCACGATCTACGAAAAGATCGCGAGCGTCCTGTTGCTCCTGGTGATAGTAGGCTGGGCCGCCGTCCTGCTCATGGGCCAGTGGTTTCCCTCAGCCCTCCGCTGGTTGCTCAGCCTTGTGGGCATGATCGGCAACTGGCTGGCCTCACGCGTCGGACGCCCGGGCCTCATCCCTCCCGGTTGGGTCGAGAACTCCGCTCAGGAGCTGACCCAGGCCGCCTCCGCGGTCGCCAGTCATCCCGCCGTCCTGCTGCCACCCGCCGGCGCTGCCGTCGCCTGCGAGGTCATCGATCTTGCCAGCTTCTACGCCCTCTTCCTGGCCTTCGACCATCCCGTAAGCCTCGGCGTCCTCGTTGCCGGCTACGCGGTCGGCATCCTCTTCTGGATCATAGCCATCACCCCACAGGGCATCGGCGTCGTCGAGACCACCATGCCTCTGGCGCTCGCTTCCCTCGACGTTCCCATGGCCAAGGCCCTTACCATCTCCCTCGCCTTCCGAGGCCTGGGTTTCTGGCTCCCGCTGTTAGCCGGGTTCATCCTTGTGCACCGCGTGCCGTCCTTCCGCAAGTGGCGCCACCCCGCCCACACCGCCGCCAGCGTGGCCATCGTGTCCCTCCTGACCGCCCTGATGGGGATCGTCAACCTCCTGTCGGGCATCACCCCCTCGCTCGCCGCCCGGCTGCACCTGATCCGTGCCGACTTGCCGCTGGAGGTCCGTCACGGCGGCCACCTGGCTGCCAGCATGGCCGGCTTCGCCCTCATCATGCTGGCCCGCGGCCTGAGCCGCCACAAGCGCATTGCCTGGCTACTGACCTTGCTGGTCCTTGGCGTCTCCATCGTCAGCCACCTCGTCAAAGGCCTCGACTACGAGGAGGCCACCCTCGCAGCCGCACTCGCCCTCTGGCTGCTAAGCCTTCGAGGCAGCTTCAACGCCGTCTCCGACCCGCCCTCGGTGACGCAGGGCCTCATTGCCGTTGCCGCCGCGCTGGTCTTCACCCTCGCCTACGGCACCCTCGGCCTCTACCTTCTGGACCGTCACTTCAGCCTCAACTTCGGCCTGGCCGCCGCCCTGAAGCAGTCCCTCGTCATGTTCACCGAGTTCGGGGAGCCCTCCCTACAGCCCATCACCGGCTTCGGACGGTACTTTGCAAGGTCAATCTACCTCGTAGCCGCGCTGACCTTCGCCTACGCCCTCGTCATGCTGCTCCGCCCGGTGCTGATGCGCCGTCCGGCCACAGCGGCACAGCGACGCCGGGCGCGTGATATCGTGGAAGCCCACGGCCGCTCTTCCCTCGCTCACATCGCTCTCCTCCCCGACAAGCACTATCACTTCTCCACGGCTGGCTCAGTCACACCCTTCGCCGTCCGCGGGGCCACTGCCGTCGCCCTCGGCGACCCGATCGGCCCGCCCGACGACGCCCGGGACGCCATCAGGGAGTTCGCCGAGCACTGCCGCCGCCACGACTGGCAACCCGCCTGGTTCCAGGTCCTCCCTGACTATCTCGACCTCTACACCCAGGCCGGCTATCAAACCCTGCGCATCGGCCACGAGGCAATCGTGGACGTGACAACCTTCAGTCTCGCGGGCGGAGAGGCCAAGGGCCTCCGGCACACGATAAACCGTCTCACCAAGCTCGGATACGAAGCACAGGTCCACTCTCCGCCCTTGTCCCCGCGCCTGATTGCCCAGTTACGAGAGGTAAGCGACGACTGGCTGACCAGCGTTCACGGCACGGAGAAGCGTTTCTCACTGGGGTGGTTTGACGAGGAGTACCTGAGGGACTGCCCGGTCATGGCAATCCACGATGCGGCGGGCATCATCATGGCCTTCGCGAACCTGATACCCGAGTACCAGTTGAACGAGGCGACGATAGACCTGATGCGGCAGCGCCGGGAGACTGAAAGGGGGACGATGGATCTACTCTTCGTCCGGCTGTTCGAGTACGCCCGAGATCAGGGCCACGCCACCTTCAACCTTGGCCTCAGCCCCCTGGCAGGCATCGGTGAAGCGCCCGGCGATCCCGCTCTCGAGCGCGTGCTGCACTACGTCTTCGAGAGCATCGACCGCTTCTACGACTTCAAAGGCCTCTACGAGTTCAAATCCAAGTTCAACCCCGAGTGGCAGCCGCGGTTCCTGATATATCCCAACGCCATCAGCCTCCCCACAGTCTGGACAGCCCTGGAGCGCGCCCAGAGCGCCAACGGTTTCGCCTGGGCCTACCTCTGGCGAAAGTGACCCTTACCCTCACCAGACAAACGCAAAAGGGGACGGAGCCTCAGCGCAAGCCAAGATCCCGTCCCCGTCACAGTCACCGACTAGCCGCCACATTCCCCCTCCGCCATATCCTCCCCATCCTCGTCTCTATCCTCATCATCCTTTGCATGTCCCCCTCGCGCAGACCCTTCCCTTTACCCCCCATCCCATCCTGCCCATCCGCCTCCATCCTGCTCCGGAATTGCTCTGTCATTCTGAGCGAAGCGAAGAATCCCCACGTGTTGGTGGCCGAGATTCTTCGCTTCGCTCAGAATGACAGAGGCGGGCGAAGAGTTTTGATTCGTTCAGGGTGCCGGAGAATCCAGCACGACGACTGTCCATCCTGACCCTCTCCCGCCTTTCCCCGTCACTCCTCCCCTTCCGCCAACCCCAGATCGTGCGCATACACCAGATTGCCCTTGAACCGAAACCCCCGCGCCTCGTAGAACTTCCACGCCGAGTCATTGTCCTCCTGGACCTGAAGCTCCACCCGGCAGTACTTCCTCCGCCGCGCCTCTTCCAGAAGCAGCGCCAGCAACTCGGTCCCCACGCCCTTCTCGCGCTCGCCGGCCTTCACATAGAAATCCTCAATCGTCCCATACGGCGCCGCCTGCCACGTCGAGTAAGCCTCCTGCAAAGACACCGTCCCCACGACCTCCTCATCCCGTTGCGCCACTGCAAACCGCACCTGCGCCGGGTGAGCCAAGGCATAGTCGAACGCCGCGCTCAGCTTCTCCTCTGTAACCTCCACGCCATGCTGCACGGCCAGAGCCTCCAGCATCTCCACCAAGGCCTTCCGATCCCACCGGGTAGCCCACCGTACCAACAAACCCATAGCAAGCCTCCCTAACTCATCTCGCCCCCATCCGAACCCATCTGCCTCAAATCCTGTCTATCCGGCCGTCATCCTGTCCATCCTGACAAGCTCTTTCCTCGCCTCTCTCACACCGACCGGAAACAATACAAATTCCCATCGTTCCCACCCACCACCACGCGTCCGCCCGACACCGCTGGCGACGATCCCACCTCACCATCCGTCGGATACTCCCACATCAGTATCCCCGTCTCCGCCTCCAGCGCGTACAGCTTGCCGTCGTGCGATCCCACATATACCGTCCGCCCACTCACTGCTGGCGAGGAATCGATCCAGTCCCCGGCGCTGAAGTGCCACCGTGCCGTCCCGGTATCTGCCGCCACCGCGTACAGATTCCGGTCACGTGACCCCACGTACACGATATCCTGCGAGGCCGCGGGCGACGCATTTACCGCCCCGGCCGTCGCAAACTCCCACACCCGTCGCCCCGTCTGGTAGTCCAGGCAGTACAGCCGCTGGTCGCTGGAGCCCACGTAGATCCGCCCCCGGTGAAACAGCGGTGTCGAGCTGATCTCGCCCGCGCTCATGAACTCCCACGTCAGCGCCCCCGTCGCTTGCTCCACTGCGTACAGCCGGTGATCGCTCGACCCGAAGTACACGCACCCCTCCCACACCATCGCCGCCGAGTAGATACCCATCTCCGCGCCAAAAGTCCAGATGCGCTGTCCGCTCTGGGCGTGCAGCGCATAGAAGGTCCCGTTCTCGGTCCCGAAGTACACCATGTTCTGCCACGCCGTCGGCGCCGAGGTGATCGGCGAACTGGCCGTGAAGTCCCAGTACCGCCGCCCCGTCCGGGGGTCCAGCGCCATCAGCCAGTTATGGCTCGCCACAAACAGCATATTGCCCCCCAGCACGCACGCGCTCAGCAGGATCTCATGCGGCGTCTCAAGCTCCCACACGAGCTGCCCGCGATCGCAGTGCACCGCCACAAACCGTCCCTGTGCCGCCGGCTTGGCCTGGTGCCCGCCCACAAACGCGACGGCGTTCGACACCACGGGCGAGGCCATCACCCAGTCGCCAACCTTATACTGCCATCGGCGCTGCAGCGGCGGCGCCACGATCTCCGGCGTGTAGCCCGTTCGCGTGATGTTCCCGCGAAACATCGGCCAATTGTAAGCCTTGGTCGGCGTTCGCGGCCTGCGCCGCGCCATCTCCAGCACCGTCTCATCCAGTTCCCGCCGCGCCTCCACATGCCCCGGCGCCAGCGCCACAGCCTGCCGCAGCACATTCACAGCCCGCTGCAGATCGTCCCGCTCCTTCCAGCTCCGCGCCGTCTGCAGCAGCACCTGCACCGCTTCCTCCTCAGGGGAAACCTCCGCCTCAGTCTGTAGGGCGGGGCCACGTACCCCGCCGTCGCCCTCCTCCGTCTGTAGGGCGGGGGCTAGTACCCCGCCGTCGCCCTCCTCCGTCTGTAGGGCGGGGGCTCGTACCCCGCCGTCGGGCAAACTGGTCGCACCCGCCTCCGCCCCCGCCCCGCCTCCCAACGGAAACGCCACCAACTCAAACGTATTAGCACAAAGCGGGCAAGCCCGGTGCGTGAACGTCGTCAGATAGCTGCACCCACGACACTGCCGCACGTCATCCCGCCCCGCATGCGCCGCCGTCACGGCCTCCCTCACGCCCTCCAGCGCCACCCGCACTTCCTCGAAACTCTGAAACCTGTCTTCACGTTTCTTGGCCAGACACCGCAGGATCAGGTCCTCAAGTTCGCGCGGCACCCCGGCCACCAACTGGCTCGGACGCAGCGGCTCCTGGTTGATGATATTGCGGACTATCTGTCCGACACTATGGCCCTGGATCGGCGCCCGCCCCGTAATCGCCGCATAGAACGCCACGCCGAAGGAGTAGATGTCCGAGGTGCGGTCTGCGGTCGAGGCATCCAGTAGCTGCTCGGGCGGCATGTACAGATAGGTCCCCAGCCCAATCCCCACATCGCTGTGCTCGGTCCGCATCCCGTGGGCTTTAGCCAGTCCAAAGTCCGTGATCTTGATCACGGCCTCACGGGTGAGCATCAGATTCGCCGGCTTGATGTCCCGGTGGATCACGCCGGTTTGCGCAGGGCCCACCTTCACGTTGTGAACATAGGCCATTCCCGCGCAGACCTGGAGCATGAAGGTGACTAACTGGGGAGGGAAGAGGTGTCGTTCGAGATCCAGCAGCACTTGCAGGCTGGCTCCCTCGACATACTCCAGGAAGAGGAACGGCTGTCCGTCAATCTCGCGGTAGATGATGGCTTCGACAATATTCTCATGCCGCCCGAGGTTCATCCACGTCCGCGCCTCGGCAGCAAACCGGCTGGCCGCATTGCGGTCATCCAGTAGTTCCTGCTTGAGTGTCTTCACCGCAAACCGTCGCTGTGAAAACTCATCAAGCACGATATAAACCACACTCATGCCGCCATAGTGCTTCTCGGTGACACGGTACTGGTTATCGATCTTATCCCGCAGCTCAAATTCCATAGTCAGGGTTCAGGGTTCAGGGTTCAGCCCGTCGCGTGGGGCTCGTCATCGTCGCAAACAATGACTATTCCCGCTTTTCCCCGGTTCTCCTCTTCATCTCCGCCGGTCAATGCCTCGAAATCATCGTGCCCGCCCGCCGTCGCCGCCAACCGGCCCTTCGGGCCTAGCGCCCGCCGTCGCCTCCAACCGGCCCTTCGGGCCTGTCGCCCGCCGTCGCCTCCAACCGGCTCTTCGGGCCTAGCGCCCGCCCGTCGCCTCCAACCGGCTCTTCGGGCCTATCGCCCGCCCGCCGTAGCCTCCGCAGGCCCGAAGGGCCGACCGGCCTCTAGCCCGGGGCGCAAGCCCCGGGTCACCCGCCCCCAATCGCGTTGAGCCCCGAAGGGGCGACAGAAACCGCTGGCGCCCCTTCGGGGCTCCAATCGTGCCATGTCTCGCACCGGGGCCTTGCGGTTGTGTTAGGAAACGCTTGTGGGAGGGCTCTCCAGGGCCCGACATGGCTCCCAGACCGCACGGATCGGGCTCTGGAGAGCCCTCCCACGATCACTCTGGGGCATCACATACTCTTTTGAACACAACCTTGCGCCCCCGGCTAACCTCCAACCGGCCCTTGGGGCGTAGCGCCCGCCCGCCGTCGCCTCCAACCGGCCCTTCGGGCCTAACGCCCGCCGTCGCCTCCGCAGGCCCGAAGGGCCGACCGGCCTCTAGCCCGGGGCGCAAGCCCCGGGTCACCCGCCCCCAATCGCCTTGAGCCCCGAAGGGGCGACAGAAACCGCTAGCGCCCCTTCGGGGCTCCAATCATGCCATGTCTCGCACCGGGGCCTTGCGGCCCCGGCTAGCATCCAACCGGCCCTTCGGGCCTGGGGCCCTCGAACCGTTTGCCCCTCCTCCCGTTCCACGTTCCCCGTTCCCCGCCGTTTGACCCAATCACCTCAAGGGTATATCATTATCGTGCCAAAGATCCAAATCAAACCGCCCTTTCGCCAGAGGACAATCTCATGCGAAAAGCTGTTGTACTACTCCTGACCCTCGGCGTCACCTGCATCATCGTCGCCGCGCTCATTGCCCAGTCACTGGTAATCCTCCAGCGCGTTGCCGCCGTCTCTGACGTCCGCGGCTTCGTCTGGGTCAAGCAGCGTGGCGCCGCCGAGTTCGTTGCCCTGGCCGGCCGCGAGCGCGTGGCCGCGGGCGACACCCTCCGCACTGGCGATGGGGCCAGCCTCAGTCTTCACTGGCTCGACGGCACCCGCATGCGCCTGGGCCCCAACTCGGTCGTCACCATCCTCAAGTGCCAGATCAATTCCATGACCAAGGCCGAGACTTCATTGTTCCGCCTCGATCTCGGCCGCGTGTGGATCAGGGTACTTAAGACACTCTCCAACAAGTCCAAGTTCGAGGTCATGACCCCCACCGCCACCGCCGGCGTGCGTGGCACTGTCTTCTCAGTTGCCGTAGACCCGGCGGGCAAGACGGTCGTGTCCGTGATCGAGGGGAAGGTCATGGTCAAGGGGGACCATGCGGAGGAGGCCGTGGTGCCAGGGAAGATGGCACAGGGCGGGCAGGTGCTTCCGCAGCTTAGCAGGGAAGAGGACAACCTGTGGTCTCAGAACCGCAGTATCGCAGGGCCGAACCTCGAACTGCGCGAGCCACTGGCCGGGCGGGTTGTGGCTCCCGGATCGCTGGTTGACGTCCGCGGAGTGTCCGAGGCCGGGGCTCGGGTTGCGGTCAATGGTCAGGAAGCTCCGGTCCGGCTTCAGGGTCTGTTCAACTCGTCGGTGACGGCGCCACTCAAACCTGGTAGCTTCACGATAAAAGTAACCGCGCGGGATCGCCGGGGGTATGTCTCTACGGAAGAGGTCAAGGTCGCGGTGCGAAAGTAGGTAGTTCCTACATAAGCCTACCGCGACAGTTGTCATGTCGCAGGGCTTAAGCAGACGCCGATGTACCCTTTGTGATCCTGCTCTGCCTGGCCCTTGAACTGAACGAGAAGCTGTGAATTTCTGATTCGCTCAGCCGACACAAATGGCGGAAAATGCCCTCTCCGTGGCTCCCAGTGGCATTTTCGTCTGCTTCAGTTCTGAAAGACCCCCTATTTAAGGCTTTCGTTGAATAGTCTCGCTGCCCCGTAGCCGCCACTCACTGGCCCACAGCGCGTTTCGCGAGTGCGCGGTTGGCACCCCGAAATGCCGCTCGAAAAGCCCCCGATTTCCTGGCTTTTGTTGCACTAAGCAATCCGGCAAGAGCGAAAACGGCTCCTGATGGCCCCTACGTGGCTCTGGGGCCATTTCTGAGCTTACCCAAAGCAGAATCCACTACTTGCGGGTTTCGTTGAATAGTCCAAACGGCCCACAGAGCTTGCTCATTGCCCCGTAGCGCGTTCTAGTGTCTCGATCGCGGAAGCCAAAATGGGGCCCGAAAAGGCCCCATTTGGTAAGTTTTAGATTTCATGTTGGGATACCACGACAAGCATACGCCCCTACTGGCGGCTCATCATGGTCAGCGTCACCGGGTAGTTCGATCCGGACTCCGGCATCGTTATCAAGGTAACTGAGCGTTGCTCTCCAGGCGCCAGATCGACCTTGTGCAGTATCTGCTCGTTCAGTCCCCGCAGCATCCCGGTCTCGAGGATATTGCCGTTGAGCAGGAATGTGCACCGCGCCACCCCGCCGCTGGCCCGCAGGTGCATTTCACCCCTTGCCGGCTTGTCAGAGGGGTTGCGGAAGGTGCATTTGAGGGTGTAGTTCACCCCATAGTCCCCATACAGCTTCTGCCCCTGCAGATTGGTGCTGTATTCCTTGCCAACATGATAGAAAGTCCACGCCCCGCCGACTTCGTGCTCGAGTTCTACGACCTTCTCGGCCTCAAACCGGTACGGCGTCAGTGGCGGGTCGTTTAGCAGCCTCTCGGGCACCGGAGCGAAGTAGGCCGTGGTCGGCCAGCTTCTCTCCGCCAGCACTTCCAGCATCAGATTCTCCGCTTCCACCGGAGTGATCAGCGCCAACCCGCTCACGATCCCACCGACCTGTATCCTGGTGTCATACAGCTCAAGCATGCTGCCCGCCGGGACGCTCAGCATGTACCCCTCGCTCTGCTGAATCAGCCCCACAAACCGCGCCATGGCCGTGTGGCCCACATATATCTCATCGGTCATAGGCCCTGTGGCGGCCTCGGTGAGGTGGATTTTGGCCGTCTTGGTGCCGCGGTTAACCACTCTCACTGCGAAGCGCAGTGCGGTGGGGGAGGAGTTCACATGGTGCCACAGCAGGCGCACCGGGGCGAGGCCTACGAGGTTCTCGCGCAGCAGTGTGACGGGCTCCAGGATACGCTCGGGAGCGTTGCTGACCAGCACCTCCTGCGCGCGCCGTTTCGGCGCTGGAACCGTCCTGAGCGTTACTCTGACCGGCGTGGCTACCTCGAAGCAGTCGCGGCCCGAGGCTTTGACTTCAATGGTGTATGCGCCCCCGCTGCGATGGGGCTCGCCGAGTTCCACAGTGGCCCCGGGAGCCGGTGTGACGCCCATCAGAACTGCATTCCGAACCGTGCGCCGCACGTCATCGGCCGGGAGTGGGGGAGAGGTGATCTCGGCGACCACCGGGGACTGCACCCGGACGGCCCAGGCCTTGACCTCGACCTCTATGTTCACCTGCTGGTTGTCCAGCGTCGCCTCAATGACTCCGCGCCCCAGTCCCACGCCCTCGACATAGAGAATCCCCTTCGCGTTGTCGAGGTGAAGCGCCGCCACGTCGGGCTTGAGCGAGGCAAAAGTGAGGTCGGTGCCGGCGGTGCCACCCCACTTGAGGGTGCGCTTCTCGCCGAGGGGCACGGGCATGGTCGCGCGGCATTCGAGGATGACATAGGGGGTGCTCAGCGCGGCCTTGAGGTTCGCTGCCCAGTTGCCGACAAGCCCGGCCGGGGTGCTCTTGGAGGCCGCGGCCATCTTGGCGTCAACAGTGGCCAGTACCGTGCCAGCGGCGATGAGCTGAGCGCTGTCCTTAGCCGCTTTGACTGTCACCTGACCCGGGGCAAGGCCCGCGAGGGCAAGGCTGGTGAGCTTGCCGCAAATCTGTCCCGCGCCGCCGCCGGTGCGCAGACGGATGACGGTCCTGCCATTGGCCAGCACGTCAGAGCCCTGCGCCTGTCGCGCGGCAGAGAACTGCAGGAACTGCGCGGAGGAGGCGGGGGCCAGACAGATAGCGGTGAGCAGCAGGCTGAGACAGAAGGCGAGAAGTGTACTTCCCCTGGTCAAAATCCATACCTCGAAGTGATGGAGTGGGTCTGGTCATTATTCTACACCATTTGGTGATAGAAGGGGAATCGGTAATGGCGGAGGGGAAACGGGGCCGAGGCGGGGGCGTTAGGCCCGAAGGGCCGGTTGGATGATAGCCGGGGCCGCAAGGCCCCGGCGCCGGGCATGGCATGATTCGAGCCCCGAAGGGGCGCCAGCGGTTTCTGGCGCCCCTTCGGGGCTCAAGGTGATTGGGGGCGAGTGACCCGGGGCTTGCGCCCCGGGCTAGAGGCCGGTCGGCCCTTCGGGCCTGCGGAGGGAGCGGCGTGTGCGGGCATGCGAGTGTGTGATGAGGCTTGTCATCCTGAGCGAAGCGAAGGATCTCGGGGCATGGGGGGATCCTTCGTCGCAAACGACGCACCTCAGGATGACACGCAGAGAGGCTGAGGGCGGTTTTTGGCATCACCGGGTCGGGTGCTTGGCCGGTCGGGGTCAGTGACCCCTCCCACGGGCGTACTTGGCCGTCGGGGTCAGTGACCCCTCCCACGGGGTGTCGGTTCGGGACGAACCGACCTACGCGACTGTAGCTGCTACATGCGAACAGGCGCTCCTGAAGGGGGAGCGCCTGGGTGGGGGACTATTGGTGCGTTCAGCGTTACTCTTTGGAGCTTAGGCGGGCTTCCAGTTGCCCTATGCGCTCCTGGAGCTCGCGAATGGTCTTCACCAGGTCGGGAAGCTTCTGCGTGGCCGCGAGGACTCTCATCTGGCCGCGGTGGTTGCGGGCGGGGTACCCTGAGTAGATCCCGGGCTCCTCGAGGTCCGAGAAGACGCCAGCCTGGGCCGCTACCACTGTGTTGCCGCTGATGCGGACGTGGTCGTTGACGCCGACCTGGCCGCCCATGATGACACAGTCGCCGACTTCGGTGCTGCCCGCGATGCCGACCTGGCCGGCGAACAGGCAGTTCTTGCCGATGACGCAGTTGTGGGCAATGTGGACGGCGTCGTCAATCTTGGTGCCGGCGCCAATGATAGTCGCGGCGATAGTCGCGCGGTCTACAGTGCAGTTGGCCCCGATCTCCACGTCGTTTTCGATGATGACGGTACCGATCTGGGGGATCTTGCGGTGGCCAGTGGGCTGCTGGAGGTAGCCAAAGCCGTCGCAGCCAAGGGCCGCGCCGGCGTGGACGATGCAGCGGTCGCCGATTGTAACGCGCTCGCCGACAAAGACCTGCGGATGGATCTGGCAGTCCTCACCGATGCACACGTCATGGCCCACGTAGGCCAGGGGGTGGATTACCGTGCCAGCGCCGAGGCTGACGTTGTCGCCGAGTACGGCGTGCGCGCCGATGCTGACGCCATCGGCGATGGTGGCATTGCTGCCGATGACCGCGGTCGGGTGGATACCCTCATAGACGCGGCGCTCGGGAGCGAAGAGTTCGAGTACCTTGCTGAAGGCAAGGCGGGGGTCTTCGGTGACGATGATCGGCTTGGAGGTGGTCTTGATCTCGGGTGAGACGATCAGGGCGGCGGCTGACGAAGCCTCGCCCAGGGCGAGGAGATCGGCACGCTCGACGAACGCGATCTGACCCTCAGCGGCGTCATCAATGGTGTTGACGCCGGTAATGGTGACCTCGTCACCTTCGATTTGCCCCTCTACCAGGGCGGCTATCTTCGAGAGCGGTATCGCGACGGTCAAGTGAAACCCTCCTGCGGATCGTCGGAAACGGGCTGGCTGTACGACCGCGCCAAGGTAGCGCGTGATGGTTTGTGATCGTTGATGACGGCCGGCGGGGTACGAGCCCCCGCCCTACAGCGGGATCGGGCGGACCACGGTCCGCCCCTACGGTGTATACATTTGCCGCAGTTGCGGTCTTATCTGCTCTGTGACGTCGCGGCCTGCGGCCCGTTCGCCCGGGGGAAAGCTCAGGGTCATGCCCTGCAGGCCCGCGAGGCGTTGGGAGGCGACAGCGACTGCTTCAAGGATCTCAGAACCGAGTTTGGCGCGCTGAGCAGCGAGGCGGGCGGCCTGGGCCATACGCAGACGCTGGTCAGAAGCCGCGAGAGCCGGAACCGAGGGCCTCAGCGCCGCAGCGGAGGCTATGGAGACCTGGGGGCTCCACGCCACCTGGCGCTGCATGGGCGGCGCTTGCGGGGGCGTTATGGCGTTAGACATGCGACTTTTGGTTTCGCTTCCGCTTTTTAGAGAAATCTCCAATCTTTTTCTCATCAGGCCGCGGATTTCGGCCTCGGACTCGGCGACCCCGCGGGCCTCCTGCTGAACGAGACGCTGGCGTGCGGCCTTTATCCTCTGATCTGCAGCGGCCCGGGCAGCCGACACTTCGGCCTCGATCTCAGCCCAGAGACGGCGTCGCTCGCGCTCGGTGGCCTCCGGCAGGTCCGCCTCCTTGATTGTCAGGTCGAGACCGACATTGTTCAGGGCTTCCTGACGGTCGCGAACGGCCTTGGCGCGTACTGCCGCGACGATGCTATCCTGCTCGTTGCGGACTGCGGCGAGCTGCTCGCTGGTTTGCTCTTTAGCGCGGGCTTCGGCCCAGCGCAGACGGGCAGCGAGGTCGGGGGCGAGATCGGAGGGTGGCGGCGTGGGCGGCGGGAGGAGGGTAAGCTCCCAGTCGTGGCGGCGCTCGGTGAATTGCTCGAGGGGGAAGGAGGGAGGCTCCGGACCGGGGATGATGAGCTCGCCCATGTCGAGAAAGAGAGGCGACAGGGCGGGCACGACACAAGGGCGGCGCAGGGCGGCGATCTCCTGCTCCAGACGGCGGTACTGCTCGTACAGTGGGTGCTCATTCATCAGACGGGCCGTGAAGACGTGGGCGACACGCGGCGGGCGGCCCGAGAACGACACGGCTGGGGCCGACTTGCGGCCACAGCCGTGGCAGGTTAATGAGATTATCAGCCCCAGCAGCACGAGCAGAGAAGCCGGGCAGAGGCTGGCGTTACTTCGTCGCGCCCCCATCGCCGGCTCCTTGGGCGGGTGTGGCGGCATTGAGCAGTTTGATGACATCATCGGTAATGTCCACAAGCGGCGCGGCAACGTAGAACGTGACGGCTTTGTCGAGCACGAGGTTGTAGCCCTTTTCCTTGGACATGGTCTCGATGACCTGCTGGAGACGGGTCATGAGTTTGGCCTGGACCTCACTGCTCTTGGCGCCAAGCTCTTCCTGGTAGACGGCAGCGATCTTGTCGCGGTCGCGGCTGCGGTCGCGGAGCATCTCCTGGAGAGTGTTGTACTGGTGGTTCTCGTCGGCCGAACGCGGGCTCTTGGACTGCAGTTCGGTGAACTTCTTCTCGTTGGCCTGGGCGATGGCCAGGATTTCAGCTTCGCGCTTCTTCTGATCCGCGGTCCACTGGGCCTTCGGGATCTGGGCGATGGCGGCCACTTCCTGGAATTCCGTGCCGGCGACGAAGAGATAGTTCTCGAGGCTGCGCAGGTAGCCCATCTTGTCCTGTACGTAGGCGCCTAGCTGGTTCTTGGACTGGATGGCCTCCGTGAAGCCGGTGCGGACCTTCTCCATGTCCAGTATGGCAATCTTGAGGTCCTGGGCGGAAGCTACAGAGGAGGTGAGGGCGGCGAACAGCGCGAGGAGGCTGAGGCCGCAGAGAAGCCGTCGTGACATTTGTTCGATCTCCTTGAATCTGCAAATCGTGATTCGTCTGAAGGTTCTAACCCCTGGAAGAGCGGAAAAGTGCCTGCAAAACGGACGGAACACGGTCCGCCCCTACGGCGGAGTTGGTCGGTGATAACGGCCGGCGGGGTACGAGCCCCCGCCCTACAGAAGAGGCCCCGCCCTACAGAAGAGGCCCGGCCAGAGCGGCTAGAAGGTGTGGCCGAAGCTGAAATGGGCCTGGCTGCCGTCTTCGCCCCAGCCGAAGTCGAGGCGGATCGGGCCGATGGGTGTTACCACGCGGAGGCCGACGCCGGCGCCAACGTGGGCGGTAAGGTTCTGGTCGTCGGCGGGGACGCTGAAGCCCGGGACGATGGTCGGGAACTGTCCGCCGAAGGCGTCACCGACGTCTACGAAGCCGACTGCGGTGAGGCGGTCGCTGAGCGGGCGGCGATACTCTACGTTCAGCAGGAGCATCTTCTCGCCGCGGAAGCGGTCTTCCTCGTAGCCGCGGAGAGTGTTGGCGCCGCCCATGCTGAAGGATTCAAACAGGGGCAGATCGCCGAAGGCGGCGCCGCCGGAGATGCGGGCGGCGACTACGTCGCGCTTGTTGGGCAGCGGCCAGTAGAAGCGTTGCTCCGCCTGGACCTTCTCGAACGTCGTCTGGCCCCCAAGGAACCTGCCAGCCTGCTCGAAGCTGAGCGAGGAGTAGCCGCCATTGGTCGGGTTGGCGATGAGGTTGCGTGTGTCCTTGGTCCAGCCAAGGGTGAGAGAAGCGAGGCGGCCACCAGGATGCAGCGGGGCGGCTACCACGACCGGGCCGTTGGTGTCGCCGGGTTCGGGTTCGTCGGGCTCGAGGTCCGGGTTGGGCGGCGGGACGATGTCATCGTCAGAGTCCGGCAGGTTATCACCAGACTGGCGGGTAGTGATGGTGCCGTCTGAGTTGATGATGCGGCGGCCCTGGAAGTAGGAACTGGAGACCTCTTCGCTGCGGAAGCGGAGGCTGGCGCGGGTGGTGTCGTTCATCGGGCGGCTGAAGGAGAAGGAGCCGCCAGTCCGGCGTTCGTCGAACGTGTCGTCACCACTCGCGGATGAGATGCCGTTGAGGAAGCGGCGCTGGCGCTCTGTGTCATAGATGCGGGCGGAGAAGGAAGTTCCGCGGGCGTCGATGTAGGGCTCGAAGAAGCTTAGTTCGTAGCTACTGCGGCCGAAGAGCTCGATGTTGGCCGCCACGCGTTCGCCGCGGCCGCGGAAGTTGTTTTCGGCGACCGAGATCACCAGGACGAAGTCGTCAAGGCTGCTGTAGCCGGCGGCCACGGAGGCCTGTCCAGTGCGCTTCTCCTCGATTTTGAGGACGATGATGATGCCGCGCTGGGGGTCTTTGATGCCCGGCTTGATGTCTGAGGTGACGTTGCCGAAGAGGCCGAGGTTGAAGATCTTCTGGATGTCGCGGGCGATGGCGCGCTCCTGAAAGAGCTCGCCCGGCTTGACGGAGAGTTCGCGTGTGATGACGAAGGGAAAGGTGCGCTTGAGGCCCTCGATGACGATGTCTTCCACGCGGGCTTCCTCGATCACGAAGGTGAGGACGCCGAACTGGCCGACGGAGGCCTTGGAGACGTGGGCGATATAACCGGCCTGGGCGTAGTAGTCCTCAATGCGGCGGACATCGCGGCGGATGATGCGGTGATCAATGACGTGGCCGACGCGGGTGAAGATGGTGTCGGACAGCGCGCTTTCCTTGACGACGGTGTTGCCGACGAAGAGTATCTTCTGAATGCGCTGCTTTTCGACGACGCGGATGACGACGATGACGCCGCGCTCGCCGGCCTCGGTCGTGACCTGGGCATCAT
Source organism: Armatimonadia bacterium (assembly GCA_039683575.1). Taxonomy (GTDB): domain Bacteria; phylum Armatimonadota; class Zipacnadia; order Zipacnadales; family UBA11051; genus JAJFUB01. The sequence goes on along the minus strand of JBDKRC010000164.1, from coordinate 7,557 downwards.
CGAAGTAGCCCATGGCCATGACGGCATCATGAGCGGCGCGGGACCGCTCGGGGGTATATGGCTGGCCGGCAGGCAGGATGTCTTTAACCTCGTCGAGGATGCCTTCTTTGGGGATGTAGTCATTGCCAACGACGCGGACGGCCTCGATGAGCTGAGGCTCCTGAGCGTAAGCGGAGGCCGAGAGAGCTACCAGCACCCAGAGGATAACGACAACCAGTCTCAGCATCGGCTTCATTTGGCTTCTCCTTGCTTTGATGCGGCCGGGGCGGCGTCGTAGAGATAGCGTCCGAGTCGATCCCGCAAGACGCTGCGGGCGCGGAAGAGTCGCGACTTGATGGCCTGCACGCTGCAGCCCAGCACGTCAGCGATCTCTTCGTAAGACAGGCCCTGATAGTCGCGCAGGACGATGACTTCCTTGTAATCGGGACGCAGGCGGGTCACCTGATCCACCAGGAAGCGTTTGAGCTCATCATTCAGAACGAGGCTATCAGGGCTACCCGAGAAGTCTTCGATCTGGCGGAAGAGTTCATCTTGCTGAGCGGTCTCCAGGGGTGCATCTATGGAGACACCCTCGATATTGCGCTGCCGGCCCCGACGTTCGAGGCGATTTTTGGTCAGGTTGACGGCGATCCGGTAGAGCCAGGTGTAGACCTGTGACTCGTGGCGGAAGTTGTCATACGCCCGGCAGGCGTTGACGAAGGTATCCTGAGTGAGATCAGCGGCTTCTTCGCGATCATCAATCAGCCTGAGGATTACGTTGTAAACCCGTTGGTAGTTCGCAGCGATAATCTCGGCGAACTCGGGGGTAGGGCCATCCATCGTCACCGGCGGTACCATCCATGGTCATGGCCGCTTGAGAGGCATGGTCACGAAGCGCTGCAACTAGGCCCCGCGGGAGGTTAGACAGGCAGTCGGGCGTCGGGTTGCGGCTGAAGCCCAGAGCCGCCGTGTTAATCGCACACACACGCAAAGAGCCGGACGTCTGCACAGGGCGGGCGCCGGCTTACACTACCGGGAGAAGCTTGTTGGTACGCCTAGAACGTGAAAGTATAGCCAATCTCGACGCGGTTATCGTTCCGTTCGTCATTATGATACGTGATTCTTAGGCCTCCCGGCAACTGGTAAGATACGCGGAGGTCGTATTGCTCGGCATTATCTGCCAGTGGCCGTTCGTATGAGACCAGTAAGTTCTGCACCAGGTACTTGCCTACCTGCAGTGAGATTGGCTGGTCGAAAGCGAAGCTGATGCCGAGTTCGTCAAGGCCCAGCAGGCCCTTTAGCTGCTCTTCAATCGGCTGGAAGACCCGCAGTCTGAAGGCGTTGGCGAGGGTGGCCAGGAACTGCTCGGAGACAACGTCGCCGAGGTTGGGGTCGCGGGTGCCCAGTCCGGGCAGATAGGCGAAGGGCACGCCCCCGACGAGGGCGTAGATCTGGGACTCGGTGAGTTCCGGATCGGAACTGGTGGAGATTTTGACCGCGTCAGGGAGGCGGCCGCTGATGTCGGCTCGGACGCGGATGGGGCGGTCGCCGGGGCGGCTGATCGAGGTATAGGCGACGCCAGAGATCTCGCCGCTGGCGGTCAGGCGCTGGGGATCGCCACCGGGGACCGGGGAGACCGTGAAGCGGTTGACGTCAAGCTGCTCGATGTGGAAGCTGGCGGTCGGCAAGGTGGTCGTGCCGGTGCGGGAGTGGAGGCTGGCGACCAGGGTTGGGGCCTGCGGAGTGCCGGTGATGGCTACGGTCTTCTCTTCCGGTTCGAGCTGCAGGGTGACGCCAGAGCCTCGCAGTGCCATGCGCTTGCCGAGGTCGAGGGTGAGGTTCAGCAGCGGAGAGGGCGCGGCGGAACTGAGGGCGTGCATGCCTCCGGTGCCGCCGGCGGCGGGCATGATGAGGCCCACCATGCCGTCGGAAAGGGCGAGGCCGCCCCGGATTTCGGCTTTGGGCTTGGCCGAGGGCGGCGTGACGATCTGCAGCTTGCCGGCCAGCAGCGCGTTGACGTAGTTGCGATACAGCACGCGGCTGCCGGGGACGTTCAGCGTGAGGTCATAGAAGTTGCTGGCGAGCTCGGGGACGTAGAAGTTTCTGAGGCGCGCCTCGCCCTCCATGTTTACCCGGCCGCCACCGAGGGTAAAGCCGAGGTTGTCGCGCGGGCGCAGGACCTGGGCGCCGTCTTCGGTGCGGAAGGTGAGACCGCCATTCAGGCCGGTGAGACGGCTGCCGCCCGGGAGGTCAAGGGCACCTGCGGTCAGCGCGAGGTCAAGATCGAAGCGGTTCTGCCAGAAGCGCGGCAGGCCGAGCTTGTCGAGCCACATGCGGCCGGTGAGGCTCGGGGTGAAGGTTTCGTAGGCGCCGGTCAGCGCCTTGACCTGGACTAGGTTTTCGGCACCTGAGCCGGTGAAGACGAGGTCGGCTTGCAGACCTGTGACCGGGTGGTCCCAGCCGGGCGGGGCAAGGGAGCCGTCGGCCAGCTTGAGGTTGCCATTTATGACCGGGTTTGGGGTGGTACCCGTCACGCTGTAAGTTGCGGAGACCTTGCCCGTGGAGGTCATGTTCGCCCAGCGGAAGGTGGGTTCGGCGCCGGAGCCGACAGCCTGGGCATGGGCGCGGAGGTACTCGTCGATAAGCGGGAGGAAGAAGGCGAGTTGCGTGTCCGCGACCTTGCCGCTGAGGTTGAGCTCTCCCTTGGGATCCAGGCCCAGATGAGAGCCGGGCTTGGCGCCCCAGGAGAAGGGCAGGGTGCCGTTGACGACTACTTCCTGCTTCTGGCGGATGAGAGCGCCGGTGTCGATGTTGATTCTGCCATCCTGGACGTCAATCGTGGGTATGTTCAGTAGATCGAATTTGACTCCCGCAAAGGTGGGATCGACGACGTCCACTGACATGACGAGATGGGGACTGCGCGTTTGACCTTCGGCGCCAATGCCGAAGCCGAGCCTCCCGCCATACGTCACATCGAGTGGAATCCAGGGCCGGAGCTGGGCCAACTCGATGGCGCTTCCAAAGATCTCCAGTTTGAGGTCGCCCTTGTAGGCCAAATCGCCATTTATGGTTACGAGCGCTTGCCCCTGCCGCAGTTCCACTGCGAGCTTGGTGAGGGCGGTGCGGCTTACGGTGCCTCGTCCGTCAACGTCCGGAAGCTTGCGGTCATCGAGGACGAGATTGCGGCCCTTCAGGTTAGCCACGGCGGTGGGGTGGGCAACGGTGCCGGTGAGGTTGAGGTCGCCGGTGAGATTGCCCTTGAGGCGCAAAGCAAGGCTGCGCATCTCCAGGCGCGTGTCGGCGCGCTCGCGCAACGGGCGATCGTCGGCGAGTTGAATGATGGGCAGGGCAAGATAGAGCAGGTCGGGGATATCGGCGTTCTGCAGGTCAAGCTTGGCGTTGACGGTATGGGGGTGCGTGGCGTAGTCGTAGGCGCCGCTGACGACGACCCGACCGCCGGCGAGGCCCAGTGTGGTCTTCTCGAGTTGGACCTGCCCGCTCGCAAGCGAAATGGCAGTGTTCACGTTCTGAACCGTCTCGCCACCCAGCTCAAGGTCAGTACCAACAAGCCGGCCCTGGCCCTGCAATTTGTCGAGCGGGCCCGAGACCTTGATCTCAGGAATGGAAACCATGCCGGCCACGGGGAAGTCCTCGCCCAGGAGCGGCGCAAGGCCCTGCAGGGCGACCTTGCCCACGGTGAGAGTGGCATCGAGGTTGGGAGGCTCGGACAGGACCAGAGTGCCGGTGGCGGTGACGGGAGCGTCGAAGAGCACGGCCTGCGCGCCTTCGAAGTGAAGATCATTCCCGGAGTAGGTGTATGGCACGCTGGCGCTGTTGACGACGAGCTCTTTGTAGCTCGCATTGGCGAGGCGGAGGATGCCCGAGGCGCTCGGGCGGGCGAGGCTGCCGCCGATCTTGGCGGTGAACTCGGCGAGGCCAGTTACAGGCCAGTCCTTTTGCAGCAAGTCAGCCAGGTCGGCGAGACTGATGCTCTGCCCATTGAGGGTGCCGGAGATTGGCATCTGGGCAGCGGGAGCGCCTAGATTGGCAAGGCTCGCGTCGCCACTGATGATCATACTGCCGCGGCTGAGCAGGAGGTCTTTGGCGGCGAGAAAGGGCGGCCGGTAGGTGACGTCGGCGGTGAAAGCATCGAAGACATACTCGCTGGCTTCCGGCTTGAAGACGGTCAGGCGGCCGAGGAAGGTCGGGGCCGAAGGAGTACCCACAACCCGACCGGAGAGGTAGCCGGTGCCGGCGAAGTCACGCAGGCCGATCATGTGGGAGAGCGGGCGCATGGCAAGCTCGGCGCCGCTTACCTGCAGGTCGGCCTGTTCGGTGTCGAGGTTGATATCCCCGGAAGCCCAGAAGAGGCCATCGGGGCCCTGCCAGGAGCCGCTGAGGATGTCCAGGCGGTTACCGGTCAGCTCTACGAGGGCCTCGGCCTGGTTGGCTTGCAGGTCCTCCTGCTTAACGCCGGTGGCCGTGAAGCGGCCAGCACCGTGCAGGGCGGCGCCTCTTTCGAGTCCGAAAGTGCCCTTGAGCCCCTGGATGATCGTGTTGCGGACGATGATGTTGGCTGCGGAGAGACCGAAGATGCCAGCGAAGCGCTGATCGCGCAGGTGGGCCTGGAAGTCGAGATTGGCCGAGCCGTTCACCGTGTCGCGGAGGTTCAGGGGCAATTCCTTCAGGCGGGCAAGGTCGAGCCCGGTGATGGAGCCGCGGGTGCGGACGGTGGGAGGGCCGCCGCGGAAGCGCAGGCTGGCCTCGGCGGTGAGACGACCACCGAGGGCCTGAGCCTGGATGTCTTGCAGACGGGCGACGCCGTCCACGATGGTGGCGCGGGTGCGGACGTTGGCGAGACGGAGGTTGTCGGCGCGGACGGCGGGGGCCCGGAGAGTGGCCTCAGCGACGGGCTGGCCTCCGCACCATTGGACAGAAGCGGCAAAGGGGGAGAGGGGAGCGATGGTGAGGCGGCGCGGCCAGCCCTTGCCGGCAGGTTGCATGGTGGGCACGACGAGACGGCGGCCACTGAGAGTGGCGCGGACGGAGGGGTTGGCGGTGGATACCACGTCGGCGGCGAGTTGCAGGCGGTCGGCCTGGACGAGGCCGAGGTTGGGGAGGCGGACGCTGAGGCCGTCCTGCAGGCCGAGTTTCAGGCGAAGATCGGCATTGTCCGGCGGGCCGACGACCGAGGCGACCACGCTGGCGAAGCCGCTGGCAGGGATGCTTAGGCCGCGGCGGGTTTTGGCCGGCAGGAAGTTGACGATAGGGGAGAGGCGGGCGTGGGCAGAGGTCAGGGAGATATCGAACGTTGGTTTGGACCAGTTGCTCATCGAGCCGCGCAGGTCGTAGGTGCTGCCCGCCCAGGTAGCACGCAGGTTGCTGGCACGACCGCCGGCGAGGCTGGCCCACACAGCCCCGTCAACGTGGACGGGATCGGGGCCCAGATTGCGGTAGCGGCCGGTGACACCGCTGAGGGTCGCATTGACGCTAAAGTCTAGTTTGCGCTTGCCGGCGATGGGGACCTGATAGACGCTGCCGGTGATGTCGGCGCGGCCGGAGGTGACGGACAGGCCGGGAAGAGCGCCAAAGGTGGCGTAGGCCCAAGGCGCGTTGACGCCGACTAACTTGGCGGAGAGGTCGAAGTAGGGGCGCTCGAGTTCGGTAACCAGTTTGGCGGCCAGGCTCTCGGCTTTGCCATCGGCGACGCGGGCGGAGAGATTAGCCACGAGGCGCGTTACCTGGCGCAGATCGGCCTGCCCCTGGACGTCTATGACGTGGACGCGCAAGGGCGGTCTTTTGACGAAGCTGCCGTAGTCCAGATAGGCGAGGGCGCTGTCGTGGATAAAGAGACGGCCCCGGAAGCGCTTCTCGGGCGGGACCCGGCGGGCTGGCGGGAGGAGGCCCTTGACGTTGAGGCGGCCTTTGGCGTCACGGATGATCCGGGCGTTGGCCTGGTAGACATTGACTTCCGAGATGGAGGCGATGGGGGCGAGACGGCCGCTCACGAGGGACGCAAAGTCGTACTTGATGACGACGCGGCCGGCGGTGATGATGGCGCCGCCCGAGAGGCGTTTGCCTTCGGCGATGGCGAGGCCGTGGACGGTGAGGCCGGTGAGTGGGTCGCCGGTCACCGGGCCAACGGCGACTTCGCGGTCGAGGAGGTCAACGAGCTGGCGGGTGACAGCCTGCTGGAGGCGGCGGTGCGCCCAGTCGGATTCACGAACGATTACCAGCACGCCGGCGATGATCACCAGGGCCAGGGCCAGGACAAGAAGGAGAAGGTGACGCGACAGGCGAGTTAGCATTTCGTATTGGGGGCGAGCCCGCGCGATGCTGGACGGTGATGACGGCAGGGCCGGATGGGCGGTGAGGCTGCCCATGCGGCCCCTCCGGGTGATGCTGATGCAGGTTGGTCGGCCACCACGCCGGTCGCGCTCAGGGGAGCCCCTACCCGGAGGCGGACCCGAGGGCGGCGGCGGTTTCGGCGGCTTTGTAGCTGCTGCGGACGAAGGGCCCTGCCAGGACCTGCGGGATGCCGATTTGTTGCGCGGCGGCGGCGTAGCGGTCGAACTGTTCGGGCTCGACGTAACGCTGCACCGGCAGGTGAGCGCGCGAAGGGCGCAGATACTGCCCAATGGTCAGAATCTGGCAGCCGGCCTGTTGCAGGTCGTGAAGCAACTCCATCACTTCGTCATCCGATTCGCCGAGACCTACCATGAAGCCTGATTTTCGTATGATTTTGGGGGCGAGTTCGCGGGAGTGGCGCAGGACGCCGAGGGAGCGGTCATAGGCCGCCGCAGGGCGCACGCTCGGGCACAGACGGCGGATCGTCTCGACGTTGTGGTTGAGGACATAGGGTTGGGCCTGCAAGACGGCCTGCAGGGGGGCCACTTGGCCCTGGAAGTCCGGAATCAGGACTTCTACCTGAGATATGCCGGCATCGCGCAGTGATTGTATGGTAGCGGCGAAATGGCCGGCGCCACCATCTTCTACATCATCTCGGGTCACGGAGGTGACGACGACGTACTGCAGACCGAGGTTCAGCGCGGCCTCGGCGAGGCGCCGGGGCTCCTCGGGGTCGAGGGGCTCAGGGCAGCCGTGGGTTACGGCGCAGAAACCGCAATTGCGGGTGCAGACCGAACCCATGATGAGGAAGGTCGCGGTCTGGCTGGAGTAACACTCGCCGATGTTAGGGCAGCGGGCGCTGTCGCAGACGGTGTGCAGACCATGGGAGTCGACGAGGGCGCGGGTGCTGCAAGTGAGGCGTGCCTTACCGGTTTTGACGCGGAGCCACGGGGGGAGGGGCAGGTGCGGGGGCTGGTCAGGCAGTGGTTGAGACACGAAAAAGGCCACCTTAGGGGGATTTCGGCGGGATACGACCCGGCCGGGGCATTATACAGGAAGAAGTTGTCAGTTGCCAGTTTTCAGTTGTCAGTTTCGGAAACGGCTACGGCGACAGTGGCGGGCGGGTAGCGGCGGGGAGTGGCAGCTATTATCGGCGGTAGTAGGATGTGGGGGAGCGTCGGCCCGTTGGAGCTAACCTGTGCCAGTGGGGCGGGCGGCTCGCCCGCCAGT
>JBDKRC010000163.1:0-12517 GCA_039683575.1 Armatimonadia bacterium | reverse complement strand
CCTCCGCACCGGCCCGAAGGCCCTCTTCATCGTCGGCCACGACAGCGAGGGTGAGGCGCTCAACTACATGACCTTCGCCGGCACACTATTCGGCGTCTACCAGCTCCTTGAAGACGCCCTGAAGGTCCGCTGGCTCTGGCCCGGTGAGCTTGGGACGGTCGTGCCGCGCACCAAGAGCCTGACTATCGCCGATCTCAACAAAACCATCGCCCCCGACCTCGTCCAGCGCAACCTCCGCTCGTCCATGAGCAACCGCAACGCCGGCGTCGAGGGCGGGTTCTCGCCGACCGCCGAAGCCGTTGCCCGCCATGATGAAGCAATCTTCCTCCGCCGCCATCGCGGCGGCAAGTCCCTCCGCCTCCGCTACGGCCACGCTTTCACCAGTTGGTGGGAACGCTATGGCAAGGACCACCCGGATTGGTTCCAGATGGTGGACGGCAAGCGCCCCGAAGGCCCCACGCACGGCGACCGGCTGTCCATGTGCGTCTCCAACCCCGGCTTCCACCAGCAGATCATTGATAACTGGCTGGCCGAGCGCGCTGCCAAACCCGGTGAGACCATCACCATCAATGGCTGCGAGAACGACGTCTATGGCCTCTGCACCTGCCCCACATGTCTCTCGTGGGATGTCGAGCGGCCCGAAAAGGCTATCTCCGAGCGGTACGAGCAAAAGTGCGTCTCCGACCGCTATGCCCGCTTCTGGCTCACGCTTCAGCAGATGGCTGCCAAGCACGACCCTAATGCTGTCGTGACGGGCTATGCCTACGTGAACTACGCCCTCCCGCCGCTGAAGACCAAGCTCAACGACCACGTCTACATCGGCATGGTCCCTGACGTCTTCTTCCCGCGCACTCCCGAAGAGCACAAGTGGGTCCGCGACATGTGGGCGGGCTGGAGCAAGACCGGTGCTAACCTCTTCCTGCGCCCCAACTACACCCTCGACGGCTACTGCATGCCATATATCTATCTGCACCAGTATGCCGATGAGTTTGCCTACAACGCCAAGCACGGCATGAAGGCCACGGACTACGACTCCCTCACCGCCATGTGGGCCACTCAGGGCCCGCAGACCTACCTCTTCGCCCGGTGGCAGAACAAGGTCAACGCCCCGCTCGAAGAGATCCTCAATGAGTACTACTCCGGCTTCGGCCCCGCGGCCAGGCAGGTTCGCGCGTACTTCGACTTCTGGGAGAAGTACACGATGGACAACCTCCAGCTCTTCCGCGATGCCGCCAAGAAGAACGGTGGCAACTGGGGCAACTTCCCGCGCATGACGCAGGACATGTATACGCCTGAAGCCTTTGCCGAGGGCCACAAGCTCCTGGCCGCCGCCCAGATTGCTGCGGCTCGCGATCCCGAAGCCCTCGCCCGCGTCGCCTTCCTCGAAAAGGGCCTCACTCACTCTGAGAAGTGCGTCGCTGTCGCCTCTGCCCGCGCGAGAGGCCAGTTCCGCGAGCTCTATCGCGCCCTGGCCGACCTCCGCTCCTACCGCCAGAGCATCGAGACTGAGAATGTCGCCAACATGAACTACTGCGCGTGGCTGGAGTTCCGCGCCTGGGGTCAGGGCCGCGTCCTGACTTACAACGGCGAACCCCTGCGCGCCACCTCCGACCAGGTCGCCGCTGCCGAACTACAGCCGATCACTCTCCGTGGCGGCCACGGCTTCGTCGCCCTGCTCGGTCCCGGCGAGAACTTCCGCGCCAACCTCGCCTGCACCAAGATCGGCAAGAACGAGGGGCTCTGCCGCTGGAGCCTCCAGGCCGCCAACGGCGACCATGTTGCCGAGGGCACCATCGACGCCGGCAAGGACGCCAAGCTCGATCTGCCGGTGCCTGCCCCCGGCATCTACAACCTGATAGTGGATCCGGGTTCCAACCTGGCTCCGGTGACCCTCCTGAATAACCACGCGGCCATGATCGGGCCGAAGATCACCTTCATCAGCCAGACCGCACCGCTTTACGTCTTCGTCCCCGCCGGGGTAAAGAGCTTCAAAGTCACGCTCCAAAGCCCGGCACCTGCTGAGACGGCGAGACTCACGATCCTCAACCCCGAGGGCAAAGAGGTCGCCTCAGCCGCCACGACTGAGAAGGAGCAGTGCCCGCTCGAAGTCACTGTTCCGGTGGGTCAGGACAACAAGCCGTGGTGCCTGCAGATCAGCAAAGCCCCCACCGGGGTGATGGAAGACTACACGCTGACGCTATCCGAGAACATCCCGCCCTACTGGTCCCAGGCGCCCGACCGCCTGCTGACGCCGAAGTAGGGCAGGGAGAGGCAGGAGTCAGGAGTCAGGTTTCAGAGGTCAGGAACGGCGGAGGCGTCGGGGCCAGTGGCCCCTCCCACAACGGCAACAACGGGTGGTAGATTATGCGAAGATTGCTGGTGATCATTAGCATTGCTCTGGCGCTTCCGGCGGTGGGGGAGCAGCTTGTCATTGACAGCTTTGACGGCGGCAAGCTGGAGAAGTGGTCCACCAGCATGTCCCCCGACTACTACAAGGGCAACACCGGTCAAAAGGGCCTCCAGATCGTCACTGATCCCGAGCGCGGGCAGGTTCTCGCCGCTGATGTCCGGTTCGTTGACCCCACCAAGTCCGAGCCCTGCTTCATTTCCAAGGACCTGACCACCCCGCTCCCCATCCCGCGCCTCCGCACCGTCTCCTTCTGGTACAAGCTCACCGGTGACGTCGCCCTCGATGCCCCCGGGGGCTTCAAGCTCCGCCTCCGCAACTCTCCGACCGACTTCACCGACTACGAGATTGCCGCCGCCCCGCCCGTCGGCAAGTGGGTCCAGTGCACCATAGACACCAAACCCAGTAGCAGCGTCCGCAACATCTGGGGCAGGGTCTTCGGCGAGGTCACGCAACTGACGTTCCGGCTCGATGACGTTGACAACCGCAACGCCCAGTTCACCCTGCTTGTTGATGACCTCGTAGCGGAAGTGGACCAGACCTCCCAGGCCAGCTACACGCCTACCACCTACAACCTGAAGCGCGACAACAAGCTTGATGTCCTCATGATCAAGCACTCCGCCGCGGGTCATTACCAGCTTGAAGAGCAGATTGTAAGGACCGGTGAGGGCTTCAAGGACGGGTCGGACCTGACGTCATATCCTTTCAAGGGCCTCCACTTCGGCCTCGATCTCTACGGCTTCCCCAAAACCATCGATCCTCTCCTGAAGACCGACCTAATCGTCCTCGTGGACGTAGACCCCTTCATCCTCACCCCGCAGCAAGCCACCTGGCTTGCCGACCTCGTCCATTCCGGCGCCGGGATGATCTTCTTTGGCGGCATGGAGACGCTCGCCAAGTCCCGCGACTTCAAGCGCCCGCTGGCCGACCTCCTGCCCGTCACCTTCACCCCCGGCTCCGCCCAGTTCGCCACCTCCAAGCTGGACGCTGGCACGCCGCACTTTCTTAACGCTGCCCTCGCCGACGTTGGCCTTGGCACGGCTTGCTATCTTCAGAAACTCGCCGCCAAGCCAGACGCGATGACGATCCTGCAGGGCAAGGACCGTCCGGTCGTAGTCGCCAGCGAGTTCGGCAAGGGACGCGTGGCCGTGGTCAACGCCATGCCCGGCATGGAACAGGCGGATGATCTCTTCAGAAACGACCTTTACCCGCTACTCGTCCGCAGGCTCATCCAGTGGACCACACGTCACGAACCCGAAGACTACTTCACGCGCTTGACGCTGCCGCCGCAAACGGTCGCCGTGCCGGGTGAGGTAGTAATCGAGGCTGACACCCTCCGTCACAATCCACAGGGCAGTCTGCTCGACATGGATAACCTGAGTGAGGGTGGGCAGCTTCACTCCGGGAAGCTCACCTATCGGCTACCGAAGACCGCCGTCGCGATTCACCCCTATGTAATTGCACTCCGGGCCTCGAAGACCGAAAGCCTCGACTACCACCTTTTCGGCGAGGATCCGGCGGCCCCGCGGATCGTCTGGCCGCTCCCGGAGCCCGTGGTGGCTCCTGGCGACGCAATTGAGTTTTCGGTCGAGGTGCCGGAAGCGTCACGGCTTCCCGGCATGACCCTGAGAGCACGGATACCCGAAGCGGGTCAGGTCAGCGCCCCGCAACCTGTGGCACCGACAGTCGCCTTCAAGCTGACGTGCCCGAAACTCGCGCCAGGAATCCACCCGCTCGAGATACTGCTCTTCCAAGACGGCAAGCAGATCACGGCCGGCGACGATACGTTCTGGATTGCTGAGCCCCTGCAGCGCAAGGGGTTCTTCCCCGTCATTACCATGGCCGGCAGCAGCGCCGGCGGGCACTATCCGGACGTGTTCGACGGTCTTGAACTCGATGATGTAAACAAGCATGGCTTCAATACACTAGCCGTCGGCGGGCTGAACCAGTTGGCCCGCGCCGGCAAACCCACCGCCAGCGCAACCCTTGCGGCTGAGCTCCTGGCGCAGGGGCAGGCCGTCGAGGGTATGGCAACCATCTTCGAGTACAGCGGCTTCAACGCGGTCAACTCCGCGGGTCCGACCAGCCCCTGCGTCTTCAGCCCCGAATATCCCAAGGCCGTCGCCGACAAGCTCACGCCCCAACTGGAAGTCGCCCGCCGCGTCCCGCGCCTGCTCTCGGTCAAGATCCTCGACGAGCCGACCGTCAATCCCAAGATGCTCGACTACTGCGAATACTGCCAGAAGGTCTTCCAGGCCCGCTACAACATCCCGCTGCGCAAGCTGGAGGACATCCCCGCCACTGACAGCTACGCCCGGTGGGCCATGGCTGACTTCATGGGCTACTATGTGGCCGAAGGCTATCGCCAGAGCTATGAATTCAAGCAGAAGTCCGGGGCGAAGTTCGACCTGCTGCTGACCTACATGAGCACCGGATTGGGCTACGACCGGCCCCTCAGCAACCATCAGGACGCCCTGGACTGGAGCCGCTGGGCCGACCGGATTGACTTCGATGTCTACCCGTACTTCTACCCGGTGTCGCAGAAGATACGGATGCTCCAGGCCGCCTGGTGCATGGCGTACATTCGGCAGATCAGCCAGCACCTGAATAAGCCGTGGGGCTTCTATGTGGAGTTGGACGACCGGAACTGGCCCTTCCAGCAAAATCCCAAGGAAGCCTCGGCAGAGTGCGCTTACGAGGCCGTGCTGCAGGGGGCGGACTATCTGAACAGCTTCATCCATACCACGTTTGGGACCGGGACGGACTCGCGGCCGGAGCGGTGGGCGTGGACCGGGCAGGAGTTGCCGAAGATGCGGGCGCTGGGGCCGATATTGGCCCGTACGGCGCGTCCAGTGGCTCCTGTGGCATTCCTGTACCCGAATGCCCAGAACTGTGTGACCAACGAACCTGTAACCCGACCGTACACCTACGCCTGCGTCAGCCAGGGGTTTGGGAATGTGGATATCCTGCCGGAGGAAGTGGCTCTGGAGAAGAAGGCGATACCGTATAAGGTGCTGGTGATGCTGGGGACGGACCTTGTTCATGGGGACCTGGTGAAGCCGCTGGAACAGTGGGTAAGAGACGGGGGATTGCTTGTCCTGGACAAGGTGCCGACGCGGAATCACCGCGGTGAAGAGGTGAGGCTGCCCTTCGAATTCCCTGCGCCCAGGGAAAGCGGGGAGCCGGAGATGCTGCCGTACTACCAGTGCGCGTTGGGCAAGGGGCGGGTTGTGAAGCTGGGCTATGATCCCGAAGCACTGTACAAGGATGCGGTGGAGGGTGATAGGTTAGCGGAGGCGGCTGCGCTGCGGCGGAAGATGGCTGAGGCCCTGAGCCTCACAGGGATTCGGCCGACGGCGGTGGTGGTTGACAGGGCGGCGCAAATGGAAGTTGGGGTGCGGCAGAGCAAGGGGGAGGCGCTGGTGATAGTGCTCAACCACGATGCGGCGGAGAATGAGGGGACCGTGACCGTGAGAGGGTTGGGGTTCAAGCCGGCTTGGGCCTATGACGCCGGAAACAAACGGCCCTTCAACGTGCAGGCTACGCCGGATGGTTGTGGCTTTAAGGTGAAACTGCCGGCGCGTCAGGGAGTGATGATCTACCTGTCACCGAGTCGTCCGAAGGTGCTGCCAGGAAGCTAGAAGCTGTGCAAATCGGCCCCCAAGTTGCGCAAACGAAGTTAACCAAGGTAACGATTCTGGCCGGTTTTTGCGTCCGGCAGACTTGGCTTAGAAAAGGTAGCCTGTCAGTGAAGCTGCCATAGGGGAAACTCCCTGAGGTGGAGGTTGAGACTCGTGGTTGGGCGGAGGACTTGAGACGACAACAGGGAATACGAATTGTAGTCCGGCGGGGGCCGATCCAGGAGAGACCATGCGGAGCAAGCGTAGTACTGCGAAAATATACACCATTGGCTATGAAGGCCGCACGTTAGACGAGGTCGTAGAGCTTATGGAGGGTGAAAAGGTGGCTCTTGTCGCGGACGTTCGGCAAAATGCCGTGAGTAGACGTCCCGGTTTCTCCAAGCGGCGACTTAGCGAGGCACTTCTTGAGCGCGGGATCGAATACGTGCACCTCTCATCATTGGGCACACCCAAGGAACTGCGCGCGGCGTTATCACACCATGGGGTCACCGGCATCGAACGGATCTATCGGCAACGGATCCTTGTGGATGAGTCCGACACCGTGGACAACCTGCTTACGGAACTGCACAGCAGACGGGTGTGCCTTCTGTGTTTTGAGCGAGACGCGTCGCGATGCCATCGTCGCCTCCTAACCGACGAGTTAGTCAGCCGAGACGGACGGCTGGAAGTAACGCATGTATAGGGGGAGAAAATGCCGGAGCAACTTGACGTTTTTGTGACGGTCAAGACATACCCTCATCCCAGTAATACCTATCTCGAGACCGTCTGCACTGGCGGCCTCACGTCGGATGGCAATTGGGTCCGGCTCTATCCGCTTCCTTACAGGTACCTAGCTGATGAGAGCAAGTTTCGTCTGTATCAATGGATCAGACTGCAGGCCAAAAAGACGCATCCCAATGATGACAGACGGCCGGAAAGCCACCGGCCAATCTGGGATACCATACAGACGCTCGAACATGTCGGAGTGGACAGCAAGACCGGCTGGCAGGATCGGTGCGACATCCTGCTGCCGCATGTCAGCGATTCACTCGAAGAGCTTACGGCCAAATACCACTCATCATATACATCGTCCGGTCTCATCAGAGTAGACAGGGTGGTAGACGTCGCTGTAGAACCAGATGACACAGACTGGTCGCAGCAGCAAAGGGCCCATATGCTTCAGATGACTCTTTTGGATGACACAAAGCCATTTCCACTGAAGCGCGTGCCGTGGAAGTTCCGCTACAGGTATTTCTGCTCCGACACATCGTGTCAGGGGCATTTCCAATCCGTGCGAGACTGGGGACTACATCAGTTGTATCTCAAAGAGTGCCAGCGTTTGGATGGAGAGAAAGCGGCTGTCGATAGCGTGAAGCGGAAGATGTGGCAAACGATTGATCCCGACCGGCGTATGCCCTGCTTCTTCGTGGGCACTGTCTACCCATACGACAAGTTCATCATTGGCGGCGTGTTTGCCCCACCACTCCCTAATGTCAGAAAATCCTCCCACAGGCAGGAAGCACTCGATTTCTCATAGAAGCGCATCACGGGTCTCCGAGCCCGACAGGAACGCAGGGCGCACATTGCATGCTGAGTTCGTGGCGGTGCGGCCGTTGGTCGTAGCCGCGTCGCGATCGGTGATCGCTCGTACAGGGTGGGTGCAAGTTAGTTGGCGGTGCGAAAGTGGGTCGGTGGTGACGGCGTGGGCCGGATGCCGACGTGAGGCTGTCGGCATGCGGCCCCTCCTAAGAGCGATGGTTGGTCGGTGATGACGGCATCGCGGTCTGGTGACCGCTCCTACAGGCGGCGGGAGGCGCGGTGCGATGGTTTGTCAGTGATGACGGCGCGGCGGGGGACGAGCCCCCGCCCTACAGCCGGAGTGTTGCCGATGAATGGTTACGGCGTGGGCTGGCTGAAGCGCGGCCCGTCGGGGAGAGATCCTTCACTTCGTTCAGGATGACAAGCTTAGGCTTGGGGCGGTTGAGGCGGTGGCCCTCTCTGACCCCGATGTTAGCCGAGGTGCTTGGCGAAGAAGTTGAAGACTTTGCGGCCTGTGAATTCGTGGCCGCCCTCGAAGACGTCCTGCTCCAGATTCCCCTCTACTCCCTGATCGCGGTAGATTTGTCTCAGTGACTTGAAGGCCTTGCGGAAGCTCTTTAGCGGGGCGACGCCGTCTTTGTCGGCGGTGCTGACCAGTAGCGGGCGCGGGCAGATGAGGCCGCAGATGTCGTCCTGCTCGAACCAGCGCAGCAGGCCCGGCACGTAGTTGCAGTTGCAGTGGGTGACGTCCATGATCTGGTCCACCCAGTAGCAGAAGTAGCCCTGAATGCTGGCGGCGTGGATGCGGGTGTCGAGGGCGGCGAGGAGTTCGGTGGTGTGGCCGCCGCCCGAGAGGCCCACGCAGCCGAGCGGCATGGCTTTCTCGGCGGGTGTGGAGTGGATCCAGTCGATGACATGCATGGCGTCCTGCAGGCGGAGGGCCATGTCGGTGGTGCCCAGGAGGATGGCCCGGGAGTTGATGTCGAGGCAGGAACTGCCGGGCGGGGGGATGGGGTTTGTCCGGGGATCGTAGTCGGCGCCGGTGGCGGGGTTGTCCACGTCGCAGCGCTGGCCGAAGCCGCGCTGGCACAGGGCGTAGACGATATAGCCGCGGCGGGCAAACTCGGCGCCGTAGTCGTAGTTGCAGGTATGGAGGCTGGCGTCCTCGTTGTAGCGGCCCTTCATGACGCCCGCTACCGGATCGGCGCCGTAGAAGCCGTGGCCGTGGAGGGCCAGCATGACTGCGCGCGGGTCACTGTCCGGCAGGAGGCGGTAGAGAAAAAGATGATCGCCGAAGGGGGACTGGACGGCGTATTCCTCGCGGGTGTAGCCGTCGGCCTCCTCGTGGGCGAGTTGCCAGGCCTGAAGGGGCTGCGGGTCGGTCTGCATGGGCCAGAAGCCGAGGAGTTCCTTGAGCTTGCGGCGGGCCTTCCGCTGCCAGTTGGTGAAGTTCTCGCGGGCGTTGGTCTCCTCGTAGCCGAGCTGGCGGGGCATGTCGCGGCCCCATTGCTGGAGGAGAGTGGTGGTGTCGCGGAAGCGGAAGGTTGGGAGAGCCATGGGTAGGAGGTTTCGACGAGGGGAGGGTGGGGACCTTCTGGGAGGGGACTTTACAGGATGGGAAGGATAGAGGCAAGGATGAGCAGGATAAGGCAGGGAGGGGGGAGGAGGAGAGGGAACTACTTTTTGCGACTACCTCTTTTGGAGGATGGGCCATGAACAGGGTACTGCTGGTTGCGATTTGTCTGGTGATGGTGGGGACGGCCTGGGGGGCGGGGGTTACTTTGGTGCGGGATGGGAAGGCTTGCGCGACTATTGTTATTGCGGGGGCGCCCTCTCCCGCGGCGGGGTTTGCGGCGGCGGAGTTGCAGTACCATGTGCAGGCTATTACCGGCGCGCGGCTGCCGGTGGTGGCGGATACGGGGGAGGTTACGGGGGCACGGATTCTCGTGGGAGAGAGTGCGGCTACGGAGAAGCTGAAGCTCAGTAGCAGGGGGATGAAGGCGGAGGAGTATGTGGTGAAGTTTCTGCCGGATACCGTGGTGTTGATGGGGCAAGATACGGCGGAGAAAGAGGTGGGGGTGACGCCGGAGAGTGTGGCGGGGAAGCACGGGAAGGGGCAGAAGTTCAGCGGCGGGCAGGTCATTGAGCTCAGGGACGTGGATTTCGATGACGAGTGCGGGACCCTGGAGGCCTGGGTGTGGATGCCGAAGGAGGTTCCCGCCAAGCATGCGACCATCATACGGATGGACGGGGGAAACCCCTGGACTTACCACATCATCCAGCGGGATCTGAACAGCAGCCGAATCAGCTATACGACCTATGACGGCAAGCGGGGGCACGGGCTGGCTTCGGGGGAGTTGGCCGAGGGCTGGCACCATGTGGTGGGGACGCATGATCTGAAGAGCGGGAAGATGGAGTTGTTCATCGATGGGAAGAGCGTGGGGACGACGGATTACGTGAAGACCACTTGCCAGGGGGCGCAGATTGGGATCGGCGGAATCGGGCGGGGCGATAGCGCTGTCATTGGCAATCCGTTCATTGGGGTCATTGATGAGGTGCGCATCACCCGCGACGTGCGGACGCCGATGGCAGGGGCGGCGGGCGGGCCATACGAGGCTGACGCGCAGACGCTGGCGCTGATGCATCTGGAGGAGCCGGGTTCGCTGTCGCGCAACAGCGCGAATGAGGGGTTCAGGTATCCGGCGCCGCGGGTGTTTCAGAGCAACGGGACGCTCTATGCGGCGTATGACTTCCTGGAGAAGCAGTGCGGGGTGAGGTGGTATGCGCCGGGGAAGGTGGGGGAAGTCTACCCGGTGAGCAAGACGCTGGTGGTGACGGGGAAAGACGTGCGGCGCAAGCCCTGGATGATACACCGGTGGCATGCGGGCTCGTACATGTACATGCCCACGCCGAAGGAGAAGGCGTCGGCGAACGATGTGAACGTGTGGCGACTGCGCAACAGGATCGGTGGGCGGGCGCTGACGGTGGGGCATTCGTTCTACGGGTACTATGACCGGTTCCTCAAGGACCACCCGGACTGGTTTGCGCAGGGGTATACCGGCAAGCCGCCGCAGCTCTGCTACACGAATCCGGAACTGATCGCGCAGGTGGTGAAGGACGCGCGGGACTACTTCGACGGCAAGGGCGCGCCGGCGGGGTCGGCGGCGACGGAGGACATGTTCGGGCTGGTGCCGATGGACAACAGTAGCTGGTGCAAGTGCGAGCGGTGCCAGAAGGAGCTGAATGCGGCCGAGAAGGATAACCCGCAGTTCAACAACGGGTATGCCAGCGACTACATTTTCAACTTCACGAACAAGGTGGCACGGGAAGTCGCCAAGACGCATCCGGACAAGTGGATCGGGCAACTCGCGTACTCGACGTATGCGTACTATCCGGTGAAGGTGAAGCCGGAGAAGAACGTGTCGGTGCAGCTCTGTTTGCACACGCGGAACTGGTGGTGCCCGTCTATGGAAGTCAACGACCGGCGGGTGCTCAAGGAGTGGACGGCGCAGAAGGACCGGCCGATCTACCTGTGGCTGTATTACTGCTTCCCGGCGCTGAACGCCAAATACGGGAGCTTCAACTACTGGCCGGGGTTCTTCGCGCACGAGGTGGTCGAGCAGATGGGGATGTATCGGAAGG
The DNA here is from genome assembly GCA_039683575.1 of Armatimonadia bacterium. Taxonomy (GTDB): domain Bacteria; phylum Armatimonadota; class Zipacnadia; order Zipacnadales; family UBA11051; genus JAJFUB01. The sequence continues at coordinate 1,309 of JBDKRC010000163.1, read as the reverse complement.
CGGGGATCAATGGGATATTCCTGGAGAATTCGAGCGAGTGTGATGCCACGTACCTGATGGATCAGCTTGAGTTCTACGTGACCTTCAAGATGGCGGATGATCCTACGCTGGATGGCAATAGGCTGATCGAGGAGTTCTTCACGCGGTACTATGGTTCGGCGGGCAAGCCGATGAAGGCGCTGTACTGCCGGATTGAGGACTTGTTTAGCAACCCGAAGTACTACCCGGAAGAGATACAGAAGTCTCCGGCGCACCAGCACCAGACGGAGGCGCTGGCGTGGGGGGCGATTGGAACGGCGGAGCGGGTGGCGGAGCTGCAGAAGATGATGGACGAGGCGAAGGCTTGCGCGCGGACGGAGATCGAGAAGGAGCGGGTGGGACTGTTTGAGCGGGGGATATGGCAGCCGATCGTCGAGGGGCGGGAGAAGGCGGCGAGACATGCGGAGGCGCGCCGGCAAGCTCCGGCGGTGGTGACGGTCCCAAAAGTAAGTGAGGCCGGGGGCGACCCGGCTAAGGTGGACTGGGGGAAGGCGCTGGATTTGAAGGGATGGGGGACGCTGGGCGGGGATAAGACCGAGCGGAAGCTGCAGACGCTGGCGGCGCATGACGGAACGTGGCTGTACCTGCAACTGACGGAGTGGATGAAGCCGGGGACGCTGCGACAGGGGCCGGATGTGTGGGACGGGGACGATTGGGAGCTGTTCTTTGCGCCAGCGCGGGGCGGGTGGTACCGTCAGCTATGCGTGGGGCCGGATGGGCGGGTGTTTGAGCAGGCGTGGAAGACCGAGCAGACGGCGTGGTCGAGCGGGGCAGTGGTGGTGTCGGAGCGGGGTGAGAAGGAGCGGTGGGTGGTGAAGCTGGCGCTGCCGCTGGAGAAGCTGGCGCCGGGGGCGGCGGAGGGGAAGGTGTATGCGAATTTCTACCGGAACTCGCCGGGAGGCGGGGACCTGTTGGCGTGGGCGCCGACGTATGCGACGGGGTTCCATGATACGGGGAGGCTGGCGGAGGTGAGGTTGGGGGAGTGAGGAGGAGGGTGGGAGTGGGCGTGTCATCCTGAGGAGCGTCGTTTGCGACGAAGGATCTCTGCACTGCCTATGGGGGATTCTTCGCTTCGTTCAGAATGACAAGGGTAGCGGGCGGCGGGGAGATGGGGATTCTTCGCTTCGCTCAGAATGACAAGGGTAGCGGGAGGCGAGGAGGGGGATTCTTCGCTTCGTTCAGAATGACAAGGGTAGCGGGCGGCGGGGAGATGGGGATTCTTCGCTTCGCTCAGAATGACAGATGGTAGCGGGCGGCGGGGAGAGGGGGA
>JBDKRC010000162.1:0-59821 GCA_039683575.1 Armatimonadia bacterium | reverse complement strand
CTACGGCTTCCGCGACGTCCAATTCTTCATGCTCAAAATACTCCAGCGATGCGGACAGTTGCCCTCGCTGCAGCACGTACTTACGACATGTCAATAGGTTCTACCCACACTAATTGAGGAAGAGCCCGAACGGCTCGACATGACCCGCAGATTGACAGCCGATACGCTTATGTGCGAAGGTGAACCCGACGCTAAGCGGGAGGAAGTTGATGCAGCAGGAGAAGAGCCTGGGCCAATATTTCACGCCAGCGGCCGTCGTGGACCTGACGTTCAGTGCCCTGCGGTGGCTCGATCCGCAGGTCAGCGCGGGCCGGCTTCTTGATCTGAGTTGTGGCGAGGGCGCCTTCCTCAGCGGCGCCGTGCGTGCCGGGTTTGCCCCCAGACGCGTATATGGCCTGGATGCCGACGTGAGGTTGCGTGCCGTTTGGCAGGAGAGCGGGCTGGGCGCGGTGCATCTGGCCGTCGCCGACGGCCTGGTTGGGGATGGTGACGGCCGGTTTGACGTCGTAGTGGGCAATCCCCCCTTTGCCGGAGCACCCGAACCAGCTCATCTAGACCAGCTTTGCCTCGATTACCACTGGTGGCGTCTCTCCCGGCGCCCGGAGCGGCTGCCGCGGGAGCTTTGGTTTCTCGAACGCTCCCTACGGCTGCTGAAACCAGGCGGGTTGCTGGCAATGGTCCTGCCGGAGGGCTTTGTCGCCAATGCCCGCTGGGTCAAGCAACGCGAGGTGATATGGCGCGAGCACACCGTCGAGGCCGTGCTGGGGCTACCCCGGAACGTCTTTCGCGGCTCAGGGACCACCGTGAAGACCTGCCTGCTGGTGGTCCGCAAGAGGCTGCCGCAGCTCGGGCATCAGGTGAGACTGGTCGAACTGGACGAAGACGAGATCGGCATGACGGAGACCATGCTGGAGGCCTGGGCCAGCCAGACCGAGGTGGCGGAGGGCGTTCCGTGGGAGCCGGTGCCCTGAGAAGAGTGGCTCAAGCCGAGCACGATCTTGCCCCGGAAGGTCTCCGGTGGCGTCAGCCCCGCCAGGACCTGGTAGTATGGCACGCGCTTGAACGTCCCCGCCGGCCCGCAGAAGTTCACGAGAATGCTGTTGCCGCCGAGGAAGGGATGACCGGCATAGCCGAGCCGCAGCGTCTCGGCGGCCACAGCGGCCGGAGTACGCTTCATCTGGGCGGCGGCGAGAGCGACTGGGAGAGTGTAGTAGGGCTCGTCCTGGTGGCTGAGCGTCAGCCAGGCGCGACGCACGACCGAGTCGAGGTCGCGGGGGATGTTGGTCAGGCCAATCCGGTCTTCGCTGGGGGCGAAAAGCTCATGGGGAAAGGCGACGCTGCTCACCCCGGAAGCGACTTGCTCGCCGCGGGTGGTCAGATCATTCGTGATCTGCCCGGCCAGAACGACCCTCGGGTAGCGCTTCAAAGCGCCAGCAAGCGCCTCATCACCTTCCGAGACCGCCGGCTGCAGGGATAGCTGTCCGGTGGCGGGATCAACGCTCTGAAGGCTGCCGGAGAGATCCGAGAAGAGCATGTCGAGGCCAATGAGGCGGGCGCCGGCCTCGTTGAGGCGGTCAAGCAGTTGCGCGTGAAGCCCTCGCGGCCATGGCCATACCCCGAGTTGCTGCAGGGACTCGTCATCCACGGCAACGATTACAATGTCATCGCGAAAGCGGCTGGCGCGGGTGGAGAGGCGGACGCCGTAGGCGCCAAGCTCAAAGCGCCACAGGAGGTTGCCGAGGCCGGACTTGGGCTCATAGAGGTGCTCCACCAGCACAGCAGCGAGCAGAGCGAAGACGAGGCCGAAAACGATCGTCAGGAGGGGTTTGCGGGCCATATCAACCCATCCGGGTGGGTGGGATCGCGACGCGGACCTTTAGTACGCGCCGCGGCCCGTCAGAACGGCCGGTATCGTGAGCAGCAGGATCTTAAGGTCGAGCCAGAAGCTGCGATTGCGGACATAGACGATGTCAAGTTCAACCCAGCGCTCGAACGGAATGTCACTACGCCCACTGACTTGCCAGATGCAGGTGAGGCCGGGACGGACAGCGAGTCTTTCGCGCTGCCAGGGCTCATAGCCTTCTACCTCTTCCAGCAGCGGCGGTCGCGGCCCGACGAGACTCATCTGGCCGGAGAGCACGTGGAAGAGCTGGGGGGTCTCGTCAAAGCTGGTGCGCCGCAGCCAGCGGCCAACGCGCGTAATCCGTGGGTCGCGCCGAATCTTGAAGATCGGCCCCTCGGCCTCGTTCTGCCGCTCCAGGTTCGCACGCTCCTCCTCGGCATTGGCCACCATCGAGCGGAACTTGCAGAAGCGGAAGGGAATGCCGTTCTCACCGAGGCGCCACTGGAAGAACAGCGCGGGACCACGCGATTCCAACCGGATCGCGATGGCCACGAGCAGCATCGGTAGCCCGAGGACCAGCAGGGCCAGTGAGGCCCCTACGACGTCCAGGGCGCGCTTCGCCACCTGGTACGACCGCGAGACCATAGTCCGCGGGGCAAAGATAGTCTGCTGGTGGCTCACGGGGCTGCGGAGGCTGGAGAGGTTAGCTTGTGCCATGATGTTTAGCGTCTTTGCCGCGGGTGGTACTCAGTAAAGCAGGCGGCCCGCGCTACTGGTATGGTTGAGGAACTCTCACTTTGTGTACCAGAAGCTCGTAGCCGGCAGATAGACGCTGGTGCACACCTCCTTGAGCATATTGGCTGCAGCGGTATCGTCTTCGTGTGCTATTGGCGTGCTCGTTGAGATCATCAAACCGCCTGTCCCCCGTGGGGTGCGGTTGACCGCCCACCCTTGTGCCACCCAATCGCCCGTAGTGCCGCCCTTGTGGGCGAATACGTACAGTACAGCCTGCCGCTGCTGTCCCTTGTGGGCGAGCAGAATCTGCCCATGGAGCGGCCCTGCATGAGGCGTGCCGGGCGGCGCCGGGAGGTCCACCATCTGCGGCTTGTCTACCTGCCAGCCCATCTGGGGCAGGCAGGACAGCGGCGAATGCACCGCCCGCCAGTCCGTGCCGTACACCACGCTCAGACGCACGCTGCGATCCTCACCGGTGTACATGATCTCTTCCATGGCATCGGCGCCAAGGTAGTTGAAGATGCGCTGCTCCACCGGTATCTTCTCGCCCTTGAGGTTCCCTATCTGCAGCGGGATCTCCCTGAAACGCGGCTGGTAGGCGGCCTCGGGTGCCTGGCGGGACCATAGCAGGTTCGCCCACACCGCCGCGCCGCCAAGCAAAACCAGCGCGATCAGATATCTTCGCGTAACGTCGTGCAATGAATCAGGCTCCCAAAGCCGAAAAGCCCGAGCAGGGCAAGCACAAAGACCACCATGCCCGACAGAGTGTGAAAGAACCCCTCGGCCGCCGAGGGCCCGAAGGAGATGGCCAGAACAAGCGTCAGCCAGATGCGTACCGCGTTGGCGACCAGCGCGGCCGGTAGAGACATGGCAAAGATCGCTGCCCGCTGTTGCCAGGTCCCCTGCAGCACGTATGCATACAGCGCACCAAGGGCAGTCATCGCGATAGCGGACTTCAGGCCGCTACAGGGTATTCCCACCTCAAACGTGTAATCCGGAATGCGCAGAGTCGTGCCATCAATGGCTACCGGAATGCCCAGGAACCCGGCGGCATGTCCCGCCACTCTGGCGCTTATGAGCTGCATCGGCTGCGCAAAAGTGTCTACCAGAACCCGCCCCATCGGGACCATGAAGAGCAGGAACGCCAACGGGAAGGCGATGTCGCGGGCGACGGGCCAGCCATAGAGCCAGATCGTCAGGCCGATGATCACCGTGACGAAGGCGAAGCCCTGTGGGAAGTTCACGTCCTGGATGATGGCCAGGATGTGCAGCGCCAGCCCTGCCAGGAGCACTGGAAGCCCGATCCAGCAACCGGTTCGCGGCAGCGTGGCCAGGTGGTCCTTGCGCCGGTAGATCAGGTAGGCGCAGATGATCGGGATCAGGAAGCCATGGCCGTAGTACTCGTTATGCCAGCCCTTCTGCCACAGCCACACAAAATGCTGGTTGAAGGCGGCCACGAGCACAAGCACGACAAGCAGCGCCAGCGGCGGAACAGAGGCCGTCCACGGGCGCGGGGCAGCAGACTCCTGGTTAGTGGGGCCGAGGTCGAGTGCCATGGTTACTGGTTCAATCAGCGCCGACGACGGCGGCGCAGGGTGCCATGTTTGCCGTGTTCCTGCTGCCTGGAGAAGCGAAGATAGCCGATGTGGATGAGGTAGAACAGGGTGCCGACGGTCCCCCCGAGCAAGGCGATCAGCAAGAATGAGCCGGCGCCGCCGAGAAGGCGGCTGAAAAGCACGGAAGTGGCGGAACTGAGCGTGAGCCAGGCGTAGTAGAGCTTGGCCGAGAAGGCTGCCGGTAACGCCTCTGCCTGGATGCTGCGCTCAGCCAGGGCGGTTACCAGCAAATTGAATATGGCCGTGGCGACAATCGTGACGAGGGCGCCGATCAAGGCGCTTCTCAGGAGCTTGCGGGGCTTGATATGAACAGCGCGGCTCCGGCGGCGTACCTTTATCCTCTCGCTCCAGTCGGCGCCGCAGGAGGGACAGTTTTCCAGTCCGGCGAGAGCGGTGGTGCCACAAAAGCACACCCGGTACTGCTTGCGGCCACACTCGCTGCAAACCTGCGCGCCTGCCGGTAGCGGTGCCTCGCAATAGTAGCACGTGGTTGGGGCGGTGCCGGCCGTTGCTGCGGGTGGGCTGCCAGGTTGGACGTCTGAAGTTGCCATGTGGTGATATTCGTCTATCGTGCAATCGAAGCGGATTCATCTCGCCAATAGCCCGGGCGTCAGGGGGTCGAACCGGTGAGGCTACCGACAGAGGCTACATCTGGGACCCTCTCAAAGAGAATCCAGTTCCCATTGGCGAAGCGTTGCCGAACGCGCCATTGGCCGGTGGTAACCGTTTCACTCCATCCGGAACGCCAGAGACTGGCCCATCTGTCGGCCAGTTCGGGCCCCGCGACCTCGAGTACCTGCGGGGTCAGCACCAGCCATCGTACCTGCCCGATCTTTTGTTCGAGGCGGCGGATGTCCATGTCGTTGCGCGGCATCCAGATGGCGGGCCGGTCCGCGTACCAGGCCACCGCCCACGGCATGTCGGTATACACCGCCGCCGGAGCGGTTTCACTCCCCCCGCCACTGTCTCTGATCACGGCCCGCAGCTCGTCGCTGGCCCGCCGGACAGCCAACGGCGCTGCCGCACCCATGGGACGTCCGGGCGCCAACTGCAGGAACAGCGGTATGGCGTGAACGAGTAGCAAGATCGTCACTGCCGTGCTGGCCCAGCGATTTTGCATCCGGCCCGTCAGACTGCGTACGCGCAGATCCAGAAGCTGGTAGAAGAACGCCGCCGCGACGACAGTAGCGACCCCGGCCACTGGCATCAGCAAGCGACCATCGGGCGCTGTCAGGCACAAAGCAAGGAAAATCAGAAGAATCGTGCCGTAGACGCCCAGACGAGTGCGATCAACTCCCGTATTCCCCATTGGGATCATCGTCGCCACGATGAAGAAGGGCATGATCACCACACCGGCAAGACTGAAGATGAGCGGATAGAACTCAGCAGCGGCATCACGCATCTTCTGGTAGATCTCGCGCGGAGCGGTCAGGACGAAGGAAAGCACGCCGGGCGGCGTCGACTCGTAGGAGCGATAGATCGTGTTGCCGGGATGGCTGCGGGTGGACAGCATGACGTCATAGGCGCTGAGGTTGAATAGCGGATTGCCGGTGACGCGCCATGTGCGCACCATCCAGGGCGCGGCAAAAAGCAGAAAGGCCGCGAGGAACACTGCGATATGCGTGACGCGGCGACTGGCGGGGGTGTTGAGGATGACAACCAGCAGGATCGGCGCCAGCGCCACGATCCAGAGGTAGTTGGTGAGATAAAGCAGCGCCGCCAGGCCCCCGGCAGCGGCGCTGAGAATCAGCCGCAGGGCGGGACGTTCGGCCTGATACACCAGGACGAGGCATACCGCCGTGAACAGCAGGCCAAGCAGCGCCCCCTCCGTGCCGGAAACCGCCACATTGAGCAGGCCGATGTTAGTCGCTACGATGAAGATCGCCAGCATGGCCACCTTGCGGGAGAAGACATGCCACGCGAGCCACAGCACGAGAGGAATGGTCAGGAGAAAGGCCAGGCCCGAGGTCCACGACACCGTGCGGGCGGAAGGGCCAAAGATCCGGAACATGATCGACATGCACACGGGATGGAGCGGGGCGTTGACGAGTTCCGGGTGGTTCTCGACCTGGGGTATCTGTGAGAGGCTCAGCGGGCGAAGCAGCCGTGTGGTGTACCCGGCGCCACGGCTGAGATTGCGGGCAATCTGGGCCTGATCCATCGCACGCGGATCAGACACCTCTGCCATTCTGGCGGCCTGGAAGACCACGAAGATGAAGGCTATCCCGACGGCGAGTATCGCGCCCGCAAGCCACAGCCGCAAACTCTTCGGTACAGGCGCGTTCTCCCGCATAGACAGCCTCCCAGGTGGCAACCATCCCCTCTCGCAATATTGACGGGAATTTTAGCATAACGCTGGGCAAGCTACAAGTATTTCGTGTTCCCAAACAACCTGCTCCGGAGCCAATGACCAGACGAAGACCGGCCTCTTCCGCGGCCTGACCACCCAGGCAGTGTTGGCAACGAACGCCAAAAGAGGCTAATATGTCGGCGCAGCCCAATGGCCACCCACGAAAGGGGCATTGCAGGTGAAAGCAGTCATCACCGTACTCGGCAAGGACCGCGTCGGCATCATCGCCGGCATCACGGCGGTTCTGGCCGAGAGCAGCGTCAACATCCTCGACATCAGCCAGACCATTTTGCAGGACTACTTCACCATGATCATGATCACCGAACTGCCGGAAGACCAGTTGGCGCTGCCGGAACTGGCCGAGCGGTTGCAGGCCAGGGGCGATGAACTGGGAGTTCAGGTACGGGTGCAGCATGAGGCCGTCTTCTCAGCCATGCATCGGATCTAGCTCGAGTCACCCGCGGAACAGAATGGGGACAGTCTATGCACCTGTTTCACACCTCTGAAGTCATGGAAACCCTGCAGATGATCGAGGAGGAAAACCTCGACATCCGCACCATCACCATGGGCATCTCGCTGCGGGATTGCACCGGGCGGGACCTTGCGGCGATGCAGCGTGCCATCCGCGAGAAGATCGTGCGACTGGCCGACCGCCTCGTGCCGGTGGCCCAGGAGATCGCCCATGAGTTCGGCATCCCGATCATCAACAAGCGCCTCTCCGTGACCCCCATCGGCCTCGTCGGCGACGGGCACACCCGCGAAGGCTTCCTCGCCCTCGCTCAGACCCTCGACGAGACCGCCCGCGAAGTCGGCGTGGACTTCATCGGCGGCTTCTCCGCCCTCGTCCACAAGGGCTACACTCGCGGCGACGCCGCGCTCATCGAGGCCCTCCCCGAGGCCCTCGCCAGCACTCAGGTCGTCTGCGGCTCAGTCAACGTAGCCACCACCCGCGCCGGCATCAACATGGACGCCGTCGCCCAGATGGGCGAAGTCCTCAAGGAGACCGCGCGCCTCACCGCCGCCCAGTGCGGCCTCGGCTGCGCCAAGCTCGTCGTCTTCGCCAACGCCACCGAAGACAATCCCTTCATGGCCGGCGCTTTCCATGGCATCGGCGAGCCCGAGGTCTGCGTGAATGTCGGCGTCAGCGGCCCCGGCGTCGTCAAGCGCGCGCTTGAGAGGGTCCCGGACGGCGACCTTGGCGCCGTCTCCGAGACGGTGAAGAAGACCGCCTTCAAGATCACCCGCATGGGCCAGGTAGTCGCCCAGGAGGCCTCCCGCCGCCTGAACGTTCCCTTCGGGATCGTGGACCTGTCACTGGCCCCGACGTCAGCGGTCGGCGATAGCGTGGCACACATTCTGGAGGAGATGGGGCTGGAGAAGTGCGGAGCGGCGGGCAGTACCGCGGCGCTGGCGTTGCTCAACGACGCAGTGAAGAAGGGCGGCCTGATGGCCACCTCCTACGCCGGCGGCCTCAGCGGCGCCTTCATCCCCGTCAGCGAGGACCTCGGCATGATCGAGGCAGCCGAGGCAGGAGTGCTGACCATTGAGAAGCTCGAGGCAATGACGGCAGTGTGCTCGGTGGGCCTGGACATGATCGCGGTCCCCGGCGACACCCCGGCGGAGACCCTCTCCGCCATCATCGCCGACGAAGCCGCCATCGGTGTCATCAACAACAAGACAACGGCTGTCCGTCTGATACCTGCACCGGGGAAGAAAGTCGGGGAGATGATCGAGTTCGGCGGTCTGCTCGGCCGCGCGCCGATAATGCCGGTCAGCAGCCTCAACAGCAGCCGCTTCGTCAAGCGCGGCAGCAGGATCCCCGCGCCGCTACAGGGGCTGCGGAACTAACGGCCCTACTTCACCCCGCGGAACATGAAGTACGCCGCCCCGCACAGGCAGACCCCTGCCCACAGGAAATCCAGGCGCAGGCTCTGCTTCATGTACACCACCGCAAACACCGCGAACACGGCCATCGCGATGATCTCCTGCATGACCTTGAGCTGTGGCAGGGAGAAAAACGAGATGCCGATCCGGTTGGCCGGCACCTGCAGGCAATACTCCGCCAGCGCCACTCCCCAGCTAAGCGCGATCACGATCAGCAGCGGCTTGTCACGGAAGTCCTTGAGGTGGCCGTACCACGCGTAGGTCATGAAGAGGTTGGAAAAGACGAGGAGAATCAGTGGGGTGAGTTTGAGCATCCGGAAGAACGTCCTTGCGTCGGTGAGTGAGGCACTGGCGGCGGATTATATCACGAAAGCAAGCGGAGGGACAGACGCGCCAGGCAGCAAGCCTGAGCCCGCAAGTATTGTCATGCTGAACGAAGTGAAGCATCCCCGCCGTTGCGTCACGGCGCCAGCAGCGCGAGTTGTCGCCCAAGATGGGGACGGAGCCTTCGCGCCGATGCTCGCTTCAATGGAGCCGACCAGGCAAACTCCGGCGCGAAGGCTCCGTCCCCATTTTGACCACTACGTTCCGCTGACCGGCAACCGACAACCCCGCCGTCATCTCACGGCGCCAACAGCCCCATCACGTCCTGCATCGACACCAGCGCCTCCCCCGCCCCCAACTCCTCAAACCCCTCCGTATCCACCACGCTCTGCAGCGACCGCTGAATCGCCTTGATGGCGCTGAAGATCGCCAGCGACGGCAGGCTCACCCTCCTCACCCCGAGCCTCTTCAGCTCAGCCAGGCTCAGGTGCATGTTGTTCGGCATCCCCGCCGCGATGCTAAGCGGCCCCTGCAGCCCCGCCACCAGCTTCTCCACCTGCTCGGCGGTACTCACGCCGACGACGAACACCAGGTCCGCCCCAGCCTCGAGGTAGGCGTTGCCTCTGACTATCGCCTCCTCCAGACCTCCCTCGGGGTCCGCCGCCAGAGCATCCGTCCGCCCATTGATGATCACGTCCGCCGCGCCTGCCTCGGAAGCCGCGTCCCTTGCTGCCTGCAGCTTCTCCACTGCCGCCCCCATCTCAATCAACCGCTTCGGCCCCGGCTCGCCCAGAACCTGGTCCTCAAGGTTGATTCCCGCCACGCCCGCCTCAATGAAAGCCGATATGGTCGCCGGGATGGCCGAGACATCCCCAAACCCGTCCTCCCCATCCGCCATCACCGGCACCTTCACAGCCCCGCAGATCGCCTTCGTGGCTGCCACGTTGCGCTTGAGCCCAAAGCTGGGTTCAGGGGAGCAGGCGCTCAGGGCCATGCTGAACCCGGAGCACTGCACAGCCGGGAAGCCCATCCTCTCGATGATCCGCGCTGACAGCGGGTCATACGCATCGGGCATGACCACGGTGTCCCCCGCGGCCAGAAGCTGACGTAGTGCTGTTGACAGGTGCATGGTTCGCCTCCGTAAGGCCTATGCCCGCCGCCTGACGCACACAGACGGGCTCTTGTGCCGTGACGCTCTAGTCTTCGCACAAGAGCCCGAAGAGTCCTGCCGGTGTTGGGGGGTGCTTACTGTGTGGGTTGTCCTGCCAGCGCGCTGAGCCCGGGCACCTGGCCGACGATCCGCCCCAGCAGGTCCGCCCCCGCCTTACTGCGGACGTAGTCCAGGAACATCTGGATGAAGCCCGAGGCCTTGTCCTGGGTCAGACCCGACTTGGTCAACGGGGCGATCAGCCCGCCGACCGTGCCGAGCGTGCCGCCGAGTGACCCTACCTTCGCGAGGAGGCTCCCGCCTGCCGCTTCCTGCTCCGGAGCCTCCTGCATCACTTCCTGGCTTCCCGGCAGCTTCTCTTGCAGTTCGCTGAAGTCCTGCTCGCTGATATGCTGCTGCAGCCCCTTGAGCAGTCCCCCCGTCGCTGACGTCGCCTGGCTCTCGGAAATGCCCAGGCGCTGTGTTACCATCTGAATGAACTCTTGCATGGAAAAACAACCTCTCGAAACGATGGTCGAGAGGAAGGTTACTGCAACATCCGGCGATAGCTCCCGTATTCGTCCACACGCAGCCTCCAGAGCAGCGACTGCGAGCCGCCCGGAACTGGTGGCGGGAGGTTCTCATTCCACATAGCGGCTCCCAGGTCGGCCGCCGAGCAGTACGTGCTCGGGGCCATCTGACAGGCGACTTGCCGGTCAGCCTGCGCCACTTGTTGCTGCGTCGCATCCGGCACACTGTCCGGCGGTTGGGTCACCAGTCCCACCATGGCTCCAGCCGCCAGCACCAGCCACACGCGCCACATGACCTGTGCCTTCCTCTCTCAAGCTTCCCCATACCAGCAGACGCCGCGAGGCCAAGCCGGGTTCGTGTTGTAGGACGGTGCAGAAAAACACTGCCCTGCCAGAGTTGGCAGGGCAGTGTCTTCCCAATGATGACCGGCGGCCTCAACCCCGCAGGCCCCGCCGTCGTTGCCGCTCCATGTCCAGCCAGAAGCTCTGCGCCCACTTGCCGTACTCGCTATTGGGGTCATGCTCCAGGATCTGCTGGATTTCATAGCGGGCCTGCTCAACATTCCCCGTGCGCATGAACATCTGAGCCAGCGCAGCCGCCTTAGGCGAATCCGCCGCCGTCCGCGCATGGCCGGCGGTGAAGATCCTCGCCCTCTCGGCGACGAGATCCCCGATGTACACCTGAGGCGCCGGCTTCAGGCAGATCATGGCGATAAGGTACAGCGCGATCACGAGAACCCAGACCCCGCGGTACGCCCGCGCGTGCAGCACTGCCAGACGCGTCTGTTTGCTCTGCTGGGCGAGTTGATCTTCAGTGCTTTGCAGGAGATCAAGCTGTCCCTTGGTCATTGGCCGGACAATGGTATTCTCGCCCGCCTGGGCCTGCTTACCGGCTTCGACCTCACGGGCATCCTCATAGAACCGTGTCAAACCTGCTTCCTCGACCTTCACCCGCCTGCTGATGACCACCGCGCCCTCGCCGACCGCCACATCGCCCTGGCCCTGCCCCACCGACACCTGGAAAGCCGTACCGCGCACCCCCAGGGTCAGCACCGGCGTCTGCACGCTGAAGCTCGAATCGCGGCTCACCAGCTTGCGCACCTTGGCAAAGAAGGTTCCAAAGGGGACGTGGAGTTGCGTCGTGGTCGCGCCCGTACGCGAGGTGGAAAGCTCCCTGATGTACAGCTCGCCATTTTGGAAGACCTGCATCTCGCTTCCATCGGCAAAGCGGAGGTCTGCGCTGGACCGATCGCCGGTGACCACCATGTCGCCGGGTTTCAGGCTGCTCCCACTCGCCACGGCTACCGGCTCTCTGGTGCCGTAGCGGATCACCTCCACCGTCCCCACGCTGCGGCTGACAATGGCAGTCCCTTCAGGAACGCGCCCCACGACGTAGTACCCGATGTAGGCGTAGAGCCCAACCGCCACAGCAATCAGCATCAGCGCGCTGGCGATGCGCATCGGCCACGTGGTGCGACGCCACACGCGGACGACCATCGGTAGCTGCATCTCATCAGGCAAGGCCAGCAGGTTCCCCCGGCGGGCCTGGCCGATCATGTACCACGTCATGTTCTTCCAGCGATCCGCCAGCAGTCCGGCGACCAGCAGCGGGGCCTCGATGATCGGCCCCGAGATGGGCATGCGAAGCTGCGTCGCCAGCCAGTTCAGCAGCGCAATCGACGCTGCGCCGATTGTCGCCGTACGCAGGTTCCCTGTGCCGGCGGTGACCGAGCCGCCCCCGATCAGCGCAGCCGTCAGTGGCGTAAGCATCCAGACCATCTGTCCGCCGGAGCCGATGATGCTCATGCTCGAGCCGGCAATCAGCAGCCCCGCCAGTCCTGCCGCGAGGCCACTGACCAGGAAGCTCAACAGAACATTGGGGGGAGCGGCGAAGTCGGCGGCTTGCAGATGGTTCTGCGCTTGCCCAACCGGGGTGAACGTCGGATGCCCGAACAGTACCCGGGCGGCCATGAGAGCCACCACAAACAGCGCGAGGATGACGGGAATGCCGCCCACGTCCGTGTCTGCCAGCGATAGCAGCAGCGGGTCGGTAACCACCGTTGTGGCGCGGGAGGTCGCGTAGATGGTGAGTTGCAGGGCAATCGCCCCTGTCATCACCGTCACCATCGCCGACGGGATGCGTGTCCAGCCCACCATGTACCCATTGACCAGGCCCACCAGACATCCGACTGCGAGCGCGCCCGCAATCGCGGCGCCGAAGCCATATGGTGACAACACCGCGGCCGTGCAGGCGCACAGGCCGGCGAGCGACCCGGCGCTGAAATCGTAGTGCCCCTTCATCAGGGGGAAGGTCACGCCAAGCGTGACCAGGCCCACCAGCCCAAAGCTGAGCAGGAGTTGGCGCCACGCCCCGGGCGAGACGTTCAGCAGTGCGGCGGAGATCAGCAGGAGGATGACGAGAGCGAAGGGGGCCATCTGCCCCACAGCCGTGCCCTGGGCCCAGTTCCACGGGTTGCGACCCATTGCGCGGCGCAGTTCGAGGGCGAACAGTTTGCTCCCACAGGCCTCGCAGACCCGGGCCCCAAGGGGATGCTCGTGACGGCAGCGACCGCAGATGACGCGGGCCCTACAGATGCACCTCGCTTCCCGATCAGGGAAGATGACGATTCTGTACGACTGCAAGGCCGGGGTAAGGCCCGGCCGAAAAGCCCAAGGTCACGAGAGCCGGTACCGCAGCAGGTCGGAGCGGACGCCTGATCGATGGGGTGCGACCCTATGGATCAGGATGGCGGCCTGTACGGAGGCAGCGGCACCCAGGGGTTGCCCGGCAGTTCCCCGGGGCTGCTACCATACGGCGCGTCAGGATCAGCCACCCCTCGCTCCTCTGTCAAAAGCCAATGGCCTCCAATGTACCACAGCCACTTGCTGCCATTGGTGTACGCCGGCTGGCCGTTGAGTGCGCCGCGCTTCCTGTAGGTGCCGTTGTAGGTCGCGTCACCCGCCCCTGTCACGACCCAGGTACCCGCGGACCCGCCTCCTGACCGGCGTTCCGCCGGTCCTCGCGCCACTGTCGGCGGCGGCTGCAACTCCAGCGTCAGCATCGCCTTCCGCTGCTGCTCGCGCCTGACAAAGACCTGCTGCTGGTGCTGTTCGCGCACCTGCCACAGCACCGGGCACGCCAACAAAAGCACCACGAGCGCATACCACTTCACCGCCCGCCTCTCCCACTGCCAGTCCAGAGGCGGGCTTTCCGGTCTGTCAGGCGTAAACGCCTCGACCGGGCTATGCTCGGCTTCCCACTCCGCAAGCGTCCGTGCCCTGAGCATCTCACACCCCGCGCACCCGTGCGGACTTACGCTCCTGCCACTCTGCACAACTACAGGCTACTTCAAGCTCCTCGTTCCCGTGCAAGGCACACCTGACCGCGTGGTAGGCACACTCCGTGTGCCGGAATCAGTATCATCGCGTTGCCGTAGTGCGGCACACGGAGTGTGCCTACCACGCGACGAGAGTCTCTATCCCACGTGGCTGGAAGCACCTGCTAGGCCCGGCCGATGATCTCAAAAACCTCTACGGGTACCGGATGGCCGCGAATGGCATGCTCGCCGTGGTCGCGAAGGATCACGGTGCCCTCCACTGCGTCGGCAACTTCCTTAGTACACAGGATGGTGGTGCCGAGTTCTTTGTTCAGGCTCTGCAACCTCGCCGCGAGGTTCACCACCTGCCCCAACACGGTGTACTGCGTGCGTATGCTTGAGCCAAGGCTGCCGACCAGCGCCTCGCCGGTGTTGATGCCGATACCTATGCGCATTGGCTCGGGCAGTGTGCCCTGAGCCATCCAGCGCTCATTGAGACCCTCGAGGGCGCTGATCATGTTGATGGCCAGGTCAACCGCCCGGTGGACGTGGTCTGCCTGGTCCTCAATCGCATTGAAGGTCACGAAAATCTCGTCCCCGACGATATTGTCCACCGTGCCCTCGACGTCGAAGGCCAGTTGGGTCATGGACTCAAAGTAGGTGTTAAGAACGCTGATGACCGAGTGCGGGTCGGCGTTGGCGGACCAGTTGGTGAAGCCACGGACATCGGCAAAGAGGGCGGTGATATCACGCTTGACGCCAGCGGCGCGCTCCTTCATCTCTCCGCTGTCCAGGCGCGCTACCACCTGCGGCGGGGCATAGCGGCCAAACTCGTCCCGCAGGCGGCGGCGGCCCGCTTCCTCAGTCGCAAGGCGGAAGACCGCAATCCCGGCGAAGCTGAGCAGTGGAGCCAGATGCGGAGCCAGGCCCGGCCACACTACGCCAGACTTGGTGAAAGCCTGCAAAGCCAGCACGTCATACGCACCCAACAGCAGGAAGAGCACCGCAAGCCCAATCACTGGGCGAAGAGCGGCCGCGGCCAAAGCCGTCAGCAGCGCCAGCACGAGGGTGAGCCCCAGCATGTTCCCAAACGACCGGGGCGTCAGGAAGTCACCCCGAAGCAGATTCTCAATGACGTTGGCGTGGACTTCAACGCCTGCCATGCGGGGGTGGACAGGAGTCGGGTACTCATCCAGCAGGCCTGCTGCCGTAAAGCCCACGAGGACGATCTTGTTGCGGAAGGTGCCCGCGCTGAACCGGCCATCCAGCACATCCGCGTAGGAAATGCGCGGGACGGTGTCTGCTGGACCAAGGTAGTTGATGAGGGCGTTTCCTCTCTGGTCCAGCGGCACAATGGTCTGCGGCGACAGGCGCGCTTCCTTGCCCAGGTTGAACCGCATGCCGGAGTACGGCCAGCGCTCCGTCCCGGCGACCACAGCCAGGGGGAGCGTGGGATAGAAGCCCTCATTCTTGATTTCGCGCGCGAGGAAGAAGCAGCGGCGCATGACCCCATCAGGGTCCGTGGAAGCGGCGATTGCCCCGCCACTAGCCGCAGCGGCGGCAAATTCGCGCAGGGGCGGGATCAGCCCGCCATAGGTGGGCAAGACGTCCTGGCCGATGACAATCTGCGGCCGCACTGCGAAGCGCGTGAGAGCGTCGCGGTTGCGGCTGGCGAGGTCGCTGGCATGGAGGCTGAGGTATACATTCCTGGCGGAGGCGCAGGCTGAGGCAAGAGCCGAGTCATCGGCGAGGGTCGAAGGTTCGGAGAAGATGACGTCGAAAGCTATCGCCCGGGGCTTCTCAGCCGCCAGACGGCGAATCAGCTTAGCATGCCACTGCCGGCTCCAGGGCCAGCGGCCCAGCCGCGGATCGTTCACACTGCGCTCGTCGATGGCGACGATGATGGTATCCTGGGGCGCGCGGACGTCAGCGCGGAAGCGGAAACGAGAGTCAAGGGTCTTTAGCTCATAGTTGTACAGGGGGCCGCCGGGGCTACACAGCCAGGCAATGACGACGGCCAGCGCCCCTGCCAGTAGCAGCCAGCGGATCAGCGGGGGGACGTGACTTGGCCGCGACTTCTCCTCAATCGGCTCGGCGTCGTCCATGCACAGCCGCCCTTGCTGCGGCAGGCGCCGCGGGTGGTGAGGTGCTGATTCACAGAAGTACCACTATGGTAGCATTTTAGTTTAGGTAGTCAATGAAAAGTTGGGGTTCAGCCAAACGGAGGACCCATCATGTGGCCGAGGCTTTTCGGCGCAATCATACTACTGACGATGGAGTTTGCCATGACGCGTGGCGCAGAAGCAACACCCACATACCAGGATCATCTTAACCTGCTTACGGTGCTCGATGAGCAGGGCCAGGCCCGGCCGGTAACGACTCCGGAGCAGTGGGCAGTGCGACGCAAACATATCCTGGAAGCCATGCAACTGGTAATGGGGCCGCTACCCCCAAAAACGGCCGAAATCGTTACATTGGTTAACTCGGTCTGCACAAATAGGGGCCCGAAATTCACCAGTTACCGGGTAGATTTCGCGTCTCCCGATGGCGACCTGGTGCCGGCCTTTCTCTTCATCCCTACCGGCCTCAAGGGCAAGGCGCCGGGCATGCTCTGCCTGCACCAGACCACGGGCATCGGCAAGTCAGAACCCGCCGGGCTGGGCGGCCTGCCGAACCTGCACTATGCCAAAGAGCTCGCAGAGCGGGGCTACGCGACCCTGGCGCCCGACTATCCGGGCTACGGGGGCTACGAGTGCGATCCCTACGCAATGGGGTACATAAGCGCGACAATGAAGGGGATTGTCAACCATCGGGCAGCCCTGGATGTGCTCCAGAGCCTGCCAGAGGTCGATCCCGAGCGTTTGGGCTGCATCGGCCACTCTCTTGGCGGGCACAATACGCTCTTTCTGGCAGCTTTTGATGAGAGGGTGAAGGTGGCGGTAACCAGTTGCGGGTTCAACTCCTTCCGCAAGTACATGGGCGAGGACGTCAGCGGGTGGTCCCACAAGGGCTACATGCCGCGAATCAAGGAGCTGTATGACGCCAGGGGCGACAAGATGCCGTTTGATTTTTCGGAGATTGTGGCCGCTATTGCGCCGCGAGCGGTCTTCACAAACTCCCCGCTCAAGGATAGCAATTTCGCCGTAGAAGGCGTGTACGACTGTCTGAGAGCCGCACAGCCCGTTTTTGACCTGCTTGGCGCGGGGGACAAGCTGAAGGCGGTACATCCAGATTGCGAGCATGATTTTCCATTGGAGGCCCGGGAGGCCGCGTACGAGTTCGTGGGGAAGGTGCTAAAGCGTTAGAGGTCGTGGCGGAGGTTTGTCGTAGATATCGCGCTCAGGGGAGCGCTCCTACCGGAATACGAAGACGAATCGGGCCGAACGAGAGAAGGGCGCTATATGGTTATTGATTTTCATGCCCATTTGTGGGCCATGGACGATGCTGAGGAGTTGATTGCGCGCGAGGCACAGCGGCATGGCATTGACCGCGTGTGCATCAGCACCGTGGAGTCGTGGCTGCCGGATATGGAAGAGATTGTCCGGTGCAATGACCGGGTCTACAAGGGCACCAGGGACTATCCGGAGCTTTACATCCCATTCACGTATGTGAACCCGCTGCATGGCAAGGCGGCCATTTATGAGCTTGAGCGGGGCCTGGACAATGGGATGAAGGGGATCAAGCTGTGGATTAGCTGCTGGGCGGACAACCCGGCCGTCGAGCCCGTGGCGGAGTGGGCCATTGCCCATAGCATGCCCGTGGTGCAGCACTCGTGGCACAAGATCACGGGCAACTACCCCGGCGAGAGCGACCCGCTGACTGTGGCCACGCTGGCCCGCAAGTACCCGGAGTTGAAGCTCTGCATGGCCCATGTGGGCGGGGACTGGCGGTATGGGCTGCGGGCGGCGCGGAGTGTGCCGAGCCTGTATTCCGATACCAGCGGCGGCATGATTGATAATGGCCTCGTCGAGGCGTGGGTGCGGGAAGTGGGGGCGGAGCGGGTTATCTGGGGCACGGACATGCCCGGCGGGGACTGCCTGCTGACGCTGTCGAAGGTGCGGGATGCAGAGATCACGGACGCGGAGAAGGCGCTGATACTCGGCGGCAACGCGGCGCGGCTTTTGGGGCTTGAGGGAGGCAACTAATGGACCAAATCATTGATTTCAACTGTGACTGCGGGGCGTATGCGTTTCGGGAGTACCCCCAGACGACGGCGGTGGAAGTGCTGGCACAGGCGCGGAAGTCTGGGGTTGGGAAGGTTATCATGGGCTCGGCGCGAGCGCTTACCTTTGTGAGCCCACAGCCGGCTAATGAGCTTCTGGCGGCGGAGTTGGCGGAGCTGAACGACGAAGCGGTGCTGCCGTGCGCGGTGCTGAACCCGGAGTACCCAGGGGCGCTGGAGGACCTGCAGCGGTGCCGGGAGCTTGGTTTCAAGGCATTGAAGCTGTATCCGACCTACCATGATCTTGATATCACGAGCCATGCGACCGTGCGGCTGGCGGAGGAGGCGGCAGCGCTGGGGTGGCCGGTACTGGTCACCGTGCGGATCGAGGATGAGCGGCATCACCACCCGCTGATGAAGATCGCGCCGCTGGCCATGGAGGCCGCGATTACCTTTGCGCGAGACGTGCCGGATGCGAACGTGGTGCTGTGCATGGGCGCGGCGCATGAGGTAACGGCGTTCCTGAAGGGCGTGGCGCGGGAGAACGTCTTCGCGGAGGTCTCCTACATCAAGACGCCGCTGAACGGCATCGAGGCGCTCGTGGGGCAGGTGGGGAGTGAGAGGCTGGTGTTCGGGAGCCATCTGCCGTTCCTGTACGTGCAGACGGCGGTGGCGAAGGTGCGGGAGGCGTACGTTGGGGAGGAAGAGAAAGCGGCGATATTGTGGGGGAATGGGGGGAGGGTGTTGGGGTAGGAGACGGCGGGTGCCCCCGTTGGGGTCAGGGGAGGACGGCTGCCGCCCCTTCGGGGCTCAAGAGGGAGTGCAACAGGAAGCCAGGGCCTTGCGGCCCTGGCTATTTGCTTGCGGCCCTTCGGGCCTCACGACGGCATCGCACGGAGGGCGTGTGCGCGGCGGATGGTCGCGCTCTGGTGAGCGCTCCTACAGGCAGCCAGATTAGCTATCGTCGGGCTGTTAAGAGCCCTCTCACGTTCAGGATAGCGACTCGATGTGACGAGTTGGTCTGCGACTCCCGCCCGGCTGGAAGCCGGGCTCTGGTGGCGTCAACTCGCGGCAGGGATGCCGCTCGTACGGCACGGGGGCGAGGGCTAGTCCAGTTCCTCCAACAACCCCTCCGGCACGCTGGCGGCGTAGACTTGGGGGGCGCCCGTTTTGTCGGAGTTGAAGATTACCCACTTGCGGTCGGGGGTGAAGTAGGGGTGCGGGTGGGTCCATTGGTTGCCGCGGAAGGTGCTGCCCGTCTCGCAGAGGATGCGGGACTTGCCCGTTTTGATTGATCCCACTACCACCAGCTTGTCCTTGTAGGTGTCGCTGACGAAGAAACGGCCGTCGCGGGAGGCGTTGGGGTGCGCGTAGTCGTACTCGGCGTTGATGACGCGGGATTTTTCGTCGCCGGGGTGCAGGAAGAGCAGGTGGCCCGGCTCGCTGAACTCCGGCTCCAAGCCCGGTACGATGGTCAAAATGATGTCGCCCGTGCCACCGATCCACGCCTGATGGCCCTGGCAGGCGCCGGTGTAGGGGTTGCCGACGGGGAGGTTGCGGCGGTTGTTGCCGTCGGTGTCGATCAGGAACAGCGTGCACCATGGCGGGCCGATGAGCTTGAGCATGTTGCCCTCGTCGTCCCACTCCGAGCCGCGGTTGTGCTGAACGAGCAGGTCCTCGCCCTTGCCGGGGTCGATCTGGACATGGGCGTTGCAG
Organism: Armatimonadia bacterium; assembly: GCA_039683575.1. Lineage (GTDB taxonomy): Bacteria > Armatimonadota > Zipacnadia > Zipacnadales > UBA11051 > JAJFUB01. The sequence goes on along the minus strand of JBDKRC010000162.1, from coordinate 40,197 downwards.
AGGTCGTCGCCAGCTTCGAAGATGACCTCGTGGTCCGCGTCCTGCAGGTCAAAGCGGACGACGCCGAAGCGGTGTTCGCGGGGTTCGCCGATCCGTGAGGAGGCGAAGTAGTAACGGCCATCGAGCGAGAGCGCACCCATGGAGGCGAGCTTGCCGGGGACTTTGTGGAAGGTAGTGGACCACTGTTTGAGGGTGGCGATTTCGGTGCGGATGATGGTGAGGACCTGCTGTGTGAGGTCGGGGCGGACGCAGTAGAAGTGGCGCTGGTCGGACGACATGCCGCAGCCGAGCGTCCAGGCGACGTCGTGGGCGATGTTGGTGAGCTTGCGGGTCTGCAGGTCGGCGCGCCAGACTTCCCACGGGCCGTAGGTGGTCTGACTGCGCTGGAGGATGACGTAGCGCGACTGTGGATCGTTGAAGGGCATCTCGCAGTAGATGTTGCTGTTGAAGGCCGGGGCGCTGGTGAGTTGCAGGAGGGTAGAGCCGGAGGGGGCGTACGTCTCGCCGGAGATCATTTCCGACGAGAGGAGGCTGCCGATGGTGGGCATGGGGCACCTTCAGTGGCGGAGGCTGGGCAAGCACCCGCAGTATTTCTGCCGGTATAGACCGTGGTGCTTGCTGAGTTCCACACTGCGGGCGAAACCGCCTCCCTGCTTGAAGTCGGCGGCGACGAAGGTCAGGCCAAACTCGCCGGCGAGGCGGAGGCCGATCTCGTTGATGGCCTCGGCGTCCTTGTGGGGGCTGATGCTGAGGGTGGTGGTGACGTGGGTGAAGCCGTGTTCCTTGGCGTACTGCATGGCCTGGCGGAGGCGGAATTCGTAGCAGAGCAGGCAGCGCTCGCCCCCCTCGGGCTCTGCTTCGAGACCGCGGACGAGGTCGGTGTAGGTGTCTTCCCCACCCTCCTCAAGCGGCATGGAGAGGCCGAGTTCGGCGGTGAGCTTGAGGGCGGACTCGAGGCGGAGGGCGTGCTCCTCGGGTGGCTGGATGTTGGGGTTGTACCAGTAGGGCGTGACGTCGTACTCGGCGGCGAGGCGTTCGAGGACGGCGGTGGCGCAGGGGCCGCAGCAGACGTGGAGGAGGAGCTTGGGCTTTTGGTTGGGCATGGTGGTCGGTTTGGTTTCAGGTACCAACCGCGGTGTCGGTTCGGGACGAACCGACCTACGCGTGCTGGAGGTATTCGATGTCGGGGTGCCAGCCTAACTGCTCCAGCAGGCTCAGGTAGTCCTGATCGGTCATTTGCTCCGGGCGCTTGCCGGCCAGGGCTACCAGGACACCTTCCATTACGTTGGTGCCGAGGGAGCGACCGGCGAGGCGCGGGGTCGTGGTGACCAGCTTCTCCAGGCCGAGTGCCTTCAGTTTGGCGACGTCTTCCTCGGTCGTGGTGTTCGTGATGATCATTTTGCCGGCAAGGGGGCGGCTGGTGTCCACCTTCGGGTCGGGGAGGTTGCGGCCGATGAAGTGGAAGTCACCGCCGATGATGTCGGCCCATTGCAGCCACTTTTGGCCGTGGCGGCTGAGTTGCTCCTGCTTCTCGCCGGTGGGGTAGAGCATTTTGAAAGGCAGGCGGCTGAAGAGCGGCAGCAAGAGGCGGCCGATCCAGGTGATGGCTTTGAGGCTGCGGACGACGAGGGGCACGCCCAGGGCGAAGATGAGGTCGCCGAAGACGTAGTCGCAGTCGAGTTGGGTCACGGCCTCGGCCATGCCGAAGCGGTCGAGAGCCGAGACTACGAGAAAGCGGGGGCGGCGAGTTGAGGCGTCGGCGGCGGCAATATGCCCTTCGCGGGCGAGGAAGCGGACCGTCTCGCGCTCAAGGGTGTTCTTGAGGCCGCTGCCGTCCACGATGGGGGTGACGGTGGCGCGGCGGGCGAGTTTGGCGGCATCGCGGATGATCCAACGACGCGTGCCGGCGAAGAGGTAGAGATCTATGCCGCCGAGGCCGATGGCGGCGACCTTGCCGTCAAGGTCGGCGATCATGTCGCCGGCTTTGGCGAAGTCGCCGTCGGTGCCGAGGCGTTCCACGCGGAAGTGGCGGCCGAGGAAGTCGACGTCTACCTGCTTGTCGCGGCGGGAGGAGCCGAGGCTGACGCTGACTACGCGGAGGGGGGCTGAGGGTTGGTTTGGTGGTTGAGTCATGTGATTGGTATGTTGACGGCGAGACGCCTGTTCTACGAAGAAGGTCCCGGTGCGGCAGCGAGTGATGCGCGCGGCGCGGACGGGAGCGGCGGGGTACGAGCCCCCGCCCTACAGCCCGAGACGCCGAAGAGGTATTCCGCTGCGTTCGGAAGAGAAAAGCAAAGGGACAGGCGCTTGGCCTGCCCCCGGTCATCAAAATCGATTCGGGCTACAGCTCTGTCGCGGCCAGGATGCGCTGGATTAGTACGAGAAGCTCGTCAAAATCGAACGGCTTGGTGTGGTAGAAGGTGCAGCCGAGTTCCCAGCCACGGGCTTTGTCCTGGTCCTGAGTTCGAGCCGTAAGCATGATGACGGGGATGTCGGCGGTCTCGGGATCGTCCTGGAGCGTGCGGAGGACGTCCCAGCCGGTGAGGCGGGGCATGCTGACATCCAGGCAGACCAAGTCGGGGCGCTCTTCTTTGACCTTCTCGATGGCCTGCATGCCATCGTAGGCGCCGACGAACTCATAGCCAGCGGACTCGAAGAAGACCTTCGCGCACTGGACCAAATCTCGCTCATCGTCCACGAACAGGATCTTCGCCATCATGATCCTCCAGGCTCATCCGCGGATAAACTTTGCTGCGACGGTTTCAAAGATAAGGCTCTGGCAACGTCATGGGTGCGGCGACGATCAGGTACGTAGTTGCTGCCCTGAAGCGACTTGGCGTAGTTCTTGAGTTCGGCGAGTACGGCGGCGAGTTGACCGGGATGGGTCAGGTCGTCGGCTTCGTTGGTAACCGCGGCGACAGTGAGAGAGACGATGGGATGCTCTACTATTTTACCACGACGATTCCGGACAATAATGGTTTGTCTCTGCCAGTCTTCGGGATCATATAGCGAGGGCAGGCCAGCTTCGAAGACTTCGATGGCGCGGCGGGCCACGGCTTCGGCTTCGCGCGGGTGGACCACGGAGAAGAAGTCGTCTCCGCCAAGGTGGGCGGCAAACCAGCCGGGTGAGGCGAGGCTATTCAGCGCCTGCAGCATGGCTGAGCCGACCAGGGCCAGCAGGCCGTCACCGCGGGCATAGCCGTAGCGGTCATTATAGCTTTTGAAAAAGTCGACGTCAAAGGCGAGGACGGCGAGCTGTCCGCGCAGGGGCAGGCGGCGCTCGATCTCGCGCTGCAGGGCATTGTTGCCGGGAAGGCCCATGAGCGGGCTGGCCTCGGCGAAGCGCTCGCGGGAGTTGGCGAGGAGTCGGGCATGGGCGGCGAGCTCGGCGGGATCGCGGGAGGTGGTGAGGGCGTCGAGGCCGACGGTGGCCGCAACAGCGATGGCGGGGGCATCAGCCGCAGGGACGACCGCGAGGATGGCGGGGAGGGGATGGCGCTGAGCGGCGCGGAGGGATTGCACGGTGTCGGCCGCGGTGTCGAGGCGGTCGAGCCAGAGGATGATGACCTCGGCCGGGAGGTGGGGCTTGTCGGCGGGCAGGAGGTCGTGCCGCAACAACGCGAGGCGCAGTGGCTTGTCTAAATCGGGAGGACAGTTGATTAGCGACACGGCGACGGCAGACATGGTGTGTAGTTCCGCGAGAGCGACGGGTTATCCTTGGGCGGCAAGGCCCCGGAATTGACTTGGCGAGGCATGGCGATTATGATTCCGCTCACGCTGGAGGTTTTCTTCTATGGACGTGCTATTGCCACTTGTGGGGACACTGGGCATCGGCGGATTCCTGGGTTGGGCGGCCGCTACCTTCATCAAGACGACGGGGCGAGTGGTCGGCTGCATCATCGGGCTGGTGTTCATCCTGATGCAGGTGCTGGCGTACTATGGGATCGCGGAGTGGCATTGGGATTTGATTGCGAAAGCGGCGGCGCCGGCGGGAGAGGCTGCTAAGGCCGGCGGCGGGCTGCTGTGGAAGATACTGACTTATAATCTGCCCTTCACGGGGGGGTTTGCGGCGGGGTTCTGGTGGGGGATCAAGCACTGAACGGCGCAAAGAGAAGGACACAGAAACAGAAAACAGTCGGAGGCCTAGTGGTCTCCGACTGTTTTGGTTTCATGGGGCCGAGTTCCGGCATGCGGAGCATGCCTACCACGCGCCTATTCAGCCTTTTTTGGGCGTGACTGAGCCTAGTGCGCAGGCGGCACTGGCGCCGTATTGGGGGAGAACGTTCTGGTCGGGGCTGATCCACTCGCAGGCGCCGTGCTCGGCGAAGTGGGCGATCAGCCACTCCATCATCTTGTTGGCGTAGTCTTCGTCAACGGTCGCGATGGTGCGGGCTACCCAGCCGGACGGGACGGCCCAGAAGCCGCCATTTTGGTAGGTGTCGCGGGGGACGTCCACGAAGAGCTTGTGCCAGTACTCGCCGCCGGGCAGGTGCCTGACGTAGCCATTCAGCAAGATCTCGCCCTTGTGGCGCATGAGGTAGTAGGCGATGCGCTCGGTCTGGGTCTTGGAGGAGACGCGCAAGACCGCGGCATAGGCGCTGCCCCAGATGTCCACGATCCGATTGTCGCCCATGGCGGCGCGGAACATCCCCTGGTCGTCATCCCAGAACTCGAAGAGCCGGTGGCCGGCATGCTCGGCGCGCTCGAACCAGTCCCGGGCGTCGTCATGGTGCTCCCACTTCTGGTAGGTCTCGGCCACAAGCTGGCAGGCTTCCCAGTACAGGAGGGACCCCATGAGCGTCTTGCCGGTCTTGCGGATGCAGTCGGTGAAGCCGTAGTCCACCCAGGAGTTGTTGCGATCAACAGCGACGAGGCCGTCGGCTTCGCGGGGGACGGCGTCCATCGCCGCGTAGACGTGGTCCATGCGCTCTCGGGCGCGGCGATAGTCCTTGCTACGCGCGGCGTAGGCACAGATGAGCTTGGCCATGAAGGGCTGGTTGTCAACGGGCGGCAACGAGCCGATAGGCTTGTCTACAGGCCCCGGGAAGAAGACGGCGAGGCCATCGGCCTGGACGCGGTCGGGGATGTAGCCATCGTCGCGCTGGGCGGCGAGGAGGTAGTCTATGCCCGCGAGGATGTCATCGGCGGCCATCAGTTGCGCGGCACCCTCGGCCATGTAGCAGAAGTCACGGGTCCACAGGGCCGGGTAGTGCCCCGAGCCGTCGGGGAAGTAGAGTGGAGTGCCGTCCTGGGCTTCGTGGCGGCAGGCGGCGAGGGTGTCGCGGGTGATTTGTTCGAGTTTGAGATAGCTCTCGCGGCTGATGCGGACCGGCGGGAGTGTTTTCATACGGTGTTCCTCGTTGGTGGTCGGAGATAACGGCGGGCGGGGTACGAGCCCCCGCCCTACAGCGGACGTCGCTTTGCGCACTTAGCGATACGGGCGGACATAGCGGCGTGTCGTCGCCGACTACTTCAGTTTTTCGGCGAGCTCGGTGAGAACCTTGTAGTCTTCGTCCTCGAGGGCCGCGACGTGGAAGATGCAGATGCCGTCGGCACCCTGATCGGCGGCGTAGCGAATCTGGTCGGCCATCTGGGCGGCGTCGATCTTGCCGAGGCTGGAGCTGCGACCGATGCCGCAGTACAGCGGCGTGCCCGCGCCTAGGAGCAGGTTGGTGTGCTCGGCCACGAAGCGCTGGAAGCGGTCGGGGCACGGATTGTAGCTCATCGGGCAGACGAAGTCGAGCAGGCCCTCGCGGCACCACTCAGCCCAGTCCTGGCCCTCGGCCACGGCGTCCTTGAGATAGCGCGCCCGCGCGGCGAGGGAGAGCGGGGCCGCGGCCTCGTCGGCGACTTCGCGCAAGCCATGGACGATGCTCTTGACGAAGCGGTTGCGCATGCGGATCTCCTGGTACTGGTAACCAGGTTGCTGCAGGTCGTCGGCGTCCGGGAGGGGCTTGCCGAGCCATTGCTCGCGCTCTGACTGGCAGACGGCGCACTGGCACGGGTGGGTGTTGAGGACGAGAGTGTTGGCGTAGCGCATGTAGTCCATGTGCAGGCCGTCGGGGCTGTAGTCGCGCATGACCTCGCTGGCCAGGCGGCAGGTGATTTCACGGTTCTCGGGCCAAGCGGCGCAGGGCCACTCGCGGGCCCAGGAGGGGAGGTCCTCGCCGGCGGGACCGGGATCGTAGCGGTAGTTGGCGCCCTCGGGGAGTATGCCGACCGCGCCGAGACCCACGATGGGGTGGACTTCGATGCCGACTTCGCCAGCGGCCTGCAGGCACGGGCCGAGCAGGTCGCGCTCGGGCGCGCCGAGGGTGTCGCACTCGAAGTAGTGCTGGCCGTGGGTCATGATGAAGGGCAGGTAGATGTCGAGCCCACTGTCCTTGAGGCGGCCAAAGGCGCAGCGGAAGTCATCGAGCGAGTCCTGTCCGGCGGGAAATTCCCTGTAGGGGTGTCCCCAGGCGGCGAAGTCCATGTAATTCTCCTAATGGCGTGAGTGACGCATCCTCAATGTGTGCGCCAGTCATTATACTTCGTGTTCAGTGCCAGGGCGGCGTAGACTTCGAAAAGCGTCTGCTCAATCTGGTCCGTTACCTCGACCACTTTGATGCGCATGCGCCCCACACGGCGCTTCGCTTCCGAATACAGTAGCGCGAACCGCTCATCCTGCGTACAGGCAGATCGTGTACCGGGCAGTTCAAGTCCCTGCTCTCTGGCAGCTTCTCTGGCCAGCAGGAAGGCAAAAGTGGCGCTCATGTGGTCTGAGCTCTTAGCGCAGTGATGGCGAAGGCGCTGTCGCATGGAGTTTGAGCGACCGACGTATATAGGACGCTCATTCTCGTAGAACACGTAGATACCTTGTTGGGGTACATGCTGCAGACTGTCAAGAGCGAGGGACGGCGAACTAGCCAGTTGCTCGAAGAGCTGCGGAAGGCGATCGACGTGAGCTTTGAAGCGTGAATCCATGTCTCCCCCAGTCGTTACTGCCACTGCGTCTTTGGTCCGCCGATGTTGTCCGCGATGTCGGCCAGGAAGACAACCTCACCTGGCGCGGTCTGTAGGAAGGAGGCGGGTATGAGCGGCGTGACCGGCCCGTGGGTCGCGAGGCGGCCTACGAAGCGCTGCCAACTCATGCCGCCCCCGAGGGCCGCAGTTAGCCAAAAGCTGCGATATTGGGCGCTGAGGAGGACGCCGGGGCCGATGGTGTAAGCGCAGGGCGGGATCGAAGACCAGTCGCCGCCGGCCCGCAGAGAGTTGTGCAGGATCGTCATCGGGTGCAGGCGGACGTGGGAGGTGTGGGCCTGCTTCCACGCCTCAAGGTCGCCGCCGAACTCGTCCCACAGGTGCGGGTCCCAGAAGGCGAAGTGCCCTGACCAGCCGATGCCACCGTAGACGATGTCCGCGCCGCGGCCTTGCGTGGTTCCCGCGATGAGTTCGTCATAGCGGTCCACGTTGTCCGGACCGGGGAAATGTACCTGGTCCGGGGGGATGCACAGGCGCGGGTCCAGGCGGCCGAGGAGCAGGTCGTGGGCGATGTGCTCAAAGGACCACGGGGAGGATTTGTCTATCGTGCGGCCGTCCTCGTAGGCGTACTCGTCGAGGAAGAAGAGATGCACGTGGTCGCAGGGCAGGCGGGTCTCGTTGATCTTCTCGGCGAGCAGCGGGTACTGGCCGGTGGGGCCGACGGGGAAGATGCCCGCGAAGCTCTCCCCCACCCTGGCGGCCTCGGCCATGCGATTGAACATGTCGTCGGCGAGGGCCTGGTGAAGGCTGGCGGCATCGCCGATGACGCGCAGGCTAAAGTCAGGGTGGTGGGCAGGCTCGCGGCGGGTGATCTCAGAGGCGCCGATGGCGCGGACGCGGTCGCAGACTTCCGGGTCGCGAAAGGGCAACACGTCCAGCATGTCGCGGCCGAGAGGCGTCATGAAGCTCCTTTGAGTGCCGGGAAGAAGCCGGCAAGGCGCTGGAGGGTGGTCGGGCGGTTGAAGCGGCGACAGAGGCTGAGAACCTCGGCATACTGGACGCCGCAGGCGACGCCGTGCGTGATCGCGGCGGCCTCGATCTGCTGGAAGATGTCGGTGTGGTGGTGGGACTGCAGGTACTCGTACTGGCTCTTGTGGCAGCGCAAAGCCGCCATCTTCTTTTCGAAGGTTGAGGAAATATCTACGTAGACGTCAGCGCTGAACACTCCCGGCGGCATGGGCGGGAGGTGGAGGGTGATCGGGATAGCGCTGGAGGGCGGATCGTCGGTGATGACGGTGGGATTGGAGGCGTTCGAACTGGCGTTGAGCGCGACTTCGGCCACGAGGCGGTGGTGCTTGTGGTAGTCATCCAGCGCGGGGATGAGGATCATACCGGGGTCCACGCGGCGCAGGACAGTGCGAATGGCGGCCTCCATGGCAGGATTGTTGCCGTAGTATTCGCCGGTAAGGTTGTCGTCGCCGTAGCCAAGCCATTCGAGGCGGGCGCCGAGGGTCGCGCAGGATTCCTGCATCTCGAGTCGGCGGACGGCAGCGCGGTCCTCTTTGGTGAGTTCAGGAGCGCCGCCGAGGTTGCCGCTGGAGGCGACGGCTATGGTGACTTCCATGCCGGCTGCGGCCTGCAGGGCGAGAGTACCAGCGATATGCATTTCGTCGTCGGGGTGTGCGATGATTAGTAGGACGCGGTTGGACATGCGAGGGAGGTTCGCCTGCGGAGGGCGGAGGACCTGCCAACGGTCCCTTCGATTCTGCTGCCTCCAGGAGCGCTCCTACAAGCAATGTTAGCGGTGTACGGCCAGAGTGAGGCGGCTACTGCACCAGTTTTTCGGCGATCGTGTCCGGGTCTATCTGGTAGGTTCCGGACTGGACCTGGGCTTTGAGACGGTTGATAAGGTCCGTGCGGGTTTCCGGGACTGCTGCCAGGGCCTCGTGGGCGGCCTGGACCTCGGTCGCCTGCTGGCTCAGGGCCAGCTTGTCGGTTTGCTGCACGGACTCCGCCGGATTGGCCGCTGCTGCCGATTCCACGCCCTCCACCTGTGCCGCGCTCACCTTTTCCACCCCCGCTGCCGTCAGTTTTTGCAGTCGAACAGGGTCAATGTGCATACGTCGTCGCTCCTGATACAGCCAATCTGACATTTACATCGGCTCGATTGAGGTGCGGCTTTAGCAAAAAGTTGCAGTTTTTTCGGGCGGCTACTCCGAGGCGGTGCTCTCTTCGCGGTAGAAGAGGAAGATGACAAACCCGAGCAGGGCCATGGCCCCGGCCACAGGGCCGAACATGCGGTAGCCGAGCGGCAGGGCGCCACTGGTGCCGAAGGCCTGCATAGTCATCGCGGCGATCAGCGGGGCAAAGCCGAGACCGGCTTTCATCATCAAGCCCTGGAATCCGAAGTACATGGCCTCGCGGTGATGGCCGGTCCGGCGGAAGTCGAGGTCGCACACGTCGGCCATGATGGTGTAAGGGACTGTGAAGATGACCGCGACGGCGGGGCTGAGCAGGGCGCTTAGCAGGCGCGCGAGCCAGAGATTCGTGTGGGCATCCCCGCCCAGGCCGACCAGGGCCAGCGGGGGCGCCGTGACCGCAAACCAGAGCAGTCCGGCGAGGAAGGTCCAGCGGGGGCCACGACGCTCGACCAGCCACTTGGCCAGCGGCAAGAGGAGCATCCCCCCGACGAGCGGGACGGCTACGATGGCCCCGGCGGCTCCGGGCTGCAGGTCCATGAAGGCAGAGGCGGCGTACTCCATGCCCGCGAGAATCACCAGCAGGGGCGTCCAGAGCAGGTAGTAGCCGGCCCAGTAGAGCAGGAACGGCCAGTTGGTGAAGGTGCGCTTGAGAGCCTGCATCAGTCCGAGCTCGCGGTGCTGCGGCGGGAGGTGCTCGGGTGGCTCGTGCGGCCCGAGGCAGGCGACCCACATGGAGAGCAGGCATAGGACGCTCAGGGCGGCAGCAACGCGTGGGAAGCCGTACACGGGGCAGAAATTGCCGACCGTGATGGCTGCCACGGTGATGCCGAGGAGGTGGAAGAACCCCTGGACGGTGGCGAGGCGGACGCGTGGCTTGCGTCCGCGGGCGATCTCGGGCAGGAGGCCGAGGTACGGGGCGGCATAGGCCGCGTAGAATATGAACACGGCGCAGAGCAGGATGAGGGCGTACCAGGCGTTGGTATCGGAGGAGCCTTGCACCGGCGGGCGCCAGATGAAAGCGAAGGCGAGGGCCAGCAGCGGGGCAGAGATGACCATGTAGGGCTTGCGGCGTCCCCAGCGGGTGTGGGTGCGGTCGGATAGATAGCCGGCGAGCGGGTCGGCGACGAAGTCGATCAAGCGCCCGACGAAGAGCACGGCGGCGATGAGGGTGGCCGAGGAGACGAGAGAGGTCGCGCCCGCAGTGGCCTTTGCGGGGTGGTAGAAGGGCATGACGCAGGCGACGACCATGTAGCCGAGGAGGCTCAGGCCGAAGTGGCCGAGGCCATACAGCACCCGGTCGCGAGTGCGAAGCGCATCCGCGGGCGGGGAGGATTCTTCAGGAGAGAGTCTGGTCACGTGCATAGTATAACCGAAACAGGCGCTGCCGTGTGATGAGGGTCTGTGCCTTCATCTTCGGCAGCGCCTGAGGCGGTTACCTTACGGACGGGTAACGAATGGTAAGGCGACCCTCCGACGTTGTCGGTTCGGGACGAACCGACCTACGCGGGGTACCGGAGGCCTTACGTTTCTAGAGCTTGATCGTCTCGCCGGTGGCCATTGATTCGTTGGCCGCGAGCACCACTGCGAGGGACTTGGCCGCGTCGGCGTAGCTGGACTTCAGCAGCGACTGGTCGCCCTTCTTGATGGCGTTGATGAAAGCCTGGTCAATGCCCATGCCGGGGTCTTTGGCGACCTCGTTCTTGACGGGCTCTTCGCCGGCCTTGACCGTTACGACAGACTGGCGCTCGTAGTACTCAAACTTGGCTTCCTTGGTCCAGATGTCCATCCCGCAGCGGCCGACCTTGAGGCAGCAAGCCGAGAAGATGGTGCCGCACAGGCCACTCTTGAACTTGAGGTTCACAGCGGAGGCGTCCTCGATGTTGTACTTGGGGACATCCTTCATGAGGCCCTTGGAGGCGACGGCCTGGACGCTCTTGATCTCGCCGAAGAGGTAGCGGGCCATGTCGAAGATGTGAATGGTCTGCTCGACAGCCTGACCGCCGGACTGCTCCTTGCGCCGCCACCATGACACGCCGGGCATGCCGCCCATCCAATAGCCCATGACGAGGGCCGGCGGGTTCTTGACAAGGTCCTTCTGCAACCTGGCGATGATGTCGAGGTAGCGATCCTGGAAGCCGGAAGTGGAGATGACGCCAGCCTTGGCGATCTCGCGCTCTACCTTCTTGGCAAGCTTCATATCCAGCGCGATGGGCTTTTCGACGAACAGGTGAAGGCCAGCCTTGGCGGCGAGCAGTTCCTGCTCCTCGTGGGCGAAGGGCGGCATGCCCACATAGACGGCGTCGAGCTTGACGTCCTTGTAGAAGCTCTTGTAGTCGGTGGCGACTACCGCGTCCTTGGTGCCGAAATCCTGGGCGGCGGCGGCGGCGCGATCCTTCTGAACGTCACAGAAGCCGACCATCTCGGCGCCCTTGATCTGCGCCAGATGCCCCATGTGATAGCGGCTAATTCCGCCGCAGCCGACAAAGCCGACTCGTACTGCCATCATCAATCATCCCTTTCAAAATCGGAGGGGCCCCTGAGTGTTGGGCGGCCCCCCGTTTGGCCTCTGCTTACGAGGTTCGCCGCCACTAGGTGGCGGTAGTTCCGCACGAGGCGCGGATTCTCCTACCTGGCCAGAAAAAAAGCCTCTTCTGCTACGAAGAGGCTCTTGGAGAGTTCTACGGATCCGGGGCTAGTCGGCAGCCTTGGTCCAGAAGCTGATCTTCAGCTCCTCGTTCTTGTACCACTTGGCATGGCCATCGGCCAGAACGGAGTTGAAGCCGTCATTGTGGCGCTTTGAGACGGAACGATTGTGAGTGTAAGCCATGGTGCAGTCGGCGAACCAGACGGTGTTCGCGGGATCCGCAATGGAGCCAAGTGCCGCCCGGTGCATGCCGAGAGTGTCATCCCAAGGAGCGGCTTCGCCCTGGTAGTAGTTGCTGGCGTAGCTGAGGTCGTAGGCCGGGCCAACGCTGTTGGCAGCGACGGCGAAGGAACCGCTGGGGCACTTGAAGAGCTGCCAGTTCTTGACGTAGGGGTTCAGGTAGACAGGGAACCAGGCCAGCATGCTGGCGTCGCCCCAGGCGCCGTAGTACTGGTAACCCGGGCAGCACTTCTCATCGTAGTCCTGGGCATAGGACAGGCCGGCGAGGCCGATCTGCTTCAGGTTGCTAAGACAACTGCTTTGGCGTGCCTTTTCACGGGCCTTGGCGAAGACAGGGAACAGGATTGCGGCTAGAATCGCGATGATCGCGATGACGACCAGAAGCTCGATGAGAGTGAAGCCACGTCTCTTCATTACCAGACCGCCTTTCAGAGATCTTGGACAGACTATGCCAACCGGTTGTATACCACCAACGGCTTACCGTGTAAACCCCTGCCTAGGGCACCCGAAGCCGAAGGCTAGTCGGGGTCGGCCGCTCGGGTGAACATGCTCGCCGTGGCGGACTTGAGCCACTTGGCGTGGCCGTCCACAAAGGCCACGTTCGCGCCGTCGTTGTGACGCAAGACGATGTCCCAGTGGGTTGTGTTCCAGGGCACGCTCCCCGGCTGATGGTTGATCAGAGCCGCCTGATCGGCAGCAACCCACCACGTATCCATGGTCCAACCGTCATAGATCGCGATAGTGGTGGCGGGGGAGCCAATAGTTCCGAGGGGGCACCAGTCCAACCCGGAGGAGGGCAGGTCGCCGGCGGGCACCCCGTTGGCACCGTTGTAGTTGTACGCGAAGGGGAAGGTATTGTAGGGCATCTGGGCTTGCGAGAACTGACGCGAGGCGCACTGGAAAAGCTGGTCGTTCTTGACGTAGGGGTTGATGCATTCGGCCCAGGTCATGTAGCTGGTGGTCATGGTATAGCCAGCAGGGATGTGGGTATAGGACCACCACTTGACCGGCAAGCGCTCGTCGTAATCCTGGGCGTAGGACAGCAAGCCGACGGCAATCTGTTTGATGTTACTCAGACAACTGGTCTGGCGTGCCTTTTCGCGGGCTTTGGCGAATACCGGGAACAGTATCGCAGCCAGAATGGCGATGATCGCGATCACAACCAGTAACTCAATTAGCGTAAAGCCGGAACGTTTCATCTGATCTCTCTCCCTCGGGACCGTGATGTGCAGCGAACGTGAGTATTCGCGTCCCCACGGGCCTCTTCCTGCCAACATCCCAAAGAAAAAAAGCCGCCCCCATGTCTGGGGGCGGCTGTCGGTACGGTCTCGAAGTTGGTTAGTCGGGGTCCTCAGCCGGTGTGATCTGGCTGGCGGTCGCGCGGTTGAGCCACTTGGCGTGGCCGTCAACGAAGCCCACGTTGGCGCCGTCATTGTGGCGGCGGACGGTGGTACAGACGGCCGCTGTCGCGAAGGCGTCGGGCGTTCCGCTGATGGTGTTGGCGAGACTGACATCAGTCCAGCCACCGGTGTCCATCGCGCCCCAACCGTCGAATATGGCGATAGTGTTGGCTGGCTGCATGACTACGCCCTGCGCCTGGCCCGCGAGCTTGGAATTGTAGACATACGCTGTCGGGTAGGTCAGATAGGGCGCGTTCATCGTCGCAAACTGCTTGGACGGGCACTGGAAGATCTGGTCGTTCTTGGTATACGGCATAAGGAACTCGGGGAAAGTATAGTAGGTCGTAGCGGCCGCCTGCCCGGGAGGGGTGTGCGGCGCAGCGGTGATGTTCTCCCACTGGAACGGCAAACGTTCGTCATAATCCTGGGCGTAGGACAGTACGCCGAGCATCATCTGCTTGACGTTGCTCAAACAACTGGACTGCCGAGCCTTTTCCCGGGCCTTGGCGAAGACCGGAAACAGGATAGCAGCGAGAATCGCAATGATTGCGATAACGACCAACAATTCGATGAGCGTAAAACCGCGCTTCAAGATCGTGTGCCTCACTTCGAGAAAATGACCACCAACAATGGTGGGTAATTGAGTTAATATACCCAAAACTCAGGATATGCACAACATCTAATCTCTAATTTGGTTTCATTTTTTGCAGGCTTTCAGACCTGAAAGGGGAATATGACCCCATGAGAGACCAAGAGCGGGCGTTACGGCTGGCGCATCTGGAACTTGTAGCGACCGGTCTGGGGGCTGCAATGGGCCTCGTAGCGGCGGCACCATTGGTTTGGCTGACCGTTGAGGCGCAACGGACGGGGAATGCCGGGCTCAGCCGCTCGGCGGGGTTCTACCTGTGGGAACTGGGGGTGTTGTGGCTGGGAGGAGCGCTGACTGGCGGCTGGCTGGCGGCGCTGCTGTCGAGGGCCTTGCTACGGGAGCCGTTGGGCGCCAGGGCAGCGGACTGCCCCACGGCAGGCAGGCAGCCGGTGCCGCTTGCCCGGCGGCTCTTGCATCTGCTGCTGGGGACGATTATCATCATCATCCTGGCCCCGGCACCGGCGGCGCTGGTGCTGGCCTTCGCCTACCGTCAAGTGGCCGCGCTGGTGGATTTCTACCTGATCGGCGGCGGGCTGATCGGCTGGCAGTCCGGGGTGATCGCTTTCGTGTTCCTGTATACTTTCGAGGCGTTAGAGAGGCGGCGGGAGAGATCCTTCGTCGCAAACGGCGCACCTCAGGATGACACAGGGTAGTGGCAGCGGGGGAATTTCGGGCTCTGGAGAGCCCTCCCAGGGACCACGAGAGCTTTAGGGGTCCACGAGTGTTAGGGCCCCAAGTGCGTTAGGGACCGAGTACATTGGGGACACAATCAGAGTAGGGAGTAGTGGCATGAAATTCGCTATTTGCAATGAGATATTCTTCTACGAGGACAAGGAGAAGTGGACGATCCAGAAGCAGTTCGAGGCGACGCGGGACATGGGCTTTGACGGCATTGAGATATCGCCCTTTACGCTCAATGATCTGGTGCAGCAGATCACGCCCGAGCAGATCGCCGAGGTGCTGGAGGCGTCGAAGGCGACCGGTGTTGAGGTTTGCGGCATTCACTGGCTGCTGATCGGCCCCACGGGGCTGCATGGCACCGATCCGGACCCCGAGGTCCGCGCCCGCACCGTTGCGTACTTTGAGGACCTCGTGCGCTTCGGGATCGCCATTGGCGGCAAGATGATGGTGGTCGGCTCGCCAAAGCAGCGGGCGATCAAGGAGGGCGTCACGTACGAGCAGGCGTGGGAGTGGTTCAAGCAGGCCATGGCGGCAGCGGGGCGGGTTGGGCAGGAGGCGGACTTCAAGGTCTGCATCGAACCGCTGTTCACGGGCACAGGCAACAACTTCATCCACCGCGCCGAGGAAGCCCGCAAAATGGCGCAAGAGATCAATCTGCCGAACGTCGGCGTCATTCTCGATACCTATAGCGGCAGCAAGGAAGAGACCGATCTGCCGGCGGCGATCCGCGCGACGAAGGACTACCTGTTCCACTATCACTGCAACGACCACAATGGCCTGGCGCCCGGTCTGGGTGAACTGGACTTCGTGCCGATCATGAAGGCGCTGCTGGACATCAACTATCAGCGGTACTGCTCGATTGAGGTCTTCGACTTCAAGATGGACGCCTGCGAGCACGCAGCCAAGGGGCTGGAGACGCTGAAGAAGGCGCTGGCGGAGGCGGGCGGGTAGGAGAAACGGCGCTAACAGGATGTAAGGACTGGAGGATGGGGAGGGAGAGGAGATAGCGGCTGGGCCGGATGCACGATGAGGCTGTGCATGCGGCCCCTCCAGGGCGGAGGGGGCGAGAGCCCGAGTACGCGGGATTGCGGCGGTGTGGGTTCGAGACGAACCCACCTACGCGGAGGACGAATGGCAACCGGCAGGATCTACAACGAGATATTCCTTGAGCATGGTGAGACGTGGCATGTCGAGAACCGTGCCCGCCTGGAAGCCATCCTGGCACGACTGCAGGGCAATGGGCTCTGGGATGAGCTTGAGGAACTGGATACGTACCCGGCCGAGCAGGACCAACTGCTCTGGCTGCACGATGACGACTACCTGGAAGAGCTTCAGGCGATCTCAAACTCCGGCGGCGCGGCCCTGGACATGGACACCGTGGCCAATTGGGCCACCTGGGGCGCGGCGACGGTGGCGGCCGGAAGCTGCATGAGCGCCGTGGAGGACATGATCGAGGGCGGAGTGGACAACGCCCTGTGCCTCGTACGGCCGCCGGGGCATCATGCCCTGCCCAGCCGCGCCATGGGGTTCTGCTTTCTGAACAACGCCGCGCTGGCGGCGGAGTTTGCGGTACACCATGACCTGACACGCGTGGCAATCGTGGACTGGGACGTGCACCATGGCAACGGCACCCAGGACATCTTTTACCATCGGGGCGACGTGTTCTATACCTCTATCCATGAGTTGGAACTGTTCCCAGCGACGGGGACGGTTGATGAGGTGGGCGTGGACGCGGGCGCGGGAAGGAATGTGAACATACCGCTGCCGCGAGGCGCGCAGGGCCGGCACTATCTGCGGGCGCTGGATGAGGTCATTATCCCGGCGCTACGGCAGTACAAGCCGGAGCTACTGGTGGTATCGGCGGGGTATGACGGGCACCACACCGATCCGGTGGCGCACCACGAGTTGACCACCGACGCTTACCACGAGATCACCGCCCGGATGGTGACGCTGGCGCAGGAGTTGTGCGAGGGGCGCCTGTGTATCATCCTGGAAGGTGGCTACGCGGCCAAGGCGCTGGCCCACGGGGTGGAGAACACGGCCCTGGCGCTGCTGGGGCGGCCGCTGTTGGAGCCGGAGGCCGGGGAGGTCCAGGTGCATCCCGAAGCGACGAGACGGGTGGATGAGCAGTTGGAGGCAACGATAGAGGTGCACCGGACGCGGCTGGGGCTGTAAGAGGCTGGACGGCGAAAACAGAAGAACGGCAAACGGAAAACAGACGGACTTGCTGCGATAGCGTGTTGACCAAAATGGGGACGGAGCCCCCGCGCCGACGCTACCTCTCGGCTCACCGAAACCATGATTCGGCGCAGGGGCTCCGTCCCCATTTTGACCGATGCATGTGGCACTCCAGGAACCGAAACGCTTGAACCATGGACGAACGAACACTTCGAGTACTTGAATATGGCAAGGTGCTGGGCCTGCTGGCCGATTGCGCGGCTTCTTCGCTGGGCAAGCAGCGGGCGTTGAGGCTGCAGCCTGAGACGCGGGCGGAGGTCGTGCGGGCGCGCCTGCGGGAGACCACACAGGCGGCGGCAACCATCTCCCGGTATGGCACGATGCCGCTGGGTGGGCTGACGGACGTATCAGAGCAGTTGCAGAAGTCGCGCGCGCAGGTGGCACTGTCGGGGACGGAGTTCCTCGCGATCGGCGCGCTGATCTACTGCGCCGAGCGGCTGCAGAAGTACTTCGAGGAGGCCGAGGAGCTGGCGCCGGACCTGTATGGGCTCGTGCAGCAGCTATCGGACCAGTCGAAGCTGCGCGAGGAGATCGAGCGCGTGCTGGATGAGGATGGGGAGGTGCGGCGGAACGCGTCGCAGGACCTGTCGCGGCTGTACTCGCGGCAGGGGGTGCTCGAAGGCCGCGGGCGGGAGCGCATGGATGGGATCATGCGCGCGGCGATGAGCCGCGAGCTTCTGCAGGACCCGATGATCGTGCAGCGCGAGGGGCGGTTCTGCCTGCCGGTGCGCAGTGAGAAGCAGTCGCAGGTCCCAGGCATCGTGCATGACCGCTCCGACAGCGGGGCAACCGTCTTCATCGAGCCCATGGAGATCGTGCAGATCGGCAATGAGATGCGCGAGGTCGAGATTGAGATAGTCAACGAGATCAAGCGCATCCTGCGGGAACTGACGCTGCACGTGGGTGCGGCGGCGGGGGACCTGGGGCAGGACTTGGCGAATCTGGCGGTGCTGGACTTCATCGCCGCCCGGGGACGGCTGTCGCGGAGCATGGACGGGAGCGAGCCTTTGGTGCGCGAGGATGGGGTTGTGAGCCTGCGGCAGGCCCGACACCCGCTCTTACCGGGGAAGGCCGTGCCGATTGACTTCTGGATCGGCGACAAGTTTGACACGCTGCTGATCACAGGGCCGAACACCGGCGGGAAGACGGTCTCGCTCAAGACGGTGGGGCTGCTGACGCTGATGGCACAGTCGGGGCTGCATATTCCCGCGGGCCCGGGGTCGGAGATCAATGTCTTCGAGAGCGTCTGGGCCGACATCGGCGACGAGCAAAGCCTGGAGCAGTCGCTCTCAACCTTCAGTTCGCATTTGACGCAGATCATCAAAATCATCAGCCGCGCCGACGCGTGGCGCAGGAGACAGGAAGCGCAAGCCAGTGCGGAGCGAATGAACTGTCTGGTGCTGCTCGACGAACTCGGCGCGGGGACCGACCCGGCCGAGGGCTCGGCGCTGGGGCAGGCGATACTTGAGGAGCTTCACGAGACGGGCTGCCGGACGGTCGCGACCACGCATTACAATGATCTGAAGGTCTTTGCCTACGCCACCGAGGGCATGGAGAATGCCTCGGTGGAATTCGACATCAAGACGCTGCAGCCGACGTACCGGCTGCTGATCGGGCAGCCGGGCAGCAGCAACGCGCTCGATATAGCACAGCGGCTGGGGCTGCCGAAGCGGCTGACGCGGCTGGCGCGGGAGTATCTCGGCGGCGAGCGGGTGAGCGTTGAGGATGCACTGAGAGAGATGCGCCAGAGCCAGGCCGACCTGGACCGCGAGCGCAAGCAGGCTACCAAGGCCCAGCGGGACCTGGAGAAGCTGCGCAAGGAGTATGCGAAGAACCTGGAGGACCTCGAGAGCCGCCGGGCGGAGGCGATGGAGTCCGGGTTCGACCAGGCCCTCGACATTGTGCGCAAGGCCGAGGAAGAGGCGCGGCGGATCATTGCGGAGTTGCAGAAGCAACCGCGGCAGTCGAAGGTGACTGAGGAGAAGCGGCAGCAGGTTGCGAAGCTGCGCGAGCAGATTGAGCGCGAAGCGAGGGAGCGGGCCGCCGAGGCGCAGAAGGCCATGCCTCCGGAACCCTCTGCCCCGCCCACGCCTGAGCTTCCCAAGGCTCCTGTCGCGCCCATAGCCATTGAGACGGGGCAGCGCGTGCGGGTACATTCGCTGGGTCGCGAAGGGCAAGTGGTGCAACGCCTGAAGGAGAACCTGTTCCTCGTCGAAGTGGGCCGAATGCGGGTTGAGAGCCTGGCGAGTGACCTTGAGCCGCTGGAGCCGGAGGTGTCGGAGGAGGCGCGGCGGCTGGCGCACACGATGCAGATGCGCAAGGCGCCGACCTTCGAGCCGGAGATCGACCTGCGTGGGACCACGGTGGATGAGGCGATCACGGAGCTTGAGAAGTACTTTGACGACGCGCAGCTTTCGGGGGTAAGCGAGGTACGGGTACTGCATGGTAAGGGGACGGGAGCCCTGCGGCAGGGCCTGCAGAAGTACCTGCGCAGTCACAAGGCGGTAAAGAGCTTTGGCATCGCCCCCTACAATGAGGGCGGCGAAGGCGTCACGATAGTCACCCTGAAGTAGTCCACTCGGATCATCCCCTGCAGGAGATAGCTTCCCATGAGTGTGGTCCATGAGCCGCAGCGCGACGTGCCGCTGGCGGGCGAATTCGACGTGGTCGTCGTGGGAGGGGGCACGGCGGGCGTCATGGCGGCCGTAGGCGGGGCGCGGGCTGGGGCGCGGGTGTGCCTGATCGAGCGCTTCGGCAGCGTTGGCGGGGCGGTCAACATGGGGCTGATGGGGCACTTCGGGAACCGCTATGTGGACGAACACGGGCGGCCCATCGTGGGCGGGGCGCCGTTAGAACTGCTCGACCGGGTGATAGCGGCCGGCGCGACACCGTACGCCAACCGGCAGGAGGCGCTGGACGCCGGGCACTCGATCTTCTACCGTCACGAGCACGCAGGGTGGGTGTCGCTGCAGATGCTCGAAGAGGCGGGCGTCGAGCTGTGGCTGCATGCACGTTTCAGCACAGCCCGCCCGGCGGCCGAGGGTGGCGTGGACGTGATCTTTGAGGCCAAGGGTGGCCGCTACGCCGTGCGGGGGCGTGAGGTGGTGGATTGCACCGGCGAGGCCGACGTAGCCGAGGCGCTGGGTGCGGCGATAGAGACCGGCACTCACCGCTCCTGGGGGCTGCTGTTTGAGATGGGGCTGGTGGACCTGGGGCGCTACCAGGAGTTCCTCGACCAGTGCCCTGAGGAGGACCCGGAGTGGAACGCGTGGCTTGCCGAGCGGCTGGCGATGAGCGCGGAGGAGCTGGAGCAGGATACCTACTGGAGTGAGTGGCTGGAGGGGCGGCGGCGGGCGTGGCCCTTCCGCCCGCAGATACGGGCGGCTGTGGAGGCAGGAGACCTGGTGATGCTGCGCGACCTGCCCGGAGGCGGGCAGATTCGGTACGGCTGGGACGGCTTCTGGCCCGAGCCGTGGCATGGGGCGGACACGGTGACGGCCAATGTGTGCATGATCACAGGCCTCGACCCGAGCGCCCCCCGTGCGGTCACGAAGGCCGAGGTGGCTGCGCGGACGTACGCCTATGAGTTCCTGGCCTTCCTGCGCAAGTACCTGCCGGGCTTTGAGAAGGCAGTGGTACGGACAATGGGAGCGCAGACGATGCCGCGGGGCGGGCGGGAGATCGTGGGCGAAGCGAGGCTGACCGAGCGCATTGACGAGCCGCTGGAGCAGCGAGAGGACGTGATTTGCCTCGCAGGCGGCCAGCGCGCAGTCGGCCTGCCGCTGGGGATGTTTGTGCCGAAGGGCGTCGAGAGTGTACTCGTGGCGGGGAAGTGCGCGGCGGACGGCTACCGCGTCCGGGCGAGTGTGACCTGTCAGGCGGCGGGGTACTCGTGCGGAATCATCGCGGCCCTGGCGGCGCGGCAGGGCGTGACGCCGCTGGCACTGGACCCAATGGAACGCCGGGGCGAACTACTGAAATATGATGTGAGGCTGGTGCCGGGGCCGCTGCCGGAGCACGAATGGCGGATGCGGTGGCCGGAGCTACCCGGAGTGCCGGCTTTCGACGCCGAAGACGGCGCCAAGCGGGCGAAGAAGCTGTCGTGAGAGCGGCTATCCCCACACGCCCGAGGCGCAGGGCAGGCGGGGGAAGATGATCGAGAGCGTCAGGCGCTGCGGTCCGGTCAGATGCGCCGAGAGGTGCGGAAATTCGCCGAAGCCCCCGATGCCCAGCAGCCACATGATGAAATCGGCCTGCGAGGCCGTGACAGTGACGTCCCCCTGCGTCCCCTCCCCCACTTCCACTGAATCAGGCGTGATTTCAAGCACCGCCTCATCGTTCGGCAGACGGAAATGCACCTTCCCCAGCCACGGGATCACACCCGCCTCGTGCAGGCGCGCGTGCCACTCAGGTATGCCGGCGCGCAAGGTCTCGGGCAGGTTGATGACCTGCATCATGTTGCCATCCACCGACTGACGCCACTCGCTGACCTCCAGATAGAGCTGAGCCTGCCGCGCGAGGCCGAAAAGCCACTCATCGTAGGGTAACCGACAACTGATGGTAGTCGGGGCGATCCGCGCAGCCTGCTGGATGAAGTGCTTGAGCAGCGGGGCGACGGCCTGCGGGTGGTCGTAGTCCGCGACTAGTTCATCAATCCTGTAGCTCGGGGCTGGGTCGCCGGCGTTGACGAGCCCGACGGCGCCACGAAGAAAGGCGCGAACATCGCCGTTCTCCTCGTAGACGAAGTCGTACGCGTCGGGATTGGGGCCGGCGGTGGTGGGAGGCGGAGGGGCGTCAGACAACAGGAGGTGTCCGCAACGGCTATGGTTGAACCGCAAACGCAGTTCATGGACCGCCTGCCCGTCGCGTGAGGGGTCATAGCGGCGCACACAGGCTTGCTCCTGGGGCGTGAGAGCGTAGATCTGGCCCCAGGGCCTCCCCTTGATCTCGTCATCCAGCGGATGCACCGGCAGGTGCACGTAGCGCCGCAAGAAGGGCTCATAGCCGAAGCGACTGTAGAACTTCATCAGGCCGCCGAGCCGCGAGAGGTGGAAGCCGTTGTCGCGCAGGTACGGGATGAGGCGCTGCATGAGGGTGGTTCCGTGGCCCTTGCCATGCAGCTCCGGAAGAACCGCGACATGGCCCACGTCGCCCTTGAGCACGGCGCAGCGGCCTACCTGCAGCCAGTGACGGAGTACGCGGGCCGCGGCCACAACCTGGCCGGCGTCCTCCAGGACAACGTAGTCAGGCAGTTCGTGGTCGAGTTCCCGCCGTTTGTAGTCGCGGGATTCGGCCGTGTCACGGCCAAAGGCGCGACACTCTATATCCACGATGGCGGGAACATCGGAGGCCACGGCAGGGCGGAAGGTGGCAGGCATGGATTCCCTCCGAACTTGAGCAGCCGTTAGGGCCCTGTGGTCTCTGCAAGGGTATCTTTCAGGCGCGGCCAGAGGTCCTGGCCGATGACACCTTGCACTGCATCCTCAGACATGCACTCGTAGCGGAAGAACACGAACCCGGGCAGGCCCGCCTTGCGGATCGAGCGAACCGCACGCACCATCTCTTCAGAGGTGGGAGTACGGGCCTCAAGCTTGGCCTTCACCTGCTCGTACTCATCCTGGCTTACCTTGCCCTCCGCGCGCAGCCATTCGAGGCTGTCGAAGCCCTGTTTGCAGGTGCGGTACTTCAGGTGCTCGGTGCGCTGCTCGGGCGTGATCGTCCCCGCGGCAACCAGCTTCTCGTACAGCTCACGAATCGGCGCGAACCAGCCGCCGTCAGCTCCATAGGCGGAGATGCCGGCGTATACCTGGCACTTGGGGTTGCCCTGGTGAATCCAGGTGGCGAGTGTCTGGCAGATCTCCGCAGTCCACTCAGGCCGCCCCCCGCTCATGCCGCTGTATTGGGTGTAGTAGCTCATGGGGACGATGAAGTCGAAGATCTTGGCCAGTTCCGCGAGGTTCTCGCCGTAGAACACTTCGTCGGCGGAGGGCTCGGCCATCGCAGCATAGGACACCGTCAGAGGCCGAACTGACTTCGCCGCGTCTGATAGACGCCGGAGGTACTTGGCCACTCGTCCACAGCGCCACTGGACGAAGGCATCCAGGCAGGGCCCCCGCCAGGCACCGAGGTTGAGTGTGTTGGTGCGGGTGATTTGCCCCAGCCGCATGACGTCGTTGGGCCAGTCTGAGACTTTGGCGTTCGTTTCCGCTATGAACGACTGCCTGCAGCGGTCACACAGGCTCTGCCAGGGCTGACCGAAGCCTACCTCGTCGAAGTGAATGCCATCCACGTCGTACTCGCGCGCGATCTGCCGCACCTTCTCCTCGCACGCCTGTAGGTACTCCTCATCGCAAAGGCACTCATGTCCCGGCACCATCGTGCCCTTGGCGAGATCATAGGAAAGGCATTTCCAAGCCTCTTTCTTCTCGACCGGCGGCCGGAAGAGCCATATATGGGTCGCCACGTGATGCCTGCGGCAGGCGGCGATCAGATTACGCATGGGCTCGGAGTTTGCTTCGTACCACACGAAGACTGCGTTGAAGCCATGGCCTTCAAGGCGCTCAGCCGTCTGCTCAGCCGTTTCGGTCTTCGCCGTCTGCGACGCGTTCATCCACACTCCGCGCATTTCAGTGGTCGTGGCAGCCGGGCAGCCCGCTGTGGCGGCCAGTACCATGAGTGCGACGATGCCGAACCCTATGGCGTTTTTCATTGCTATTGTGTCCCTTCCATCACTTCAGAGGCAGCGACACCGGCGCGTTGCGTTCGGATGACATGTACGCGGCCTCGAAGACCGCCTGAGCGTCTCGCCCGGCCTCGCCCGGGATGCGGTTCGGCTCGCCAGTACGCACGCAATCGAAGAAATGCCGTAGCTCCAGCGTCAGCGGCGGCTCATCCGTGGGCACGTCAATTGCTTCGCTGTGACCTTCGTGGTCGGCGACGTGCAAGGTATTGCCTTCGATCTTCATGGCACCCTTGCTGCCACCCACGCCGTAGGCGCTGCCGCCGACAGGATATAGCTGGCTGCTGTGCAGGGAGCCGATGGCACCGTTCTCGTGGCGCCAGGAGATGATGATGCTGTCCTCGGTATCGGTGTCGGCGAAGGTGCCCCAGTTGCAGAGGCCCTCGACCATTTGGACCGGCCCGCCCATCCACAGCAGCAGGTCCATCTGGTGGACGGCGGCGGAGTAGAGGCCGCCGACCTTGCTGGCCTCGCGGCGCCACTCACCGATCCCGACCGGCGGCCGACCACCCATACGCACCGACCACGCCAGGCGAACGTCACCGATGTCACCGGCGTCGATCCGGCGCTTCATCTCCACGTACGCCGGGTAGAAGCGCATCACAAAGCCGATCATGAGCTGCACTTTGGCCGCTCTGGCCGCCTGGATCATCTCTTCACAGTCGGCGACTGAGGTCGCCATGGGCTTTTCGCAGAACATGTTGACCCCGGCCCGCGCGGCGTCGAGGCAGATGTCCTTGTGAGTGAACGTCGGCGTCACAACGAGAACGCCGTCCAAGCCGAGCTCCAGCAGCTTCCGATGGTCATCCACGGCCACGGGCACGCTGTGCTCCGCCGCCACCTCCTGCGCACTCTGCAGGTTCACGTCAGACACAGCGGCAAACTCCACGCCTGGTTCCGCGGCGGCGATCTTTGCCTGTGCCCGGCCCAATCCTCCGCAACCAATGAGTCCGATCTTGATGGTGTCAGACATTGCGTTCTCTCCCTCCATGCGCGACAATTGTGTTTTGCGGGTCTCCGCTACTTCGACAACTGCCCCTTCATCCAGCAGTAGATGCCGTCCGCAAGCTGCTTGTAGCCGCTCGCAGCGGGGTGAACGCCATTGCACAGGCGGGAGAAGTCGGTGGCGTCTCCCCTGGCGTTGGCCGGGCCCTTGGCCTTCGGATAGTTGTTGACGGCGTCCAGACTGACATAGGCGGGAACGAGGTAGATGTTCTCGGCTTCGCGGTTGCCGTACTTCGCCACGACGCGCTCCATGACCCGGTGCTGGTTCTTCTTGTACTGCCAGCGGGTCTGACCGCAGCCATAGTTGGCTCCGAAGGCATCCTGCGTCGCGGCACCCGGCATCAGCGAGACGACGCCAATCTTGGTGTCCGGACGGACCTTGTGGAATTCGGCGATCAGGATGTCCATGTTTCTGAGGAAGTCATCGATGCTGGCCTCTATGGTGTCGTCCTTGGCGCCGAAGTTGTCGTTGCAGCCGAGGAGGATGGTAATGAAGTCGGGGGCCTGTCCGGCGTTCTGCTCGGCGAGGTACTGCTTGAAGTCCAGGACCGGCTTGCCCTCCTTCTCGTAGAGGAACGGGCTGCGGGCCCGGCGGCCGTTGACCACCGGCTCGGGGCCCCACTGGCTCACGAAGGTGGCCGCGCGCCAACCACCGTAACCCTCATGCTTCGCGCCTGGCTTGTCCTTGTTGGGGATCACATTGCCAATCATGGTGAACTGCGGGTTGCCGGGCTGCTGCATGAGATTGTAGATCTCATCGGGATAGACAGACGCGCCGGTGAGGCTGTCGCCGATGATCAAGGCGGAGACTGCCTTGCCGGCGCCAGCGTCAAGCGGATAGACATGAATGTTGGTCGTACCCTCGGCGAGCAGTTTGCCATTCAGATCTGAGATCTTGAGGGTCAGCGGGAATAAGCCCACTTCCTCGGGCTTCGGCGTCCAGGTGTAGCGTTCCTGCTGCTGCATGCCCTTGGGGCAATCCACGTCGTAGATGAAAAGGTCGGAACGGGGATGCAGGATGACGTTGTCATAGTACAGGTTCACTTCACGGCCGGGGACGGCGGGAATCTCGGCAGGCAGAAGCAAGCGCAGGTTCATCGGTTTCTCCGCGGGTGGGGTGGGTTTGGGGGTGGGCTTCGGAGCAGGCTTGGCAGCGGGCTTCGGAGCAGGCTTTCGCGCTGTCTGACGTCTGGCGGCGGTAGCCCCGGTCACGAAGGAAAGTAGCACGAGAAGTAGCAGTAGGCGGCGCATGGGAGACCTCCGGTGGAAGTTCGAGCCTGGCGTTTCGCTATCGCCGTCTCGTTCTCCTTCCCCGCCGCACCAGACCGCAGGAACTTGCGACCGGGATGCAGAATCTCAATGGCCAGTAGGTGGTACGACGACGGCCCGACGCGAATGTCGGGAGTGCCTGAGAGTGTCGGGAGGTATGATGAGGCGCTTCAGCGAATGGAGCGCCTCGTTGCTTTTCCGGAGACCCCCCAAGGGAGGTAGTTGATGCCCAAGTTGCGTTTCGGGATGATCGGTGCGGGCGCGATCAGCAATCTTCATCTGCCGGCCATTGCCGCGCGGGATGACTGTGAGATCGTCTGCGTTGCCGATGCGAATGTGGAGCAGGCAAAGGCGCGGGCGGAGCAGTTCAACGCGCCGCGCTTTGTCGGGAACTATGATGAGCTGATTGCGATGGACGATCTGGATGCGATCGTCATCGGCATCCCCGCGCGTTTCCACGCCGATGCCACGATCAAGACGCTCAAGAGTGGCAAGCACGTACTCTGCGAAAAGCCCATGGCCCGCTCCCTGGAGGAATGCGACACCATGCTGGCAGCCGCCGAAGAGACGGGCAAGGTGCTCCAGATCGGCTTCGTGCGACGGTTTGACGACGACTGGGGCATGGTGCGCAAGCTCGTGCAGGAGGGCAAGGCGGGCAGGCCGTGCATGTGGCGGCGACTCATCTGCGGTGCCGCGCCCGGCCCGCCGAACTATGGCGAGTGGTACAGCGATTCGCGGTTCAGCGACGGCCCGTTGCTGGAGAGCGGAGCGCACGATCTCGACTTCCTGCGCTACACCTTCGGTGATGTGCGGGCCGTAACCGCCCACATGGAGCACCTCAGCCACCACGGCGATGTGCTCGACAACCCGATCGTGATCCTATACTTCCAAAGCGCTGACACAGCGTTGATCCAGTGGTCATGGAGCCTGGCACGAGGCACCACAGCCGGCTTCCGCGGCATGGACGTCATCGGCCCTGAAGGCAGCATTCACGAAGGCGCACCGATTGAGGACCGCAGATACGGCATCAAGGTCTCCCGCCCCGAGGGTGAGGAGATCGTGGAGTACATGAACCGGCGGAATGAGGAGACCTGGGGGCAGGGACAGATCAACGACTTCGTCCACTGCATCAAGACAGGCGACACGCCGCGGGCGACGGGCCTTGATGGCCGCGCGTGCCAGGAGATCTACCACGCGGCCGTGAAGAGCATGGAGGAGGGGCGGCGGGTGGAGTTGCCGCTCTAGGGCGGGGAATTGGCGACTGGGAACCAATCGCAAAACAGGGCGCACCGGATGGTGCGCCCTGTCTGTTTTTGAGGGGTAGTGTGCCCCTAGAAGGGCAGCTCGGTGATCGAGCTCTTCAGGAGGGCGATGGCGATGGCAAGCATTGCCACAAGGCCCATTCCGCAGGACACTCCGGCGAGCAGTACTGGGGGCCAGCGACGCCAGTTAGCTTCGCCAAAGCGCTTGGCCAGGTAGTACTTGCCGATCACGGCACCGATAAACTCCGGCACGATGAAGTGAGGAATTGTGCCCAGGCCGCGAATGAAGCCGTAGATCAGCATGATGGGCACGTTGAGCCAACTCAGGATGTAGTAGGCAATCATCCCAAAGCCGACACCGCCCACGATCAGGCCCGGCTTGATCGCGCGTTGGAACATCTCCGCGGTGCCGCCAGGAGTGGTGGAAGTGATCCACAGCCAGCGGTTCATGGCCTCGTAATCCCAGAACTTCTGGGTGTACGGGTAGTAGGCGCTGGGGATCGGGTTGAGCTTCCAGACGTAGCTCCAGAAGATGAAGCTGCAGACCAGCAGGATTGGGAAGGCCAGCAGTTCAGCCTTGATGAGCGAGGTGAACTTGGTCCCGGTCAACTCTACGGAACGGAACTGGGCTGCGGTGCCACCGTAGTTGGAGATCGGGATTGGGGCGAACCAGATGCCGACACCCTTGTAGCCGCTATAGATGAAAGTGGCCTCACGGAGCATCGGGATGGCTACGGGCTGACCGGTGAGACCCACCATACGAGCATTGATGTAGGACTCGAACGGCGTCCAGATGTAGCCGAAGAAGAGTACGAAGTAGATCGGGAAGTCCGGCACAAGCATCTTCGTAAGGATCACGTAGCCGGTGGTGCAGGCGAGGAAGATCACCATGCACCAGGCGATACTGAAGTCGCCACGGCCGGGAGGGGGCGTGCCGAAGCCGAATGAGACGGCTTTGCCCTCTCTCTTCGCCCGGCGCCAGTCGGTGATCATCTTGATGATACCGAGCGCGGCGACTGCGAAAGCGGTGCCGATACCGAAGGAGAGCCAGATATCGATGCTGGCCGCCCAGATCGTGCGCATGGACTCCATGCCGGGGCGCCAGGTGGGCAGGTGCCCTGTGACTGCGGCCACGGGGTTAACGATCATCGTGGCCAACATGGCGCAGAAGCTGCCCGCAACCATCCAGAAGGGCAGGACGAAGCCGCTGAAGACGGTGACAATGTTGGTGCCGATACCGATGGCCGCACCCGGCAGGATCCGCTCCGTGCCCTGGGTGAAGTCAATGAACGGGATGGGCAGGATCTGGATGGGCTGGATCAGGATCACGCCTGAGAGCGTGGGAATCGCCACATAGATGAGACCGAAAGCGATCCCGATCATGCTGCCGATGGAGAAGATCCGCCAGCGCCAGGTTTCCTCCTTGCTGGAGGCCTCGGCAAGGGCCGTGGCTCCCTGCGCGGCCACGGGAGCCAGCGGGAAAGGCAGCTTCTCGCCGTCGGAGGTGAGGCGGAACAGCACATAGCCAAACGTGAACCACGCCAGGCGCGAGAAGATCATGGTGACGATCAGGACGCCAATGGCGGGCAGCCAGTCGGGGTGGACGAACGTCCGGCGCATGATGGCTTCCGAGGTCGAGGGCGGGGCGACCCAGTTGGGTACCTGCTCACCCAGACCAGCGGGAGCAACGGAGGGATTTCGCAGGAACTGGTTCCAGACGAAGTTGGCGAAGGGGCCACCGGAAAGGCCGAGGGTGCCGCCGCCAGCCGCTAGACCGCCAGCCACGTAGTAGAGCAGGTAGACTTCCTGCTTGGACAAGACGGTGAACGACCGGCGGGCAATCTCGGTAAAGAGAATGATGGTAGTCCACTCGGCAGCGGGACCCATGGTCTGTCCGACCACGAGGCCCAGGTAGATCGAGCCGGGCATCATCACGAAACCGATGAAGAGCGCGCCGAGGACGGTTTTCCAGCCAAAACCGTCTTTGTAGGTCTCGGGCGCCTCCATCAGCGACCGATATTGTGCTAGCTCTTCGGCCTCACGCATGCGCATAGTAGTTGAAGCTCCAAACAGCATTCTGACGCTGACAATAGATGCAGAAACGGCGTGTTCCGCGCCGTAGGCCCCTTGACCTTCCCCGGCGCGGAAAAAAGTTTCGACTTACACAAATGCGTCTACGGGCCCCTAGCCGCCCTGTGCGGCCCTTGCGGCCTTCATTTCCTTGAGGAGGTCCGGCAGGCGTGGATTCAGGAAGGTCATGTTCATGGCGTTCTGCAGCAGCCGCTGGTCATAGGTGGCCATCGCGACCGTCAGATTGGTTCCCGGCGGCAGCAGTGCCAGTAGCTCAGTCGCAAGTTCTCCCTGCTTGGCTGCGAAGTCGACATCACTCATGGTCTTGAACCGGTCGAGGAACTCCACGAACATCTTCTGGCAGTTCTGCCGTGCCGGAGTGTCCGGCGCCCCGGCGTTCTCCGAGAATGCCTGGGCGATCCTGTCGCGGCTCGCCACCCACTGCGTCTGGTCAAGCTCCCGCAATTGCCCCAGCGTCTTGACGGCGCGCAAGGCCGCCTGCTGGTCGGCACGCTGGTTATTTGCCGCTGCCTGCCGGACGTCCCCGAGCAGCGCGGCCCGCTGTGTCTGTGTCAGCAGCCCCCAGATCTCAACGGCCAGTGGCGAGAGCGTCGGTTCGGTAGCGGATGGCTCCGGAGCGCGCTGGAGCTTTTGCATGATCTGTCTTAGCGCCTGTTGATCCGCGGCGACGGCGGGATTGCCGGCCAGTAGCCCGCGCTTGATCTCCGCCAACTCGGCCAACGGTCCGGTCTGCTCGGCCGCCACCTGTGGCTGCTTCTGGTAGGCCGCGGCGAGGGCGTCAAGCTGGGCGTCAGTGAGCTGCAAGGGCGCCAACCGTTGCAGGAGCATGATGTCCTCGAAGAGGGCGGCAGCGCGGGAATTTCCCCCGCGGCCGCGCCACCCTCGCATCGGCCCGTCCTGCGCCTGCGCCGCCAGTGGCAGCAGCAGGGACAGCACGATTCCTGTCAGCAATATCGCAGATCTCTTGCACATGTCTTTGTCCCCAGGTAATTCGGACCCGGAAAAGTCCGTACGCGTATTGACGCTGCGGCGGGTACGGAGATTCCGCTGGCAGACTATTGTGCCCTATCTGCCAGCTTCCTGTCCAGTGGCGCGAAGGTCGATGCCAGATAACTGCGGCTACCGTTGGGCCAGCGCAACGCAACCTGCCCCAAGGAGCCTCATCATGCACGATCACCCCAGCCGCCTGGCACTGGAACAACGTATGGAGGAGGAGGCTGATCGACTGCTTTGGGCCGACGCAGACCAGCCGGGAGATCTGGAGTATTCCTTTCATGGCGAGAGCTGGCTGCGGCGGACCGCCCGGATAGACCACCTCATGGAACTGCCAGTAGTGACCGTGGCCGACTATCCGGGTAGCGTTGACCTGCTCAGTCATGTCATTGGGCAGGCGCAGCTACCGCCGAAGTATGAGCGGGTGCTGGAGTTCATGCGCCGCGGCATGGGAGTGCCGGAACTGGCGCTCGCGCTGGGGATTCCGGAACGGACCGCTCGCAGAAGACGCGGTGAGGTCATCAAGCTGCTGCGCGCCCGAGCCGGGCGCGTGGCCAGGGATGACGACAGCATCAAACAGGCACGACGCGAACAGGTCGCTGGCGGGCGGTACTATGAGGAGAAGCACTGCGAGCCGGGTAAGGAAGCCTGCTGTCACAGCGGCCTTTGCCGCTACCGGTGGTACCTGTACTTCGAGGGGGAGTGATCTGGCGCGCTCTACAGCAAGTAGACTTCCAGACCTCCGAGCGGCTGGCTGATCATCTCGTCCTCCCACAGCGGGTGGGGCATGAAGCTGCGATCCGCCAGTTCACGACAAAGGACGAAGAAGCCGCCATGCCAATCGGCGCTCCGGGCCCGCTCCATGGCCACAGCGAGCTCGTAGAGCGCGGCGCCGTCAATACTGGCGCACGTGTGGATGACGCACTGGTCCTCCTGCAGAGCGCCGATCTCATCCAGCAGTTCCCGGGTAGCCTTCATGAAGCGGCCTGGCTCGCGGCGCACCTGCGCCTGGCGGCTGCTCGTAACCATTCCAATGATCTTCTCGGAGAACTGCTCCCATTCCGGTTCCGGGCCAATGATGATCTTGGGTTCCCAGTATGCCTTACCCAGTTGGTTCTCAAGCTCCACGAGCTGCTGAACGCACTCTGGGTTAGTCAGGCGGATGTTGGCCAGGACGAATTCGTCAAAGCTCATCTCGGCCCGGCAGCGGGCCAGCAGGTTGGGGTCGCTCGCGCAGAAGAAGTTGGCGCACTTGATAGGCTTCCAGGCCTCGGCCAGACAGGCCTCGTGGTGGAAAACGCAGCGTGGCGGGGCGATTTTGCGCCCGCGGAACTTGAAGCTCGAGCGTCCCTGCGAAAGGGTTGCCAGTGCCGCTTCGCCGCCGGGGAACTGCCTCAGGCAGCGCAGCAGGTTGGACCGCACGGCGCTGTAGAGCAGCAGTCGGCTCATCCCCTCGGCGGTCAGGGGGTAGTCTGTTCCCATGTACTCCACGAACTCGCGCATGTCCCGCAGGCGCGTCTCCAGTTCCTTCAGCCCCTCCGTGTCCTCTTCGGTCGAGAGCGACGCGCGCAGCAGCCCCGCCACCCGCTCAGCCACCTGCAGGTCCTGCTCGACCTCCTCGCGACGCAAGGTCAGCCCCTGACGCAGGCGTTCGCCGAACTGCGAGTCCATGAGTATGCCCTTGTAGAGCCGCCGCAGGCCCTGCGAGCCCATCATAGTGCCCTGGTGACAGCAGTTCTGAGTGCAGGCGCCGCACACTTCCAGCGTCAGCCGCTCGAGCTTCTCATGGGCCGCCTGGATGCGCTCGCGCAGATCACCCATACTCTGGCAACTCCACCCGGTAGAGCTCCACGAACTTGTCACTCACCTGCACGCCCAGACCTTTTCCCTCGGGCAGGCGTAGAAACCCATCCTTGAGCGTTGGCGCCGGATCAGTGAGCCCTGTTACCGGGCTGTCCGGCTCGATCTGCAGGGGCCCGACATGCCAGTGAGCCACCGCCAGATGCACCGCGGCTACCTGGGCGAGCGGCGACAGCGCGTTGTGGAAGCTCAGCCGCGCCTCATGCAGCCATGACAGCTCTGCAAGGCGCTGGCCGCCCGACATGCCGCCACACAGCCGCAGATCGGCAACCACGGCATCCAGCGCCCGAGCATGCAGGGCCCGCTCGAACGACTTCAGCCCAAAGACCCGCTTGTCCGCCGCCAGCGCCGGCCCGATTGCCGGGCGTAGTTTTGCGTACTCATCCCACCGCCCGGTCGGCAGCGGCTCCTGATACCAGTACACCTCCGCTTGCTCCAGCGCCTGCCCTACTGCCAGCGCAACCTCGGGATCTTCATAGCGACCGTCGGCATCCACCAGTAGCGGCGCCTCATCGCCAATCACCCGGCGCACCGACTTCACCGCCGCAAGGTCTGCCTCTTTGTCGCCGGTGAGCGTCAACTGGATCGCGCCGAACTTCTGCCGCAGTTGCTTCGCCTTTGCGGCCAGCTCAGGGTCATCAACATACAGGCCACCGGCGTAGCAGTCGACCTGTTGCGCGCGCGCGCCGCCAGCCAGGGCGTAGCAGGGCACGTTCAGCGCCCTTCCTGCCAGGTCCCACAGGGCCATGTCTATGGCCCCCATGACGGCACTGTAGTCCCCCGGCGGGGCGGGCTCGTACTCCTTGAGCAGCCCAACCATGCGCTGCCAGACGAGGCCGAAGTCACGGGCGTCGCTGTTCGCCAGAGCGTCGGCGAACAAATCCACGGCCGCCGGCAGGCTCTCGACCTCCAGCACCAGTGCTTCGCCATGGGAAACGTTCTGGCCGTCGTCCACGCGGACGAGGCAGACAGGCAGTGATTCGACCGGCTGCGAATGGGGGAAGACCCGGCGGGGCCGGGGGAGTGGTATCTGCAGGAGGATTGGTTCGAGTTCTATCATCAGTATCCCAGACCAGCCCGGCGCGGGCTGGCCCGGTCAACTCTGGGCCAGCTTGTACCCAACGCCGGGGACAGTAATCACAATCTGCGGGTCGCGAGGCTCACGCTCGATCTTTTGCCGCAGGCGACCGATGTGTACGTCAAGCGTGCGACTGTTCATGCCGCTGTTGTAGCCCCAGACCCTCGTCAGGAGTTCGTCGCGGGGCACGGCCCGTCCTGCCTCACGTGCAAGGCATTCCAGAAGCTCAAATTCGCGCGGGGTGAGGTTGACCTGCTGCTCCCGCACATGCACCTCATGCCGCACGGCATCCAAACGCAGCTCGCCTACCTCATACAGCACGGCCTGACCGGGTGCGGAGTACTCCCGGTCTCTGCGCAGGTGGGCCCTGGTTCGGGCGACGAGTTCGCGGGCGGAGATGTTCGGGGGGAGGCAATCATCCGCCCCCTCGCGCAGAACCTCGGTGATGATCTCCTCGCGTCGAGCCCGCAGCAAGACAAGCAGGGGACGGTGGGTGTGGCGGCGCAGGTGATTGCAGATCTGGGGAAGGTCGCGCGGCGCCGCCTGCTCGAACAGAATTATCAGCGCGGCATCCTTCACCAGTTGCAGGACGTTCGACTGGCGCAGGTCTGGCACCGCAGCCATGGCATGCAGCGCCCCCAGAAGGTCCTGGCGCAGTTCTTGTTCGAGGATTCTGGGGCAGCCCACAAGGAGGATCGGCTGGTCCAATAGTTCACCCCCCGACAAACCTGCTACTCCTCGCCCATCTGCCTCCGTTCCATGAAGCTCATGATCTCGGAGAGACGGAACCGGCGCTGGTTGCCTGGCGTGCGATAGCATTTCAAGACGCCGCGGTTGGTGTAGCGGCGGACAGTGGTCGGGCACACGTCCAGCAGTACCGCAGCCTCCTCCAGTGACAGCACCGGATCAGTCAACCGCTGTACAAGCTGTTCGCGCGACTCCTCCACCCGCCCTCGCCGCCGCGGGGCCTGTTGCGCGGCCGCCTCAACATCGAGCGGCAGGACCTGCTGGCGCGCGTGCAAGGCTTCGAGACGGTCACGCATCTCCGAGTTGCCCGCTGCCAGCCGTTCCAGTATCTGCTTCGGCTTGCCCGGCTCGGACTTTAGCGCGAAGTCCTGCTCGTCCTCGAGCTCGATCTCGGGCTCAACAGGCGCCTCGACAGCCTGGGCCCTGGCAGGTTGCGGTTCGACAGCCTCCACTTCAGCCTCGGCCTCCGCCGCCTGCTCCTCTTCCGGCTCCTCTGCCTCGCGAGCCTCTTTCACCACCTTGTGGATCTGCCGGTCGCGGTATTGTCGCCATTCATGCATCAACATGCGCTGTGTCACCTTTGTCGGATGATCCTGCTATCTGCGAAGATATGCCAGCAACTGTAGGATCAACGTCACCACCAGGCTGATGACCAGCATGGTCACCAGCGGAAAGTACACCACCGGGCCCGGTCGCCGGATCACGATGTCGCCCGGCAACGGGCGCAGGTGCAAGCCATAGCGCCCCATCACCATCAATGCTGCACCCAATAGGGCGATGAGCAACCCCGCCACCAGCACCGCCCTGCCCACGAGCAGCAGGCCGCTTGCGCCCTGGTCAGCCATCGACTACAGCCCCTTCGGCTTGCTCAACCCCTGAAGGCTTTTCAGTCCCTCGGCTACGCGCACCTGGTAATCATCAAGATGCGCCTTGTCTCCGCCGTCGAGGTACTCAAGCCCATGATTCGCGGCCTCGGCGGCCAGGCTGTACGCCAGCTTGCGCTCCGCGTGGATGAGCTTCAGGGTGGCCGGGGGCACTATCGTGTCTGCAAACTTCACGACCTCCTCCGCCTCGGAGTTGAAGTCGCTCATAGCCTGGAAAGCTTCCTCGCGAACCACGCCTTTGCCGATGAGGTACGACCGCAAGGCCTCATTGGCCGCCTGAAGCGAGCTAATCAAAGCGGAGTCTGCGGTCGCCATCATCTGTTGGTAGCGCTTCTCGGTCAGCGATGACGTCTCGCCCGCGCGCAACTTGGACGCTTCGGCGTAACAGACGAACCCCTCATGGTGACGATCTGCCGTGACATAGAGGTCACCCAGGCGCTCGAGAGCATCTGCCCGCGCTACCCCCTCTGAGAGCCGCGCAGCCTTGTCATAGGCTTCCTCGGCCTCGGGGAGTGCCCGCCGCTGGCTGTGCAGATCGCCCATCCGCAGGTAGAGGCTCACGTCATTGGGATAGTGCACTACGGCCTGCGCCAGTATCTCCGCCGCCCGCTTCGGTTGTGACTGTGAGGCATACAGGGCCGACAGACCGACGTAGGCGTGCAGGTTCTTCGGTTCCGCTTTGAGCACGATCTGGTACTCGTCCACGGCCTTGCGCCACAGGCCGGCGCCCCGAAGCAGTTCCGCCAGCCGCAGGTGCGCAGGCATGATCGAGGGATCCGCACTCACTGTCCGCTCCAGCCAGCTACGCTCCGCCGCCAGATTCTGTCGTGCGCCCTCAAGCTGCGCCCACAGGTAAAAGACCTTGGCCCGAGGGTCACCCGCGTCCTCCGCATCCATCAGGGCCTGCTCAACCTTCTTGAACTCCCGCTCCGCCAGCCACTTCTCCGCCGCGGCGAAATACGGCGACAGCGCTTTGGGCTGCGCAGGCGTCTCGGGTGCCACGGGCTTCTCAGCCGCAGCAACGGGGGCAGCAGGAGGCGTGGCAGGCACGCCGGGTTGGGCCGGAGATGGCGCTGCAGGTTGAGGCGGAACGGGTGTCGTAGGCGGGGCCGTTTCGGGGGCTATAGGCGTGGTCTGTGTCTCAGGTTTGCTGCTCGTCGGGGCGGGAGTGCTCGGCGTCACTGCCGGAGTCGGCAGTGCGGTCGGAGCCGCCGGAGCGGTCTCTACAGGCTGTGGCGGGGCCGCCGGCGCGGCTGCAACGGCGGTGGGCGGCTTCACCGCTACCGCTTCGCTGGACGGAGCGGGAGCGGCGGCCGGGGCCGCAGGCACGTCCGTCGGCGCTGCAGGCGGCGTGACCGGGACCGGGGCGGGCGTCGTCACCGGCGCCGGAACGGGGGCTGCCGTAGGGGGCAGTGCGGCTATCGCCGCCGCACTGAAGCCCTCGTCCAACTTCGCCACGAGTTGCTTGGAAAGTGCGCTATACGCGGCGTCCCCGCCTCCGGGGGCGGTCAGACTGACCTGCCTGATGCCGGCTTGCCCGGTTTGCAGCCAGAGCACCTCAACGGCGCTGGCGCGCGACGGCTGCGGGATCACTACTATCACATCGCTCAGCCGTGTTGTATCCAGGAGTCCCTTCAGGGTCGCCTCCAGAGCAGGCAGACCGACGGTACCCGACGGCCACGCCGCACCGCTGATCCTCACCAGTGGCGAATCGGCCGTCAGAACGGTCGGCTCCCACTTGCGCGAAGCCGCCAGCGTTTCAACCATCACGTCAACAAACCGAACGAAGGGAATGGGGTTGATAACGTTCGAGGCGTCAACAATGAGGCCAACTGGCCGCGGCCCCTCAGCCTGAGCGCTGAGCGGCATGGCCAGCACGGCGAGGAGCATAATCCCCGGGAACCTGCTCACGGCGCTTCACCTACTGGTTGCTGTTGCGCAGGACTTCAATCTGAGCGCGGCAGGTTGCGGCGGCGCGGGCTGAAGTCGCATCGCCACGGGCGTCAAACCCGGAGGCCGCGCTCTGCAAATGCTGGATGGCGTCATCCCGTCGCCCCTCACGTGCCAGACGCTCGCCCTGAGCTCGCAGCGACTGCGGGTCGGGCTGCTGCGGACGCGGCTCGGCGGCAGGCCGGCGGGCAGGAGCCTGGTCACTGACCCAGATCGTGATCTCACTCTTGGGGGTCTTCGGTGTCGTGTCAGTAGCGGCAGGAGCCGGTGCCTTTGGCTCTTGCTTCTGAGGCACGGCGCTAATGGGGTTGCGAGGAGTGGTGGAGTACCGCGGACGCCCGCTCGGCAACGTCGAAGGCGTGCTGGTTACTGTGCGCGCCTTGTCCCGCACCACGTCAATCGAGGGCGGACGAGTCGCGGTCGGTGACGGAACTGGCACGGATGGCACCTGCATTCCCGTCCCTGCCAGGGCTCCTTCGGCGGCACCGGGCGTCGCTGCCGGCGGCGCGATCGCCGGGCCGCCAATAGGCACGGGCGCAAATGGATTTGGTCCCGTGGGATTGGGAATGTACTGTGCCACCTGGCCCGGAAGCGGCTG
The DNA here is from genome assembly GCA_039683575.1 of Armatimonadia bacterium. GTDB lineage: Bacteria > Armatimonadota > Zipacnadia > Zipacnadales > UBA11051 > JAJFUB01. The sequence goes on along the minus strand of JBDKRC010000162.1, from coordinate 2,705 downwards.
CTCCGCCTGGGCTACCGGCTGCAGGGAAAGGTCGTAAGCCTGCCGCCACTTGGCCTGTAGTTGCTGATCATTCTTCTTCAACTGGTACGCAGCGTTGTAATGTATCGTCGCCTCGGCATACCGTTGCGCGGCAAAGGCTTCGTCCGCCAATCGCACTTCCTGATCATAGCGCGCCTGCACTTCGCGCGCCGCCTGCGCGTGGCTCGTCTGCACCAGCAGCAGAGCGCCAAACATGAACACCACTAATCCGGAAGCGATTCCGGCGTAGAGTGGCGGGTTGGTCTGCACCTTCGCCCGTACCCAGTCGTACGCCACCTGCCACACCGGGACGGTCGTCGCTGCCCGCCGCGTCAGGGTCGGCGCCGGTGGCTGCTGCCCCAGCCGCAGTCGCAGCAGGGAAGCTTTCTGGCGCTCCGCGGTGCGCTCAGGCGCGAGCGTCACAACAGTCTCGTAGGCTTCGAGCGCCGGCTCGACCTCGCCCAGTTGCTCATACGCCATGGCCATGACTGCGTACGCCTGGACTTCACCAGGCGACAGTGCTACCGCGCGCTTGCAGTCGTCTACCGCTGCCTGCGCGCGGCCCTCTGCCAGATGCGAGGCGGCGCGGTCCACCAAGCCCTCGGGCGTGTGTTCGGGCTGCACTGTAAAGGCATCGGTACCCGACAGCACTTCACGCGGAGAGGCACTCGCGAAAGTGGCTCCACAGCGGATGCAAAAAGCGCTGTGGTTGGCATTGCGGGCGTTGCAGTTGGGACAAAGAACCATGGTGCGCTCCACCCTTCGCAGGGAGGGATAGGGACCAACAGGATATGTGATGGGAGGATTTGTCAGAGTTTATGCGGCAAAACTTGTACAGCTACTGTTGATTGTAGTACCCGACCCTTCACCTGTCAAGAAAAGGCTCGGAAGCCTCCGAGAGTTCCCTCTATTCTGTCAGCCAAGGCGACAAAAGCCGCCGGTATCCCGGCGGCTTTAGCGCATATCGGCGAATTCTACAATATGATCTTGTTCAGCGGATACTCGATGATCCCCTGCGCCCCGGCATCCTTGAGCCGAAGGATCAGGTCCCTGACGATCCGCTTGTCCACGATCGTCTCAACGGCCACCCACTCCCCATCCGCCAGCGGCGACACTGTCGGATTCTTCAGCGCCGGAAGCTGGGCAATGACTGCCTCGATCGTGTCCCGGTGGGAGTTCATCTTCAGGCCGACCTTCTCTTCAGCCGCCAGCGCACCCCGCAAAAGCAAAGCGATGTTCTCGATCTTCTGCCGCTTCCAGGGGTCCGCCCATGCTTCCTTGTTCGCGATGAACTTGGTAGTGGACTCAAACAGGGTATCAATTACACGCAGGTTGTTGGCACGGATGGTGCTGCCGGTCTCGGTACCCTCGATGATGGCATCCACCAGTGACGGGCACTTGGCCTCGGTGGCGCCCCATGAGTACTCAACGGTGGCCGTGACGCCATTCTGCCATAGGTACTGCTCGGCCGCATGGGTCAGTTCAGTGGCGATGCGCTTGCCCTGCAGGTCCTTGACTGTCTGGTAGGGTGCATCCTCAGCTACCGCGAGCACCCACTTGTAGGGTCGCATCCCGCGCTTGGCGTAGACGAGGTCGGCCACCTCGACAATGCTGTCCTCGACGCCGCGTTCCTTGATCCAGTCCAGACCGGTCAGGCCACAGTCGAGTACGCCGTCGGCCACGTAAGAGGGCATCTCCTGGGCGCGCAGCAATACGCTCCAGAGGTCTTCGTCGTCAATATGCGGCTTGTACTGGCGCTCATCCACCGAGATGCGGAAGCCCGCCTTCTCGAACATGGCAATGGTTGCGTCCTGCAAGCTGCCTTTGGGCAGTCCAATGCGAAGTTCAGGCACGGTTAGTCACTCCTCAGTCGTTCGATCCGCAGACTCCGGCTTCATAGGCCGCCGGAGGTTGAAGGTTAATAGTACACCGCTATAAAGGAACCACAACGCCAGCAAGGCCACCACTGCGCCACACAGCCCCACCAGCCAGTGGTACCACGCCCCCTGCAGGAACTCCTTCGCCACCACTACCATCAGCGCGACGAAGGCATACCACAGGAAGTCGGAGAGCTCATGACCGGCATAGAAGGTCAGGTACTCGCGGTTGTTCTGGGGCGCCATCTGCGCGAGTTGCCCCACGCCGACGGTCGCCCACCAGCCCGTGAAGTAGGGATTTGCCAGACTAACGGCGGCCCCCACCAGTACCAGTTGCCCGTTCGACACCGCCAACGCCCCCTGCATCCCCGCCTCGACCGTCGCGGCGCTGCGCAACATCGTTATTCCCATATAGAGCAGGGCCGCCCCGCCGATCAAACCAATGAACCCACGAACTTTCGCCTGCGCCAGCACTACCCGCAATCCCATGATCAGGAGCAGCAGTAGCACCAGTTCCAACAGCGCATGTCCCAGTACCAACCACATCGCTGCGGCGAAGCCCGCTGCGGTAACCTGTCCGATGGTAAGCGCCAGAAGTGGCCCCGGCATCATCGCCCCGGAGAACCCGGTGATGAAGGCCAGGCTGCCGATTTTCAGAATACGCATGGGGAAAGACCGCGTCGGGTGTAGTCGCGTCAGTGTACCACAGCGGGGGTGAGAAGGGCAAGAAAGGGGGCGACTTCGTGTCGCTGCCAAGTAGTAATGTCCCTCTTGTGCAAAGTAGAAATGTCCCTTCGGCGAACTGAAGGG
>JBDKRC010000161.1:0-10008 GCA_039683575.1 Armatimonadia bacterium | reverse complement strand
GGGTGATGCCGTCCCTCGGACCCAGTTTTTGGCGTTCCTGCGCCGAACTGTCGGGAGTTCCTTCGACCTGCAGGCCAGGGCGGACCTGTTCGTCCGCCGTGCCGCTACGTGGTGCGACCTACTTGGCGAGGTCAACTGCGACTTCGGCGAGAGCAACTCGATCTCGACGCGCGAGTGGTACCTCGAGGCTGTAACCTCAAACGCGAAGACGCTGGAGGTCCGGCTCCGCATAGCCGTGGAGCGCTGCGCCAAAGCCGTAGCTGTAGACGAGCCCAGGGGCACAGTGGTCTACTGCTATCTGGAGCAGAACCGAGATCCTGCCGCCGTCGGTGACAAGACCGCACGCTTGCTCCGCACTCTGGGGCGCGGCGTGGGAATGCCGGTCCCGCCTGTCCTGGTGGTACTGCTGGCCGACGAGGAGGGTGTTCTCGGTCAGGCGTTAGCTGAGCTTGCTGTGCTTGAAGAGAAGCTAAGCGAGGAGGACAAGGCACGCTTCGGCAACCTGATCGGAGCACACAAAGAGAAGACACTGGGAATGCTCCGCAACCACGTCGGGACGCTAATTCGGCAGCATCAGTACGTCACAGCCCTTCCCGAGGACCTGAAGGAGACGCGCATAGCGCGTGCTGGTACCGAGCTTCTGTCGGCCATCTACAAGACCCCTCTGCCTTTCCCATTCGACGGCTTCAGTACCGCACGTGGGAACGCTGCCGACGACTGCCAACAACTGGTGGGCGAGCTACTGCAGGGCAAACTCGACTACGACGTGGTCATCAACAAGCCGCCGAGGATCAAAAACCGTGCCGTCTCCGTCTTGAGCGATAACTGGAAGGTGTTTACGGGTGGCGGCGCGGTATCCCGGCGCCCAGCACAGTCAGCGGCCAAGTCCATCGTGCAGAAGTGGGACGCTACCCTGCAGTCGCAAGAGAAACCATTCCTAGTGGGGCATGAACTGCGTGCGGCGTGTCTTCCACCGTTCGGTGCCAACGTCGCATCTGCCGCGCTTCTGTTTGGCGTCTTCGTCGCGCCAAGGTTAGAGAACCTCGTGGTGGTGAGGGATGGCCAACAGCACGCGGTGAGTGCCCTGCTGCAGGATGGGGCGTTCCAGGGCAAAGCCCTGGACTTGGCCGCTCTGCAGGATGTCGAACTGACTACAGCTGGCGAGACCTCATCAGAATGGGAGCAACTGCTTGATGAGTGGGAGGCAGAGACTACCCATTACGGCAGGATCGAGTGCCGGAAACGGGCGTACGAACTCGAGCAGCGTGTGCCGGTACCGCCAGCTCTGAAATACCGTTCCCTGCACTTCATTCAGCAAGCAGAAGCAGCATTCAGAACGTTCCAGGAGATGGAGGAGGCGCAAGACAGCGCCCTGAGGAGCATCAGCAGGGGCGAAGAGGCATCCAACGTCATCCACATCGCGTCTGGCGCGAGTGCACTGCTGGGCTTGCAGGCCCGTATGTCAAAGGAAGCTGCGGCTTGGTCAGACGAACAACGGCAGGAGCTCACACCACTCGTAGAGCGGGCACGGCAAGAGGTCATACAGCTCCTCCCAGAATGGCTACCTGACCAAGCACTGCACAGCGCAGATCCGGTTGACATAAGCAGGTATCAGCACCGGATGCTCGAGCAGTTGGGTAGCGCCCTGAAGCACCTCAAGCTCCAGGAGCAGTATGAGGCCGTCGACAGGCACGTGGCAACTGCCCTGCGCACAGTCGAGGCGGCGGCGCAAGCGCAGCAACTGGTGGCCGAGGTGAATGGTTGGCTTGACCAGAACTCGGCCACCGCTCAGGGCGCGAAAATGCTACGCCTCCGCCATCTAGGCAAGGCAGCCAAGAGTTACGTCGGGAGGCTGCAGACCACAGCGGCGGCAGTCCCCAGACCTGATCTGGATGAACTGCGTGGCAGGGTCACTGCGTTCGCAGGGATGCTGAAGGCAGCTCGGACAGCGCTCACGAACCGAGCTGCGGCCCTCTGGGAGCGACAGTTGCAGTCTGGCGCTGAGCTTGACGCGCTGCTCGACGAAGTCGAGCGGCTGACGACGGCCTTCGAAGGCTGCGAGAAGGATCTGGATGATTTGCTCCTGATGCGACGAGCGCTGCATATGTACCAGCGCTGCTACCAGCAACTGGACAGCCCGAACCTGGCGTGGGACGAGTTCGCTTCGCTGGGCGCGCGACTGGAGCAAGAAGCCACAGAGCTCGTTGGCGAAGGTGAGGTGCCGTGGCCGCCTTCGGCGGTTGTCGGGGCCATAGCCGGGCAGATAGCTTGTCGTCGCGAAGAGGAGAGTACACGGTGGACAGAACTGGTCGAGGCGGAGATGCCTCGGCTTGACGGCGGCACAGCGGCAGAAGCGAACCAGCTAAGGATGAGACTGCTTCAGCCTCCCGCCATTCTCACCGAGCAGCACCGACTGCACCTATCTGAACTGCTCCAACGCGTTGAGGCTCGCCTGGGGGCACTTGAGGTGGAAGGGCTGATTGAGCGCTTCCGAGCTCTGTCCGAAGCCTCACGCCAGCGTTTCCTGGAACTGGCACAGGCAGTGGTGAGCGAGCGGTAGAGGTCCGAGTAGAGGCTGTAGAGCAATGCGCTCCAATCATACACCGTGTTCTGATGACGACATCGGCGCCGCTCGACACCGGACGGCGAAGGTGCGGAACGACTTGTCGAGGCCCGTACGCGCGGCGCTGGATTCGGGCATCCTATCAGCGCACGACAGCTTCCTCGACTACGGGTGCGGCCGGGGCGACGACTTGCGACTCTTGTCGGCCCGCGGCATACGTGGTTCAGGATGGGACCCCGTACATCGTCCGGAAGGGACCAGGGGCCCGGCTGAGGTTGTGAATCTCGGGTACGTCGTGAACGTCATTGAGGATCCGGCTGAACGTCTTCAGGTCCTGCAAGAAGCTTGGTCATACGCGCAGAAGGTGCTGGTGGTATCAGCGCGGCTGACACTCGAGGCGAAAGACGTTCGGGCTCGGGCCTTCGGCGATGGGTGTGTCACCAGTCGGGGAACCTTCCAGAAGTTCTACACGCAGCACGAGCTGAGGGACTGGCTTGAGGCGAGCCTCCAAGCACCCGCCCTGGCGGCCGCACCTGGCATCTTCTTCCTCTTCCGAGACGAGAGCCTGTACCAGTCCTTTGCCGCCGCACGTTTCCGGCGGGTGTCAGCGGCTCCTCGACAACAGGGCAGCGACGAGTTGTACGCTGTGCATCAGGAACTACTGCAACCACTGATGCGAGCCTACGCCGACCACGGCCGCCTACCGGATGCCACCGAGATCGCGGAAGCGGGTGAGATCTCGGCCGTCTTCAGCAGCCTGGCCCGTGCCTTCGCCGTTGTCCGGCGGGCTACGGGAGACGATCAGTGGAGGCAGATCGAGGAGGAGCGCCGTCAGGACCTGCTCGTCTATCTCGCCCTCGGCGCCTTCGGTCGCCGGCCCAAGTTCTCGGCACTTCCCCCAAGTCTGCAGCTCGATGTAAAGGGCCTGTTCGGGTCATATACTCAGGCACTGAAGCAGGCTGACGGACTCCTGTTCTCCGCCGGCCGTCCCGAGCTTGTCGATGCCGCCTGTCGCACCTCATCTTGCGGCAAGCTCACCCACGACGCCCTGTACGTGCACGTTGATGCTCTCGACCTGGTGCCAGCCGTGTTGCGCGTCTACGAGGGCTGCGCCCGCGCCTGCTTCGGCCGGATGGAAGGCGCCAACATCATCAAGCTAGGCCGCGGTAAGCCACGTATCTCTTATCTCTCCTACCCCGACTTCGAGAAGGACCCACACCCTGCACTCCGGACCTCTCTGCTCGTCTCCCTCGATGATCTGGACCTATCCGAGAGGGCCTACGGCGAGAGCGACAACCCGCCGATCCTGCATCGCAAGGAAGAGTTCGTGGCGCCTGACAACCCTTTGCGGGCAAGGTTTCAGAAGCTGACGGCACAAGAGGAACGCGCGGGACTGTACGAGGACACGCACACGATTGGTACCCGGAACGGCTGGCAGAAGGCGTTGGAGGCGAAGGGACTGAGGCTGACGGGGCACAGGCTGGTGAAGAGCAGGTGAGAATCCGGTGTCGGCACCCGATCGAGGCAGTTCCCGCCTGGTCGTCCCGCGAAACCCCTCTGGCCAGTAGCCGGCACCCCACCCCCAGCCTGCTCCAGGAGACCGGCCATACGAGCCGGCAGGTGGACCAGACCGGGCAGGAAGACGGGCCAGCATAAGCGAGTACGACAACAGCGGTACGCCTGCCGGAGGTTCCCGCCGCCAGCCGGCGCACCTTCCGGGCGGTGTCTGCACGCAATGCGGACGTGGAGCGGTTCGCGGGTTGGCGATTGCCTGACTTGCAGATTCACAGCCAACGCGCTACCATATGACACGGCGTGCCCGCAGGGCTGGGGCGAGCCGCGACTGTCCTGACCAAGTCGCCTTGCAGGACCAGGGGGACACCACATGTGGTTCATCCACTGCGCACATCTACACTTCGATAGTGCCTTCGAGAGCCTCCACGTCGTTGCCCCAGAAACGGCAGCCATTCTTCACGAAGCCGCCTTCGTGCCTTCCAGAGCAGCATCTACTTGGCCATCGGACGGCAGGCTGACTTCATCTGGTCGCTGGTTACGTCTACGACCGCGAAGGAGCCTGCGGGCCCAACTCCGGTTCTGCGACCGGCTGGCACCGCGCCGCAGAGCAGCGATGCTTATCGTTAGGGGATACCCCCGCGTCATCCGCTCACTGTTCTGTCTCGTCCGGTTGTCACAAACTGTGATGCTGCAGCGTGTCCCGCCACAGACGGACGCGGACGGTGCACAGTTGCCGGCAGCTATGGCAGCGCAACGGAAGACAAGTAGGCGACCCGGCGTGGTTCAGCCGACGGCCTGACCCAAGCCAGACGTAGTTTTTTTGTGCGATGACAGCTACCGGGAACCAAGCTCACGGCCTCAAGGCTGTTCGCCGCTTGAGTACGAACTGGTACTGAGGGTTCGTTGGATGGTCGGGTAACACGCAGGGCGCCGGCACAGCGGAGTGCTTCATCGACCTGCCGATCGCTGTCTCACATCACGTAGATCAGGACTGGCGTCTAGGTCAGGGGCACCAAGTCAGTCTGCCTGGTATGCGCCATAGCGCAGAGTGCCGACGCGCAGTAGGCCCGGGGTTAGGCAGTATAGCGAAAGAGGAGGTTGGACACATGCCTATGCGGTTTCTCCATCTAGCCGATGTTCACATCGGCCTCCGGGTGACGCGGTTTGATGATCAGGTGGCGAGGAAGCTGAAGGAGGCGCGCTTCCAGGCGCTGGACAACGCCCTAGCAGTGGCAGCTAACAAGAAGGTCGACTTCGTGGTCATCGCCGGGGATCTGTTTGACGACAATACCGTCTCGCTGGTCGATGCCCAGAGGGCCTTCGATATGCTGAAGAACAAGCGTATGCCGATCTTCGTGCTGCCGGGTAATCACGATCCGTACTGCGCAGGATCGGTCTGGCAACGCCACCCGTGGAACGACACCAGCGCAACAACCCTCAAGGTCCTCGCGGCAAGGGAGGCCGTCCTGGCGACTGAGAGCGCGACGCTGTACCCGTGTCCCGCCACCAGCAGCCGTTCCCGGGAGGACCCCACTGGATGGATTCCCCCGCGTGAGCAGGCCGACGGCATACGGATCGGTGTCGCACATGGTAGCGTGATGGACCGTGCGACGCTGCCAGAGGACGATCACCCGATACCACAGGATGCGGCGCGCGCCCGTGGACTGGACTACCTGGCACTGGGACACTGGCACCAGTCGAAGGAATACCGGGAAACTGACGGTGCCGCGCGGATCGCCTATCCCGGCACTTTGGAGCAGATGTCGTTCGGGTCTGCCGCGGACTTCTCCATCGGGTGGGCCCCATACGCGTCCGGAGCAGAGCGGGAGGAGTTCTGTGGAGCGGGGCTGGGGCAGGCATTGCTGGTCCAAATCGCGGCTCCAGAAGCCGTCCCAGTGCTCGAGAGAGTGGACACCGGGCAGTACGTCTGGCAGGACGAGAGCGTCAGTGTCTCTGACGATGAGCACTTCCAGAGTACGTTCGCGGAGATAGCCAGACGGGAGCGCCCAGAACGCTGCTTGCTGCGACTGCGTGTGGAGGGCCTGCTTCCTGCCGAGAGCATGCTCAGGCTGGAGGGCTTCCGCGAGATGCTCAACCGCTATCTGCACTGCGTGTTGGACGCGGACGGTGTGAGTCTAGTGCCCGACGACAGCCATGTCGCCGATGTAGCGGGCAGCGGGGTCGTGGGCGAGGTATACCAACGGCTCAAGGACGACCTGGCGACCGACCTAGCCGAGGCTGAACGAGACCGGAGGGAGCGAGCCGTGCTGGTTCTGTACCGGCTGGCCCAGGAGGTGGGAGAATGATCATTCAGTCACTGCACATCCGGGACTGGCGTAAGCTCGGCGAAGTCAACGTGGAGCGCCTCTCGCCAACCCTCACCATCATCCATGCACCCAACAAGACCGGCAAGACCAGTCTGGTGGAGGCGCTGCGCTGCGCCCTGGTTGACTTCGAGTACGACACTTCGCGCATCAGGCCGATCGTCCCCTGGGGCACCAGCGCGGTGCCGGAAGTCAGTGTGGGCTTCCAAGTTCGTGGTGCAAGCTACCTGCTGACGAAGCGCTTCACCAATCGGAAAGAGGGGGGCGCCGAACTCCGTTGGGTTATATCCGACCCCTCACGCCAGGAACCCCCGGCAACTGGGAAAGATGCGACGCGCAAGGCGCGCGAGTTGCTGGGAATCACTAACTCCGACAGCGGCCTTGCGCAGCTGCTATGGGTCGATCAGGGCATTGTGGATCTGCCAGTAGTGGACGAGGATCTGGATCGCACTCTGCGTCCTCTGCTGGGTTCCGTGATCAGTGGAAGTGACCTTGATTTCCGCCGGTTGCTCTGGGAGAGAATGAAGGATTGGTTCTCGAGCGAGGAGGCAGCGGCGCAGGGCAACTGTAGAAAGGGGTCCCGCCCGGTAGCCCTGGCTCAGGCTATTGAAGAGCGCGAGCAGGAAGTAGGGGAAATCACCGCCGAGCTGAGGTCTGTAGACGAGCTGCTTGCCATAGTTGAACGAAAGGAGGCCGCTCTGGTGGAGGCGGCTGCCGCGGTCGATGCCAGCAAGCGGGAGCTGGAGACGCTCAGGGCGACTGACCGGGAACTGGCGGAGAAACGGCGCAAGGCGGCCGAGATTGGCAATCTGGTCGTGCGAGCCCGGGAAACGCTGGCTGCTGCGAGCGAGGCCTTAGACACTTGCCGGAAGCGTCGTGAGAGCGCAGAGACCTGCCGGGATGTCCTGGACACCGCGCAGCAGGACGCCGAACCACTGCGCACAGCTCTTGCCGGCGCAGAGAAGAAACTGGACGCTGCCGTAGCAGCGCGGGAGGAAGCCCAAAAGCAGATCATGGAGTCGGGCAAACGGCAGACTCAGGTGGAGGCCATGGGTGCGCTGCTGCGCCTGGACAGCGATCTCACGAGGACCGACGGGGAGCTTGCGCGGACGCGCACTGTGGCTGCTGAACTCGCCCACAGTGAAGCCGCATTGGCGAAGCTCTCTACCCCGAACGACAGTGAGTTCAGGAAGATCCGCATACTGCTGGATCGGCTTGTGCAGTTGGACGCAGAACTGAGGGCGGCTCAACTTGGGCTCGAGGTCGAGGCCGTCGAGGGCGGGCCCGTGAAGCTCACGCTGGATGGTGGCGAAACCGAGCACATCACCCTCCAGCCGGGCGAGGGTCTGGAGCGCCTAGCCAATCAGCACTTGCGAGTAGACATTGACGGCTTTGGGGCGGTCAGGGTCGTTCGCGGCCGGGAAGACCAGGGCGTCGAGGCGCTCGCCAAGGAGCAGGCCGACCTGGCACAGAACCTGAAGGACACCCAGGTCAAGTGGGGGCTCGGATCTGTGGCGAAGCCAGAGATCATCCCCGAATTGACCCGGCGCCGGACAGAGAAGGACTCGTTGGCGGAACGAGTTCAGAGGCTCAAGAAGACGCTTGATGAAATCGCTCCAGAAGGCTTGCAGGCTATGGAAGCACAGCTGGCCAGTCTCCGGCAGCAGCGGCAGGGACTTCTCGAACTTAATCCCGGTCTGGAGGTCTGGCAACCCTCAGCGGCAGAATACGAAGCAGCGCTCGCGGAAGTGAAAGCCCTAAGAGAGCACCATTCCGACACAGCACAACTCGCGGCGGCGGTGGAAGCTGAGGCCAAAAAGCAAGTGGACACTGCCAGGGGAAGAGTGCAGGCAGCAGAGCAGCAGGTGGAAGCGGCGAACATCGAATTGGCAAAGGCTGAGGCACTGCGTGACGCCCATACCCGGGAGCACTGCGGGGAGGAGGCACTGGTTCAGGGCGTACAGGCCAGGGGGCAGGAACTTGAGGTGCTGCAACTGCAGTTCGACCAGCACAAGCTCACCGAAGACGAAAAGCGGATCCCCGAGGCGCTCGAAGCAGAAGAGGAGGCGCTTGAGAACCGGCGCAACCGTCTGAACGGGCTGCAGCAGGATCTGGCGGACCTGACCGGGCAGCTGAAGAGCAAGGAGGGTCTGCACAGCCGCCGAACCGCCGCTGAGCAGGCTTTGTCAGTGGCCAGGCGTGAGCATGAACGGCTGGCGCTGGAAGTTGACGCACACCTATTGCTCTGGCGCCTGTTTGACCAGATCCGTGATGAGAGCGTGGAGAAGTCCATCAGGCCAGTCTCGGAGTTGGTTGGGGCTTGGCTGAACGAGCTGGACGGAGCCGGTCATCGCGTTCCGGTCTTCGGCAGCGATCTGGCTGTCGAGAGTCTGGCTACCGGTCCCGGCGGCAGCCTCCCGGTCAAGGATGCCACCTCGTACGGCGAGCGCGAGCAGCTCTCCACGCTGGTACGCCTGGCCTACGGGGCCGTTATGGCGCAGGACGAACCGCAGGTGGTGATTCTGGACGATCCTCTGGCCCACGCGGACGCGTTCCGCCACGGCAGGATGCTGAACGTGATCCGCGACGCCTCGCGCCGGAACCTCCAGATCATCATCATGACGTGCCATCCCGAGAGGTTTGACCACCTCAAGGATGCCGTCTTCGTGGATCTTGAGAGACCTGCCGCACCAGCCGGGACTCTCTGATGCCACTGTGCATGACTATCCTCGGCACGGGCCCCAGCCTTCGCAGTTGAGGGCGCACCCTCTACGGGCAGGATAGAAGGTCATTTCGTGACCGTTGCTGATCCCCTCTGGGCCAGCCTCCTCCCCCGACGTCGCTCCCCCCCGGCGTCGACCTGCGGCTGGCCCGACGGCTTTCCCGCCACCTCGGATGGCTGGCTTGCGGCGTGTCCGTGCGGGCGTTGGGTCCCATCTGGGACTCCACCTCCCCCTTCCGCCGGCCCCTCCGGATGGCAAGGCCAAGAGGACCCGGACGCAACCCCCTCCACCGCGATTGTGGCACCCGAACGTGGGGCCCCCGTCCTGCTGAACGCGGGGTGCCGCGTCGGTCTGAGACGGGGAGGGGGCTCGTGCCAGACAGGCCTGGATGCGTTCTGCCCGAGCAGACGCTGCCGGACCATCCGATAGCAACCCGAGCGAAGCTGAGAATCCTCGGGATGGCCCCCACCCGGACAACGCTGACGCACTGCAACCCTTGGGGCCGGACTCATCACCGTGGTCTTCGCTATGAACCGCCTGCACCGGCGGGAGAGGACCGGCTTAGAGACCGCCCGCGGTTCCGCCGGGCTCATGGTCACTCCGGCCCCGGCCATGTAAGTGCGGGGCAGGTGCCTGGCGGGAGCCCATCCCCATCCTGCCCGATGCCGCAGCGCCCCCTGCTCCCCCTACTCAACATGAGGAAGCGTCCTTTCCCGCCGACGCGCATCGTCGTAGAATCTCCAATGCCGGGCTGGCTATCCGCCGATCCGTGACGGCGCCGTGGCACTCAACGGCCCGCCGCCGCCGCGAGCGTACCCGCGGCGGCACGGTATGATCGAAGTGAGATGATCTGCGATGAGGAAGGAACGGAAGGCGTCCGCCT
>JBDKRC010000160.1:0-3201 GCA_039683575.1 Armatimonadia bacterium | reverse complement strand
CGATGGGGACGAGGTCACTGGCAGCGGGTGGGAACGGGGCCGCGCCACCCACCGAGAAGTGAAACCACAACCCGCGAGGTCACGAAAGCAGATCTGGGTCGCGGAAACTGGCGTGGGAGGGTCTCTTCACGGGCGTAACGAGGGTTGCTGGGGCTCTTCACGGGCGCTGCAGATGTATGCGCAGGTGACCGCTGCTCTAGCCCCCGTCTTGGTACCACCCGCAGTGAGAGTTTTCAGCCCTGTGAGACGTATCCTGGGGCCCCTCCTGGGGGCCCCATCTGCCTTTTTCTCGCCGTCCTCAATGGTACTTCTTTCTACCGTCTCAGCCGCCTGCCTGGCGAAGTCTGCAGGCGTCATGTTCTTCAAGGCGCCGTGCGGCCGTTCGCCGTTGTAGTCATCCCGCCAGGCATCCAACTTCTCTTGGGCGTCAGCCAGGTTCAGGAACCAGTGTTCATTGAGGCATTCGGCCCGCAGACGCCCGTTGAACGCTTCTATGAGCCCGTTGTCGGTCGGCTTGCCGGGACGGCTAAAGTCCAACTTCACGCCTTTCCAATAGGCCCACTGGTCCATCGCCTTCGAGGTGAACTCCGTGCCGTTGTCCACCCGAATACTGTTGGGGACACCTCGTTGTCGGATCACCTCGTTGAGCACCCCCGCCACGTCCTCCCCGGTGAGCCGGAAACCAGCCCGCAAAGCCAGGCTCTCACGGCTATAGTCATCGACTATCGTTAAGATGCGGATCGAGCGGCCGGAATACAGCTGACCGGCCATGAAATCCATGCTCCAAGTCTCATTACAACGGCTCGGCGCGGGAGCGTTTTCCCGCCTGGCGGCGCTCACACGGCGCCGGGGGACCTTCCGCCGCAACCCCAGGGCTTCTTCTTTGTATAGCCGGTAGCCAACTTGTGGTTCGCCGGCCACCCCTCGCGCCGCAGCAAAAGCGTCAGCCGTCGGTAACCCCAGTTGGGTCGTGACGCCGCCAGATCCCGCAGCCGCAAACGCAGGGCTTCACGCCTGTCCGCCACGCTGCGATAGCGTTGCGTAGACCGCGCGGAGACCAACACTCGACAGGCTCGCCGCTCGCTCACCCCATAGCCTGTCTGCAGGTACTCCACGCTGGCCCGCCGACGAACAGGCGTCAGGGCTTTTTTCGCAGCACGTCCTGCAGCATCGCCTTGTCCAGCGTCAGCTCGGCGACCAGCTGCTTGAGGCGTCGGTTCTCATCCTCGAGTTGCCGCAGCCGCCGGATCTCGGTGACGTCCAGCCCACCGTAGTGCTTCTTCCAGCGGTAGAACGTCGCCTCGGCCACGCCCATCTTGCGGCAGATCTCCTCCACCGCCGTACCACTGTCCGCCTGCTGTAGGGCGAACACGATCTGGGGTTCCGTATACCGTTTCCGCTTCATGATCCTTGATCCTCCTGAGAGCAATATAACCTTCATCTACTCTCATTCCAAGTGGATCAAGATTCGGGGTTCAGAGCACCCCACCCATTCCCGTCGAAAATCAGCTTCCCGCGAAGACGCATCCAGACGCAGTTCCAAGCTTCCCTGCCCCCCGAAGATCAACTCGACGCCACTGAGGAACTCAGCCACCTCGGGTTGCTTCGCCCAGGCAGAGAGAGAGAGTGCATCCTGCGCAGGCCACGGGGAACTGTTCCGTCGCAGCCAGGCAGATGATGATGATACCGGCGTGCACGTACCCAAGCTCTGGCGGCCTCCGCGAACTAGAAATTGGCGCCCGTGCGGTCCGGATGTTGGCAGGTCACGATGCCAACAGTAGAGAACTATATCTACTGTTGAAATCTGCTGTCAACATCACGCGCAACGGATTCCGCTGGCAACGCCATCGCCAACAACAATGCCTCTTAGTCATCGCGGGAGAGCGTTAGCGACCCTTCATCATTCGCACTAGCACAAGGAGGGCAAGCATATGAGAAGACTGTCTGCAGTTATGATGTTGATGGCGCTGATAGCGGCAACACTGACCGCTCAGGCGCAGACCGTGACGATCAACTCTCCGCGCGAGGCACGCATTGCAGAAGGCTCAAAGCTCTGCGACCAGGCAGATAAGCTGCTAACGGCCGGTCAGGCGGCGGGGGCACTGAAGCTCTATCAGGCCGCGCTGAAGATCCTGCCTACGTCGCCCCGGGCAAAAAGCGGAGTAGAGAAATCCACTGCGGCCACGTCGAGTCCGACGCCGAAGACTGTGACACCAAGCCCGCCTGCGGTACCAGCGGAGCCGCCACTGCCGCAGGATGACTTTCCAGTGCCTACTCAGACACAAGCAGCATGTCCGCCTGAAGCCCTGGCGTGGCCGACCGTAATCGCGACGAAGCTGCAGGCGCCTGTGCCGTGGAGAGCCTTCTACGCGAACATGGCCTACAACGGCGGCAGCGTCAAGCCGATGGCAGATGATGGAAGTGAGATCTTCGCTAACTGCGGTCCAACTGCAATGTGGATCAGGCAGCCGGTAGGCGACCAGTGCCTCCTGACGGCGGAGATCACATTCACACCCACGGACAACGAGTGCTCCCGAGCAACGTTCTGGCTCGCCGGTCCCGGCTACGGCACTTCCCTCCGTTCGGGCTACTGCCTTCAGCTCGGCACCCGTGACGGTATTCTGAACGCGGGCGACGCGGTGGGTGAGATCGTGCTGCCTGCGCCGCTGGAGGTCGGACGGCGCCACGTCGTCAACATCATGCGTAGAGGATCGGTTCTGGCCATCTGGGTCAACGGCAACCAGGCTTTCACATACGACGACCCAAACCCGCCACAGGGGCCATTGCACCGATATGTTGCTTTTGGGGCGACCGCGGGAGCACCGCGCGTTCGTATGTGCAATGTAAGGCTTCAGGCTCCGGCATTGCCGGCTGATCTGGCCGCGACGCCATCGCTTCGCGTGACCGATCCTCCGGCTACGGTCGCTCCTTCGCCGAATGGCCAGTTGCTGCAGGAACTCAAGCTGGACGGGAGTGGAAATGAGTGGTACCGGTTACAGCCACAGGCCATGACCTGGCGAGGCGATCGTGTCATCTTGCGGGGTCCCAACGATTGCCCACTTCTGATCTCCAGGCAGGGGCTGGCGGGGCCCTTCGCGATCGAGGTTGACCTGCAGTACATACGCACCGTGCTGCCCCAGCCAGTAATGCTCCCACAGGGATGGCCGGAGCGTTATCTGGTGACGGGCGCATCAGAGGCCG
>JBDKRC010000159.1:0-10822 GCA_039683575.1 Armatimonadia bacterium | reverse complement strand
ACCGGCGGCGCCCAGGCGAACCGTCACAGCGGTAACCCGTCCATCAGCGCGGATGGGCGGTACGTGGCTTTCGAATCCTGTGCCAGTAATCTGGTCGCCGGGGACACCAACCGGAGTCCCGACGTGTTCGTGCATGACCGCACCACAGGCACGACGACCCGGGTTAGTGTCGCCACCGGCGGCGAACAGGCGAACTATGACAGCAATAACCCGTCCATCAGCGCGGATGGGCGGTACGTGGCGTTCTAATCCTGGGCCAGCAATCTGGTCGCCGGGGACACCAACGGGGATGGCGACGTGTTCGTGCATGACCGCACCACAGGCACGACGACCCGGGTCAGTGTCGCCACCGGTGGCGCCCAGGGGGACGACAAGAGCTTTGACTCGTCCATCAGCGCGAATGGGCGGTACGTGGCGTTCTACTCCCGGGCCAGGAATCTGGTCGCCGGGGACACCAACTGTTACCCTGACGTGTTCGTGCATGACTGCACCACGGGCAGCACGACCCGGGTCAGTGTCGCCACCGGCGGCGCCCAGGCGAACGGTGACAGCGATCGCCCGTCCATCAGCGCGGATGGGCGGTACGTGGCGTTCGTATCCGAGGCCAGCAATTTGGTCGCCGGGGACACCGGCGATTTCCAGGACGTGTTCTTGCATGACCGCACCACAGGCACGACAACTCGGGTCAGTGTCGCCACCGGCGGCGCCCAGGCGAACGGTCACAACTTTGACCCCTCCATCAGCGCTGATGGGCGGTACGTGGCGTTCAGCAGCTGGGGCAGCAACCTGGTGGCTGGAGACACAAATGAGCGCGATGACGTCTTCGTACATGACCGCACCACAGGCACGACGACCCGCGTCAGTGTTGCCACCGGTGGCGCTCAGGGCGACAGTACATCTGGGTACCCGTCCATCAGTGCGAATGGGCGGTACGTGGCGTTCGAATCCGAGGCCAGCAATCTCGTTGCCGGGGACACAAACGGTACCTATGACGTGTTCATACGCGACACGCTTGGAGTCACTACGCGCCCTACTGCCCCCACCGCAGTAACCATCGCCCCGGCGGCGCCTGGGCCGGAGGATCTCCGTGGCACCGCATCCGGCTCAACTGACGCGGATGGGGATGCAGTGACCTACAAGTACCAGTGGTCGAAGAGGAAGGCAGATGGGACGTGGGAGGCGTGGGGGTATACGGGCAACAAGCTGGCCGCCAGTAATGTCAAGATTGGCGACACGTGGAGGGTGCGGGCGCAGGCGTATGACGGGTCGAGCTATAGTTCGTGGAAGATCGGCAGCAGCGTCACCGTCGTCAGCATGGCCGGTATTGCGCCGGCGCCGAAGACCTACAACGTGCCGGTGACTAGCTGTGTGTTTGTCAGCTTCCGCTGGCCGGTACAGCAGGCCACCGTGACTACGCGGGTGCAGATCAAGCTGGGGACGACGAAGGTGGTGCCGGCTATCATGACTTGGGTGACGGCGGAGCGAAAGGTGAAGCTGCGACCGAAGGTGCCGCTGTTGCCGAACACCTATTATCGCGTCAACCTCGATCCAGGCATCACCTGCAAGAGCGGGAGGGTGCTGGGATGGGGCGAGAACTACTGGTTCAAGACGGCTCCGGCGGCGGCATCGGCGGCGGTCAGTGTGGCGGCCGCTTCGACGGCGGGCGGGGCGCAGGTTAGTGTGAACCTCTCCTCGGCGGCTACCGTACGGACGGTTATCTGTAACATCGCCGGGCGGGTGGTGGCGGAGTTGGCGGAGCGGGAGCTGCCTGCGGGCGTTAGTTCGCTGGTTTGGAATGGTGAGAGTCGCACCGGGAGCAAAGTGCCCGCGGGGACCTACCTCGTGCGCGTTGTGGCTATCGGCAACGAGGGCACGCAGACCACTGCCGTCGCCCCACTGCAGGTACGCTGACCGAAGACTGACGACTGACACGAAACAGGCGCGGCCCCGGTGGTCGCGCCTGTTCTGCCTTTGGGGGTGATGGGATGTTGGTTGCGACAGATTGGTTGGTAAGAGGGAGGGGAATGCCATGACTATGATGAAACTGATGGAGAAGCCATGCATGTTCGAGGGAGGGATTGCCTCATGCTTCGACGAGTATTGCTGCAGTGTTTGTTGTGCCTAGCGGTCGCTGCGCTGGCAGGCGGGGGATGGGCGGGGATCACGACCCGCGTCAGTGTTGCCACCGGCGGCGCCCAAGGCAACAGTTGGAGCGATGAACTGTCCGTCAGCGCGGATGGGCGGTATGTGGCGTTCGCATCATATGCCACAGATCTGGTCGCCGGGGACACTAATGGGGATTACGACATATTCGTGCGTGACCGCACCACGGGCACGACGACCATGGTTAGTGTCGCCACCGGCGGCGACCAGGCGAACGGTTTCAGCTACTTCCCGTCCATCAGTGCAGATGGGCGGTACGTGGCGTTTGAATCCCGGGCCAGCAATCTGGTCGCCGGGGACACCAATGGGTCTGGCGACGTGTTCGTGCATGACCGCACCACCGGCACGACGACCCGCGTCAGTGTTGCCACCGGCGGGGGCCAGGGGAACGACGAGAGCTGTCCCTCGTCCATCAGTGGGGACGGGCGGTACGTGGCGTTCCTATCTTCGGCCAGCAATCTCGTCGGCGGGGACACCAACGGGAAGAGTGACGCGTTCGTGCATGACCGCACCACACGCACGACGACTAGGGTCAGTGTCGCCACCGACGGGGGCCAGGGTAACGACTCGAGCTCGACCTCGTCCATCAGTGGGGACGGGCGGTACGTGGCGTTCCTCTCTTCGGCCAGCGATCTCGTCGGCGGGGACACGAACGGGGAGAGTGACGTGTTTGTCCATGACCGCACCACAGGCACGACGACCCGGGTCAGTGTCGCCACCGGCGGCGACCAGGCGAACGATTCCAGCTGGTTCCCGTCCATCAGCGCAGATGGGCGGTACGTGGCGTTCGAATCCTCTGCCAGCAATCTGATCGGCGGGGACACCAATGGGGAGAGTGACGTGTTCGTGCATGACCGCACCACGAGCACGACGACCCGAGCCAGTGTCGCCACCGGCGGCACCCAGGGGAACGATTCCAGCTATAGGCCGTCCATCAGCGCGGATGGGCGGTACGTCGCGTTTGAATCCTAGGCCAGCAATCTGGTCGCCGGGGACACCAACTACTATTGCGACGTGTTCGTGCATGACCGCACCGCAGGCACGACGATCCGGGTCAGCGTCGCCACCGGCGGCACCCAGGGAGACGATCACTGCTCTATCCCGTCCATCAGCGCGAATGGACGTTACGTGGCGTTTAACTCCCGTGCGAGCAATCTGGTCGCCGGGGACACCAACGAGGCTGATGATGTGTTCATACACGACACCCTTGGAGTCAGTACGCGGCCTACTGCCCCCACCGCAGTAACCATCGCCCCGGCGGCACCCGGGCCGGAGGATCTCCGTGGCACCGCCACTGGGTCAACCGATGCTGATGGAGGTACTGTGACCTACAAGTACCAGTGGTCGAAGAAGAAGGCCGACGGCACGTGGGACGCCTGGGCATACACAGGCAACAAGCTGGCCGCCAGTAATGTCAAGATTGGCGACACCTGGCGAGCGCGAGCGCAGGCGTATGCCGGGGCGAGCTACAGCCCGTGGAAGATCGGGAGCAGCGTCACTGTCGTCAACATGGCCGGTATTACGCCGGCGCCGAAGACTTACGGGGTGCCGGTGACTAGCTGTGTGTTTGTCAGCTTCCGCTGGCCGGTGCAGCAGGCGACGGTTACGACGCGGGTGCAGATCAAGCTGGGGACGACGAAGGTGGTGCCGGCTACCATGACTTGGGTGACCGCAGAGAGGAAAGTGAAGCTGCGACCGAAGGCGCCGCTGTTGCCGAACACCTATTACCGCGTCAACCTCGATCCAGGCATCACCTGCAAGAGCGGGAGGGTGCTGGGGTGGGGCGAGAACTACTGGTTCAAGACGGCTCCGGCGGCGGCATCGGCGGCGGTTAGTGTGGCGGCCGCGCCGACGGCGGGCGGGGCGCAGGTGACGGTGAACCTGTCGAGTGCGGCGACGGTGCGGACGGTGGTCTGCAATGTTGCCGGGCGCGTAGTCGCCGAACTCCCCGAGCGTGACCTGCCCGCCGGCGTGAGTTCGCTGGTGTGGAATGGTAAGGGTCGCACCGGGAGCAAGGTGCCCGCGGGGACCTACCTCGTGCGCGTTGTGGCTATCGGCAACGAGGGCACGCAGACCACTGCCGTCGCCCCGCTACAGATACGCTGACCGGAAACTGACGACTGACACGAAACAGGCGCGGCCTTGGTGGCCGCGCCTTTGATTCATGAAGGCTCAGAGGTGAAGGGACTAATCCGCCGGTAAGGCCGCTTTGCCCGCCTGCGGTTGTTCCACGCCCTGCGCCCAGCCCAATATCCGCCGCATGGCCGTCGCCCGCTCGCTTAGCTCCCCCCTTACCGGCGCCAGGTAGAGTGTCCCCTTCCCCGCCTCATCCTCCACGCACACCGCAATGGTCTGGCCGTCGGGCGACCACGAGCCCGTCGCGTAGTTGCCGCTCATCTTGCGCGCCCACGTCGTTGACAGGCCCGCTCCCGCGTTGGCGATGATGGAGGCGTCAATGACCTTCTCAGCATTCTCATCCGGCGGGTTCTTCAACACCAGCAGGCTCCCCGCGCGGCTGAGAGCAAAGGTCACTGCCTTGCCATCAATGATCTGCTGTGGCTTGCCGGCGGGGGTACAGCGGAATATGCCCCTGGTGGTCATCTCGTCTTCCATCGACACGTACACGACCTCCGAACTGCCCAGCCACTGCACGTCGCCCCAGGCCGGACCGACGTCCTTCCGATAGCTGCTGCCATCGGGCCTTACAAAGCACAGCGCGCCGCCCTCCCAGGCGTGCAGGAAGGCAATCCACTTGCCGTCCGGTGACCAGGAGATCTCGCTAACGCCGAACACGTCGCCGCTGGACTTCACTATCCGCCGTGGAGTGCCGCCCCCCGCCGGGACTAGCCACAGGCCAAGGTCCTTGTCATCGTCAGCCCGGCGGCCGTAGGCGATCCGGAGCCCGTCCGGCGACCAGGCAAGGTCGGTAACCCGTGGCGCCGTGGCCAGCTTCACTCGCGGCTGCCCTGGCTCCTGAAGGTACAAGATGCCGTCAGCCCCATAGGCCAGGCGGGAACCATCCGGCGACCAGGCGAGCCCGCCTGCGTCCGTAGCATCCGTGAAGAGCGTCTCAGCCTGCCCCCCGGCCGCAGCCACAAGCTGCCCCTTGCCCTGATCGGTGGTCACCGCCACCTGCCGCCCGTCAGCCGACACCGCACACTCGTTCACATACTCATCCGGCTGCATCGACAGCAGCTTCACGGGGACGCTGCCGGGAGTGGTAGAGAGCCAGAACGCGCCGCCGTCAGCCTCGTAGAGACACCCCCACGCCTGCGCCGGCTGGGTCGCGGTCACAACCACCGGCGTTTCCAGAGCCGTGGCCGCCTCCTTGCGGCAACCCACGGCCATCAAAACCAGCCCCACGAAAACCAGAGCCACTACCCCTGGACGCCCCATCACTTCCACCTCACTTCGCCTGCCTGCAAGGCACTATCATGGTATGCTGACGAAGATCGGCATCGTTTTGTCTAGTTTCTGTCGGCACAGAGCAGCAAACATCCAGTGGCCAACACAAGGTACGCCCGACATTCCTGTCGGGCTCCGGCGCACCGGCCACCCACTACGCCGAGGAGGGGCGGATCATGGCGGCGTTCGCCCGCGCGATCATCTCGCCCATCCCCTCCGCATCGCCGGTGACGCACCATAGCTGCGCCAGGTCCCGAAGCTGCCGTGGCGGCAAGCCCGCGGACTTCGCGATCGCCGCCAGCGTGTGGGAGAAGTTCGTCAGCAGGCCCGCCATCTCAAGCTGCATGCCAAACTTCATCGTCACGCCCGTGAACTCGTGGAAGCTCATGCCATTGACCTTGTAGGGCAGCGGCTGCCAGTACTGGGGCGGGAAGAGCAGCTTGAACTTGTAGTCGAGGCCGTCGAGCAGGAACTTCTCGGTGTCACCGACCTCGATGTTGTACCTCGCCGGGTCGGCAATCCAGCGCGAGCCGGGCATGAGGCCGGGGAACTGCAGCGGGACGCTGTCGGGCCTGAGCTCAGTGATGAACTGCAGGCTCTCAGCCAGGGTCGCCTCGGTGTCGAAGGGCAGCGGGACGATCATCGAGGCCGCGGCAAAGATGCCCGCCGCCCGCGCTGCCTGCATGGTGTCCCGCACCTGCTGGAGCTTGATGCCCTTGTGGACCGCCTTGTCCAAAATGTCCTGCGAGCCGGACTCCAGGCCGAAGAAGAGCGAGTAGAGGCCGGACTTGGCCAGCGTCTCGAAGTGCTCGGGCCAGGCGGTGCGGTAGTGGCCGAAGCTGTTGTACTGCACCTGCAGGCCCCGCCGCAGGATCTCGCGGGCCGCCTCGTACATCAGCTCCGCCGGGGTCGAGGCCCCGCCGTAGCGGAAGACCGACATGCCATACCGCTCCTGGAGCCCCTGCATGGTGTCTACAAGCCGATTCGGCGACATCTGGCGCTGGTGCAGGCCGTCCTCCCACGGGTGGGAGCAGAACGCGCAGCGGTTACCGCAGCCGCGAGTCTCGGAGATAATCGCCATCTTGATCTTGTCATCCCCGGCCATGGCCGGGTAGACAGCGGGGTCATAAACGGCCAGCGGCAGGTCATCAAGGCTCCCCGTTTCAACCCGATCGTTCTCGCCCTCGGCAGTGGTCAGGCCGGGGACGGCGGAGAGGCCAGAACGGCTCTGAAGGCCCGCCAGAGCCACTACAACGCCCTCTGGGTCGCCGTGGATCACGGCGTCGAAGGCTCTGGTGGACTTGTGGATGAGGCCTCGGAACCAGGCGGCTTTGCGGCCCCCGGCGGCTATGAGCAGCTCGGGGAACCGCTCCCGCACGGCCTCGGCCATCTGTACCGTGGCAGTGTAGCCGTCGCCGTCGCCAAGCTCGAAGACCACCACCTGCGGGCGGTCGCGCTCGATGCGCTCCAGTAGCTCCTGGCGGACCTCGGCGGCCACCTGCTCCTGGTGGGCGTCCAGCATCCTATCGAGGTCCTGGAGCATTCTGAGGCCGTTTTCGTCGAGTTGGCCCCCGCCCTTCATGCCTGCTACCATGGGCTTTAGCCGGGCCGTGAGAGCCTCGGGGTAGAGGCGGCGCATCATGGTAACGGTACCATAGTCAAGGGCGAGGGCGTCATGGCCTGCGGCTTGGAGGGCGGCTAGTTGAGTGGCCAACCAGGGGTTGGCGACGAGTTGGGCGGGGGTTGAGGGATAGCCGACGTAACTGACGAGCAAGACCTTCGACATGGGGTTCAAAACCTCCGAAAAGTACCGAGCATTGCACACATTGAAGTTGACATATAGTGATATTGGAAGAAAACCTATACCACGAGGGGCATGACTTTCCTAAGGCAGAAGCTCGACCTCAACATCGTCATACCAAAGGGCACCTTCACCCTTCTGATAGAGAATGATGTCCACTCGCATGATGCCGGCCTTTTTGGCCTCGTCGGGAACGGCGATTTCCTGGCTGAACTTCTGCCACTGGTCGGACAGCTTCGGGGTGAAGGTCATCACGCCATACTCGATCCCGCCACCAGGTTTCTGGACTCCGGCGGGAGTGAGGAGGTGCATGATGCCAGTGGATAGTCCGGCACCCTTGTACCAGAAAGAGAGCCGGACCTTGCCGGGCGGGGTGAAGAGTGGCGAAGCCTGGACGTAGCACGAGCGGTCGCCGTGGTCTTTGGTCCCGGTGAGGCGGGCGGAGGCCTGGCCCGTGTGGGCGACGGTGGCGTCGCGGACGAGCTCGAAGCCCCCGCCATACTGGGACGCGCCCCAGCCGTCGGGCTGGTTGTCGGCGTTGAGGTCAAGCTCGAAGCTCGGGTTCATGACCAGCGGGGCAGGGAAGGCGCCGGGCCGCCAGGAGGCATCGTCGAGCCAGACGCTGGCGGGGCCATCCTTCGGGGAGGTCGCGGAGATGACCACGAGCGCGAGATCAGCGTCGTCGGGCTTGGCGCCAGTGGCAGCCACGACGGTCCAGACCTCGGAGGCGGTGACGGCCGGGGAGGCGGGATCCTCCTTGACTAGAGCGATCTGGCGGGGCCAGTCCACGGTCTTGAACCACTGGATCTGGGTCTGCACGGTCGCCGGGGCCTTGGTCCCATACAGACGGCAGCCGAAGGTGTAGGGGCCGGGGTCAGTGACGCGGATGAGTTGGGAGACAGCGCAGCGGGTGGCGGGGGCCAACTCGACGCGCAGGGAGGCAGGGCCCTCAGACTTCACAGCGGCGTCCACGGCGGTCTTCGCCTGGCCAGGGAAGGCGACATACTTGTGCCAGCCATCGGGCAGCCCATCGCGGTCGGCGTCAGTGTCGAGGCCGGGGGTTTGGAGGGCGGCGGGAGGCTGGGCGAAGGCGACGGAAACGATAAGGGCTATGGTGAGAAGGGTGAGAAGGCGGGTCATGGGTTTGTGGCTCCTTGGGAGAGGGACGGCAGGAGAGTTCGTGAGGGGTGGGGTGGGGACCTGCTGGAGGGCATCGACGGGTTATTGGGCAGTTGCGCCAGCCCAGCAACGTGGCCTAGAGGCCATCAACGATGCTGTACCTAAGTTGAAGGACTGTGGGCGTATCTCGTCGAATGCGTGCATAACCGCTAGTCACGCGATTCGGAACAAGTGGTGCTATGGTCCCCATGCAGGTACGCAGTAGGATTGAACTCGCAGCCTATCTCCAAGATCGAATGACGGGTGCATATGCCCAACTGCATCAGAACCAGTCTTTGAGTTTCGATTCATATCTGGTGAAGACGCACATGATCGAAGCGCATAGCGGCAACCGCGGCGGACATGATGGTGTGGTCAAGCTCCTGCGGTCTCTTCTTGATGATGACGTCTCACCACTCCCCAAAGGCTCCAATGTCGCCGAGACCCAGGACGAAAGTCTGTTCCTCTTAGCTGTCCCACGAAGAAGTGAGACGGTGCACCTCTTTGTTGATGCCGCCGACCCGCGCTTCTGGCTAATCCATTCCATGGGATCAAGCAACGATGTAGATTGGTGCATCGACAGAATGACGCTGGGTACTCCTTCACTCGACACAGCTTGGTTACCCGCTGGACTGCTTGAGTGGGTGACGAATCGGGGGAGTTTTCGGGGTCTAGGGCTGGACTTTGACAAGCGGAAGATGAGTGATGATGATCCGGAAGTGACCGGGCCTGTATCCTTCCTCAAAATGCAGTTGTGGGGAAACCAAGCAGCGCACGTCCTGGATGTTTTGCGAGCCCAGAATGCGTTTCCACACGCAACTACATTGTCGAAGGTGAAACTGAAGTTCGCTCAGGAAGGGAAGAAGGACGAGTTCACTCTGGACGACATCAAGTTCAATGGGAAAGTGACAGCACGAGGCACATCGTTTAGATGTCATTCAGTCTTACTCAGCACGGTCTACCGCAGGTACAAGAACGCCATAGAGTTCATTGAAGCCAACTCCAGGATCGGAGGCCATCAGGACCAGCGGGGTTGGTCGGTCGACGGTTCGCCGGTAGTCTTTCAATTCGACGCCGAGATCAGTGATGTAGGCCGCTTCTGCGAGAGATTGTTTACTTGTGCCCCGCCGTTTCGGCTTTGGGGCGTACCGTTGCGGCAGGGCAGAGACTATTACCAAGTCTCCGCCATCGATCTTCACGTCGGCCATCCACTGGACTTTGAGATAGGCCGTGACTTTATGCGAGTGTATCTGCATGATCAATCATGCGGGAACACCATCGTGAGGCTGTTGACAAATCTGCAGCACACGGTTGATGCCCAAGTTGGGATGCTAATCAATGGAAATCCAGTACCCGAGCTTCAGTCTTAGAATGCTGAATTTGGTCATCGCCATGTGCAAGGGGGATCCGTTGGTGCCAAGCCTTCTGTGCGACTTGGGATATCAGGAACACTGGATTGAAATGCCATTCCAGAACGAGCAAGGGCGAACGGTCGTACCCGAGATCATTGTCTTCTCGCGCGAGAAGGGACACACCATACTGTGGGAATGGAAGAAGGGCAACCTCAAGCAGGACCAGATGCTCCGCTATGACGGCGTTAAGCCTCGCGACCTGTCCGAACGTGCCGAGATTCCCCCCAGTGCGACTGAAAGACATGCCGTCGCAGTCGTCACAAATGAGGATGATGCGGCTGATTTTGCCAGAGTGTTGGCCCAGTGGAAGCTTTCCTTCCCAGTTCTAGCAAAGGGGCCGACATCCATTAGGCTTATCTGCAATAGCCTTGAAGTGAACGAACTAAACAAGGCGTTTTCCGAGGGCCTCCAGTTGAGGGAGGAGCTACCTCTTAGCTACGTTCCGTTTGATAGAGACACACCACAGTGGAAGTACGTTGAGAAGGTAGGCCAGTGTGTTATCTCATATATGCAGTCTAGACAACCGCGTGTAGAGTTGCGGATGCTATGCGCTGACGCCGTGCGAGCTTGGAGCGTGTTGTCGGATTCTGAGAAGTCGTACCATGAGGAGAAGCTGAGAGATGCGACGACTGAACTGGCCACTAACGAGCTAAGAGGTTATCTCAGGCGGGCCAAGAGGGTTGAAGGTCGTACTCACAAGCCGACATGGGACATCGAGAACAACCCTCTCAACATGAGCATGGACAGGCGAACCCTCGTCTACAGGGACCTGCAAAAGAAGATGTCTGACGCCGTGGCTCGCCTACAGACTGGACAGGGCGTACTACCGCTTGAGATGTAGCGCCTTCCAGCCCTCCCTTCACTACCCGCCCAAAACGTGATA
>JBDKRC010000158.1:0-2972 GCA_039683575.1 Armatimonadia bacterium | reverse complement strand
GATTCTTCGTCGCAAACGACGCTCCTCAGAATGACACGGGTGTTGGGGGGACGTCATGACACGCGTGTTGGGGGGGCGTCGGGGTTGGTCGGGAATGCGTGGGGTCGGGACGCACCCACCTACGCGGCGCTAGTCCTGATTGAGGAGAGGGAGCATGTATATCGTCATCGGTGGAGCGGGGCTGACGGGCGGGCGGGTGGCGGCGGTGCTGGCCGACCGCCATGACGTGGTGGCGGTTGAGCAGGATCAGCGGCGCTGCGAGCAGCTCTATGCCGAGCTGGGGATCCTGACCATCAACGGGTCCGCGACCGATATTCGGGTGCTGGAAGAGGCGGGGATCGACCGGGCCGACGTGGCTTGCGGGCTGATGCGCAGCGATGCCGATAACCTGGCGTTCATACTGCTGGCGAACCGGTTTGGGGTCAAAACACGCGTGGCGCGTATGGGCGATCCGCGGTACCGCGAGGCTTACGAGGTGGCGGGGGCGACGCAGATTCTGAACAGCGCCGACATGTTCATGCGCGAAGTGGTCTTTGCCATCGAGCGGCCGAAGGCGCGACGGATCACCGAGATCGGCGGGGGCGAGGCGGAGATGCTGGCGGTGCAGATACCCGACGGGGCGGCGATTACCGGGATGACGGTGCAGGAATTGGTGCAGTCGCAGAAGTTCCCGCAGACGTCAGTGATCGCCGGGATCTTCGACGCAGAGGGGCGGCTGACGATTCCGCGAGGGGGAGCGGTGATCTCACCGCATAATGAGGTGCTGGTGGTGGCGCGAGCGCAGGATATTGGGGCGATCATGGAGTTTCTGACGCGGCAGAAGTGAGGGGGAGGGACGGCGGGAACAGAAAACAGAAAACAGAAAACAGAAAACAGAAAACGGGAGACGGGAGACGGGGAGTGGTCGGAGATGTGGGTTCGGGACGAACCCACCTACGCGGGAGGGGGAGGTTGGGGGCAGTGCCCGCCACGGGCGAGGCGCATGCCCAGATATACACTAGTTAGCAGGTGTTGCTGTTATAGTTCCTGATCCTGAAGTACGGCCTGTTCGTCGCAATCGTTTGCTTGCCTGCACGTTTGGTCACGCTGTTGGCGATGGCTATGCCAACTTTGTGCCGCCGCTGTGGTTTACGGTGCAGACGCTGTTCAAGCTGGCAGACCGGGATATCGGCCTGATCTCGCTTCTGCTTTCGACTACGACCAACTTCGGCCAACCGGTGTTTGGATATCTTGTGGATCGGTTCCGGCTGAAGAACACGATACCACTGGCGCTGCTCGTGGCGACCGTGTTCGTGTCCGCAGCGGGATTTGCGCCGCAGCTTTGGATGTTCGTGGCCTGCATGATGATCTCGGGCGTGGGGATCGCCTTCTTCCATCCGCGAGGCGGGTCGCTGGCGGCGGAGGCGTCGGGGAGCAGGCGGGCCTTTGGGATGGGGATTTTCGGGGCCGGCGGGGCGATTGGCTATGCGGTGGCTTCGCTGGGTTCGCCGCTGCTGCACGACGCGGGACTGAAGCTCGGGATGGGACCGCTGCAAGGGTTTGTGCTGGCGCTGCCGCTGGGTCTGGCGGCGGTGTGGCTGCTTTGGAAGTATAACCCGGGGAGAGAGCGGGCCGGATGTGCGATACAGCCGAACACTCGGCCCCTCCAGCCGGAGGGGGAGGCGGGGTGCGAGGGGGAGGCGGCTTGCAGGGTTCCGGAGGAGCAGGCGTTCAGTCTGCGGCGGGACTTGCTGCCGCATTGGCGGCCGCTCTTGCCGCTGTTCCTGGTCATGGTGCTGCGGTCGGCGACGGTGACGTCGTTTACGACCTTCATCCAGGTGCTGCAAGGGAAGCTGGGGCACTCGACGCTGTTTCAGGGCGCGGTGCTGTTTGTGTTTGTGGGCGGAGGGGCGGTTGGCGGGATTGTCGGGAGCCGCTTGAGCGAAGGGTATGGGCGGAGGTTCATCACCATCATCACGCTGCTGATGAGCCTGCCGCTGCTGTATTTCAGCCTGTCCTCGTCGCCGCTGTTGACGTTCTTGTTGTTGTTTTTGGCAGGAGCCACGCTGCGCGGCGCCGAATCGGTCAATATAGCGCAGACGCAGGACTTGCTGCCGCAGGGGATGAGTGTGGCGTCGGCGATTGCCATGGGGCTCACGTGGGGCTTCGCGGGGCTGTTTCCGCCGGCGGTGGGTCTGCTGTCCGATGCGACGGGGAATCTGAAGCTGGCGCTCGCGTGTACGATTGTGCTGCCAGTGATTGCTGCGGGGATTGCGGTGGTGTTGCCGAGGGGGGCGGAGGAGGCGAGGGTTGGTCGGTGATTTCGCGCTCTGGTGAGCGCTCCTACAGGCACACGTGTAGGTGATGACGACGGGAAACAGCAGGCGAGAAGAAGGGGTTTTTTGTGCCGAGGATACTTGTTGTCGAAGATGATCGCGAGCTGCGGCAGGTGGTTTGTTATACCCTGATGGATATTGGGGCCACTTGCGTTGAGGCTACTGACGGGCGGCAGGCGCTGGAGATTTTGTGCCAGAGCCTGGCGCCGGAAGAGCAATTTCAGATGGTGCTCATGGACATTCTCATGCCGGGGGGCGTGAGCGGGTGGGATGTGCTGGAGGCCATGCGGGCTAACCCGCTTTGGAGCGACATTCCGGTGATTGTGCTGAGCGGGAAGGCGACGCTTTTGGCCGAGCAGGAGCGGGCGCGGAAGCTGGGGGCGACGCACATTCAGAAGACGGCGCGGTTTGTGGATGAGGTGGTGGCGAAGGTTGGGGAGGTTTTGGGGTTGGAGGAGTAGCGGAGAAGGGGGAAGTTGTGATGATTTATGGCGAGACGCCGCGACATAAGCTGCGGCGGGTGCTGGTGCGCCTGCTGAAGGGTGTGGCGGCGTTTTTGCTTGTGGTGGTCGTGGTGAATGGGGCGTTCTATGGGTACTACTCGTCGAAGGTGGCGAAGCGAGTGGCCGCGCTTAGGCGGGCGGGGGAGCCGGTGTA
>JBDKRC010000157.1:0-23690 GCA_039683575.1 Armatimonadia bacterium | reverse complement strand
CGCGATCGGTGATCGCTCGTACAGGAGGCGGAGGAGGGAGTGGATGTGCCAAGGGGTCGGGGATAACGGCTGGGCCGGCTGAAGCTCGGCCCCTCCGAACGGCGAACGGCGGAGGGCTGCGGCTGGTGGGTGGTGGCGGATCAGTCCTTTTGTGGGGGGGCGAGGGGGACTGTTAGCTGGAATTTGGCGCCCCGGCCGGGGGCGGAGGTGATTTGGAGGGAGCCGCCTATGTATTCGAGGCGCTCCTTGATGTTGAATAGGCCGTAGCCCGAGGTGCGCTCGGCGGTCCACTGCACCTGCTCCGGATCGAAGCCTACCCCGTCGTCTTCCACCACTACCTGCAGATAATCGTCCGGCGCTTGCATGCGGACCGTCACGTTGGCGGCCTGCGAGTGCTTTATCATGTTCGCGAAGAGTTCGCGCATGGCCTGGAAGAGTACCGTGCGGACGTCGTCGGTGAGGGGCTTCTCGGCCTTGTCGCGCTCATAGTGGAACTTGATGTTGTGGCGCTGCTCCGTCTGCTCGCCTAACCACTCGACAGCGGCTTCGAGGCCGACCTGGTACAGGACCGGGGGGCTTAGCTGGAAGGTAATCGAGCGGGTGTCGGCAACGGCGGCCTCCAGTAGCTCCTGGAGGTTGGCGAGGGGCTTGGTGAAGTCCTCGGCGCAGCCGGAATTGAGCAGCGCGGAGACCTGCATTCTGGCGAAGGCGAGGGTCTGGCTGAGGTTGTCGTGGATCTCAGTGGCGAGACGGCGGCGCTCGCGTTCCTCGGCGAGTGATAGCTCGGAGGCGAGGCGGCGGAGGCGCTGCTGGTTGTCGAGGAGGGCCTCCTCGACCTGGCGCTGGCGGGAGCGGTCAATGCCGATGGCCATGATGACGTTGAAGTTGCCGTCAGCATCATGGAGGGCGCGGTTGGACCAGGCGATCCAGAGGCGACGGCCATCCTTGGTGACGTTCTCGTTTTCGACACTGGCGTAACGTTCGGGATCGTTGGCGATAGCTTGGGCCAGACCCTCCAGCGAACGGCCAGAGGCCTCTGTGGCCGGCACCAGCATCGTGACATTCCGGCCGACGATCTCATGCTCCTCGTAGCCGAAGAGTTGCAGGGCGTAGAGATTGAGGTACTGGATAGTGCCGCTGCGGTCCCAGAGCAGGACGATGGTGCCAGCGTTCTCGATCAGCTCCCGGTACCGTTGCTCGGACTGCTCGCGGGCCTGCTGGGCTTCGAGGAGTTCGGTGACGTCGCGAGTCAGGATGCCGATCTGAGGACGGCCGGTGGCCGAAGGGATGCGGAAGCGGGAGAAGAGGTAGGTGCGAAGGTGGCCCTTGACCTCGATCTGTTCGGTCTGCTGCAGCGGCTCGCCGGTGTCGCGAACGTGGTTGTCATCGGCGATCATGCGTTCGGCGACCTCCGGCGGCCAGAGGTCGTGGTCAGTCTTGCCCAGGATGTCTTCAACGGTCATGTCGAACTGGGCGGCGCCCGCGAGGTTGGAATAGACGACGGCGCCTCCGCCATCTTTGATGAAGGCGGAGGCGGGGGAGTTTTCCATGAAGGTGCGGAAGCGCTCCTCGCTGGCAGCCAGGGCGCGTTGGGAGTCCCGCTCGGCGGTGCGGTCGGTGCCGATGGACATTACGCCGATCATGTTACCGTCTTCATCGTAGACGCCCTGGTTTGACCAGGAAATCCAGAGGTGACGTCCGTCGCGGGTGAGGTTTTCGTTTTCGTTAACGGCGTAGCGCTCCGGACTGGCGATAATGGAGGCGATGAGGTCCCTGAGAGACACGCCGCGGCGGTCCTCGGGAGGAACAATGGTGTTAATGTGCTTACCCAGCAGCTCCTCTTCGCTGTAGCCAAAGAGCTTCTGGGCGTAGTGGTTGAAGAAGACGACCTTGCCCTGGAGATCGAACTGGAGAATGACATTGTTAGCGTTCTCGACCAGATTGCGGAAGCGTGCCTCGCGATGAGCCAGAGCGCGGGTGGCGGCATCGTGCTTCTCGATCTCCGTCTGGAGGCGCTGGTTGCTGAGCGTCAGTGCCGCGGTTCGCTCAGCGACCCGGCTCTCCAGGTGGCTGCGCTCGTGCTGTAGCTCGCGGAAGAGGAGGCTAAAGGGCCGGACCAGGCCGACCTCGATGATGGCGCGGTACAGGAGATAGAAGGACAGTATCTTGAAGAAGTGGCCGAGGAAGTTGAAGAAACCGTAGACGTCCACATAGAGAGTGAAGGAGAGTTCGGCGATGACGGTGACGATGAGAGCGGCGGTGAGGTAGGCGAAGGAGGTGTGATCAAGGAAGTGCCGTCTGCGAACCAGCAAGAAGAGGGCGGCGAGCAGAGCGACGCAGACGACATATTCGGCTACGACCTTGAAGGGGGTGAGGCCGAGGCCCTCGACGTAGCAGACAGGGAAGGTGTGCCAGTAGAAGATGGCGAGGAGCAGACCCGCCGAGATGACGCCCTGGATCGCGAGGCCGGCGCGGGGCCGAAGGGACTTGCCGATGAGTAGCATGCCAAGCAGCAGCGAGAACGCTTGTACTAAGCGCGCGGCGATCCAGAGCTGGGTGGGGATGTCCACAGAGGCGTGGCCGAAGATATCCATACCCTTGTAGGCGAAGGTATGGAGCAGGTCCAAGCCGGCGACGAAGAGGTATGAGGTGCCGATGAAGACTAGAAAGCCGCGGCCAAGGTGGCGGCGAGCCGTCCAGGCGAAGACGAAGATGGCGAAGCCGATGACGATGCTGAAGACTTCGGCGAGGCTATGGTAGAGGAGGTAGTTGCTAATGCTGATGAGGTACAGGACGACGAAAAGGGCCAGGAAACCGAGGACCTGAGAGGAGACGCGCCCGAGTTGTAAGGAGGGGAAGCGTTGCATGTAGCGGCACGTAGCGTCAGTCGATTGGTGATAACGGCTGGGTACAAGCCCCATACGCGCTGATTTGGGGCTCAGTTTCACTAGTAGGGCGGGCCCCCCTGCTGGCCAGGAGGAAAGGTATGAGCGGTAACCCGCGCCGGTTCGGCGTTCCCACGTCCCTTCCGGGACCGTATGGGATAGGTGATATCGGTCCGGCAGCCTGTCGGTTCGTTGACGACCCGAGCGAGGTGGGCGTTCGCCGGTGGCAGGTTCTCCCACTGAGACCTGCGACGTATGGTAATTCACCATACCGCTCGCCGTCAACGTTTGCGGGAGATGGCGCACCGGGGTCCTCGGCACGGACACCGATGGTGACGGGCGGGTCGAGCAGGTCGCGAGGTAGCCCGGGAGGCCGCCTGCTGTACGCTAACTCAGGTCCCAATTTCACCAGCAGGGCGGGCGGCACCCCAGGCGGGCGAGCCGCCCGCCCTACTGGTTTGGGTTAGCGCCACCCCTACCACGGGCTGTCTGTCGAGAAGCGCCTCAGAGGGTTATTTGACTACGGAGAGGTTCTATGTGGCTGAGGAGCAAACTTGCCGAAGGCGTAGGAAGACACTACCGGGGCCTGAGGGGCTCAAAAAAAAAGTGGGAGAAAATAAGGGAAATAGAAGATCTTGATGAACAAGCTGCCGAGGGGATGCGTCCGAATGGGCAAAGCAGACCTGAAGATGGTATAGTTCGGGCCTGCCAGGGACACGCTGCTACAGCGTGTGAGAATGTGGGAGGTGCGAGATGCTCAAGTCACTGTGGAAGGACGAGGAAGGCCTGACGACTGTGGAGTACGCCCTGCTGCTGGCTCTGGTCGCGATCGCGGCCATCGGCGCGTGGACGACCCTGGGAAGCAGGACCTCCAACACGGTCGCGACTGCGACAAGCAGCTTGCCATCAGGCAGCTAGGCAGATCAACTGACAGCCTGGGAGAGGACGGGAGGGTGTCGAGGCCAGAAGGCCCGCCCCTCCCGTCTCCATTTGGAGGCCAATATTCCCGTTCGGGTCGTGTTGGAGACGGATCTGTCAGATGCTGGCAGTTCTTGTATGACTTGTTGAACAACATCCCGGCTCAGGCGTCCTTGTCAGCAGCGAGTTAGCAGGTTCCTGCGGGAGGCGAGTGTGGTCTGACATGACAAGGGAAGAGATCTTCAGGGACATCGAGAGCATCTTCGGGTCTGTGCCGGCGTACTTTCGGAGACTGCCGGATTCTTCTTTGGACGAGGAGTGGGAGTTGTACAAGCGGGTGGAGGTCGAGGATACAGCCATTGGCAGGAAGCAGAAGCAACTGATCTGCCTGGCGCTGGCGGCGGCCAACAATTGCCAGTACTGTGTCTTCTATCACACCGAGGCGGCCAGGTGCTACGGGGCCACTGAGGCGGAGATCGCGGATGCCCTGGCGTGCACCGAGCGGCTGTGCTCATGGCCGTGTGGGAGGCGGGCCCCGCGGCGGGCCACGCCGCACGCCTGCTTGCGGCCGATCTCGGCGTGAGGCCTGTCAGCAGTGCGAAGCATAGCAGCTCTTGAGGGTGGCGTTCTTTTGCTGACGGAAAAGGAAATCGCCCGGCCGATTCATGCGGCCGGGCGATTTTGTTAGGTCTGGTTATTCGGGCGGTGGTGGGGCGCCCTGCTGCAGGAGCCTGGGCAGCTTCTGCCACTGGTCATCGGTGAGAGCTTCTTTGAGTTTGGTGTTGAGGTTGGTCTTGCAGGTCTCGAGGGCCTTTTGCATGGCGGTGAGGTCGCGGCTGCCCATGGCTTTCTCGACGGCCTGGTTCCGAGTCTGCAGTTCAGCGGCATAGACGGGCTTGAGGGCCTCCTGTTGCTCGGGAGTGCAATCGAGTTGGAAAGAGACTGCAGTCCAGGACTTCTCCAGATAGGTCATGGCCCCCATGTCGCCGGGGCCTCCCTGCCGGCCGCCACCACGTCCTGCAGGGGGCGGGCCACCGAAGCCCCCTCCCTGGGCGAAGGCAAAGGCTGCTACGACTAGCGAGGCGGCAACTACCATTCCTGCGGAGACGACGGATCCGATCTTCATGTTCCTCTCCTTGAGAGAATGAGTTTACGGCGGTCGCGTCGAAAGACTGATTGCGTCTGTGGTGGCGCGAACGAGCGGTTTGACCTTGACGCGGAACTAATTGTTCCCTAAAATAGTTTATACTCTAAACTATTGGGTACAAGTATTACGAGGCGGTATCCATGAGTGTTCACGATGACAGGACAGGCGAGATCGGCGAGCTGATGCGGGATATCTTCGGGCGGTTTCTGCGCCCGCCCACCCCGCCGAGCAGTGAGATGAATATTACGATGGGGCAGATACATTGTCTGGGCACCATCGCGCACCTGGGGAAGCCGACAATGTCACAAGTGGCCGAAGAGCTGGGGCTGCATCCGAGCACGGTGACGGTGCTGGTGGACGGGCTCGTCTCGCACGGGCTAGTGCGGCGGGCGGCTGACCCGAAGGACCGACGGGTGGTGCGGGTTAGCGAGACGGCGAAGGGGAGGAAGAATCACGAGATGCACATGGCGCATCTGAGGGGGCAGGTTGAGGACATGCTGTCGGGGCTGAATGACAATGAACTGACGAAGGTACACGAGAGCCTGGGGATTCTGCGTGAGGCGGCGAAGCAGTATGCCGAGAAGCTGAAGCAGACTGCCAAGGCGAAGTGAGGGCCAGGGAGCCGAAGCTGACGACGAGTAACAGATGGTGAGGACAACATGAAGCGCATTCTGCTGATCGCAGGGATTATCGTCGTGCTGGTGGTGGGCGTGGTGCTGGTGGTGCGACATCGCTCGGCCAAGCCGGCGGCCGCGACGGGGCCGGAGGTTGTGAGCGTTGAGCGCGGGGACGTCCGCCGGACCGTGACGGCCGATGGGACGCTTAAGGCGCTGACGACGGTGGAAGTCAAGTCGGACGCCGGTGGCAAGGTCGTGCTTTTGGCGGTGGAGGTGGGCGACCGGGTCAAGCGCGGGGATCTGATCGCGAAGATCGACCCTACAGACACCCAGAGTGCGTACACGCAGGCTTTGGCGGGGATGCAGGGCACCCAGGCTCAGCTCAACCAGGCGCGGGCACAGGCGTATGCGCAGCCGGAGTTGACGCGGGCGTCCATCGCGCAGGCGCAGGCAAGCTATGACGCTGCAGCAAGCGATTTGAAGCGCCTGCAGAAGGCGACGCAGCCCCGGGACCGGGCGGATGCCCAGTCCACGCTGGACAGGTCGCGGGCCGCGGTGCGGGCAGCGCAGGAGGACCTGCAGCGGCTGACGGGTTCGACGCAGCCGGTGTCGAAGACGGCAGCGCGGTCATCGTTGGACCAGGCGCAGGCAGCATTGCGGTCGGCACAGGAGAGTGTGAAGCGACTGAAGCAGGCGCAGCAGCCACAGGGCCTGGCGGAGGCGCGGGCGGCTCTGGATAAGGCGAAGAGTGATGTGTCGGTGTCGCAGAAGGAACTGGCCCGGGCGAAGAAGCTGAACGCAGAGGGGTATCTGTCACAGAGCAGCCTGGATACGGCGCAGAACAAGTATGAGAACGCGCAGGCAGCCTATGAGCAGGCGCAGGAACTGGTGAAGACGGTTGGAGCGGATCAGGCGGGGGAGTTGCGCGTGGCCGAGGCGCAGGTGGAACAGTCTCAGGCGGCGCTGGTGGCGGCACAGCGAAAATGGGACGCGCTTGATGAGGACCAGGGGGCAGAAAGACGGTCCACAGAGGCGAAGCTGCAGGAGGCACAGGCTGATCTGGTAGCCGCGCAGAAGCGCTGGAACACGATCGATCAGGACCAGGCACAGGAACTGGCGTCCGCGCGGTCAAAAGTGAGCCAGGCGCTCGGGGCGCTGCGAAATGCGAAGGCCAATGCGGTGCAGAATCAGGTCAAGGCGGCGGATGTTGCCAACCAGCAGGCGCAGGTGACGAAGGCAGCGGCTGAAGTCCAGCAGACGCGGACCACTTTGAGCTATACGACAATCACGGCGCCGCGCGATGGCGTCATTCTCGCCAAGGACGTGGAAGAGGGCACGATCGTGAACTCCGGACGGTCGGGGATTGCGACGGGGACCTCGATTGTGGAATTGGGGGACCTGAGCACGATGTATGTGGATGTTGATGTGGATGAGACGGACCTGGCGGATATCCATGCGGGGCAGCAGGTGGAGATTGAGGTGGACTCGGTGGAGAACAAAGTGCTCCAGGGGAGAGTGACGCGGGTTGAGCCGCAAGCGACCACAACCTCGAGTGTGACGACGGTGAAGGTTGAGATCGAGGTGCTGGACCATGACAAACGCCTGTTGCCGGGACTGAGC
This sequence comes from Armatimonadia bacterium, assembly GCA_039683575.1. Lineage (GTDB taxonomy): Bacteria > Armatimonadota > Zipacnadia > Zipacnadales > UBA11051 > JAJFUB01. The sequence continues at coordinate 16,503 of JBDKRC010000157.1, read as the reverse complement.
GCGACTTGCACCTTCCTCGCCGGAGAGAAGAAGAACGTCCTCACTCTACCGAGCCGCGCAATCCGGCAGCGGCAGGGCAAGGCCACGGTGACCATTCCCGGTGATCCACAGCCGCGGACCGTGCTGGTGGAAGTGGGGCTGCAGGGCGACGACACGACCGAGATCCTCTCCGGCCTCAATGAAGGCGACAAGGTGATCATGCCACAGCTTGGCGCGCCCGAGGGAGCGGCGAGTAGTGGCATGCCGAAGGGTGGACCGCCCGGCATGGGCGCCGGAGGCGGGTTCCTGAAGACGAAGTAGTAGCGCGGTATGATTAAGGAGCGGCCGTAATGTCGGTCTGGGAAGCGGTACAACTCTGTTTCGAGGCAATCCTGGCGAACCGTCTGCGCTCGGCGCTGACGATGCTGGGGATCATCTTCGGAGTTGGCGCGGTAATCGGGGCGGTATCCCTGACTGCCGGCGCCAAAGCGGCGACGTTGGCCCGGTTTGAGGCCATGGGGACAAATACGTTGCGCATCATGCCGGGGCAGGGGCGGGGGCCGGTCGGTGGTGGCATGGGGTCGGCGGCCACGCTGACTGTTGACGATGCCGAGGCCATCGGCAAGGAAGTGCGTGGCGCCACCGCGGTGTCGCCAGAAGTCAGCACCAAGGCCCAGGTTAAGGCCGGCAACAACAACACCAGCACGAGCATCCAGGGCACGACCGAGAATTACCCAGAAGTGGGAAAGGTCACGCTGGCGCAGGGGCAGTTCTTCACGGCCGATGAGAACAGGCGGCGCCGGAAGGTTGCGGTGCTGGGCCCAACGGTCGTGGAGAACTTGTTTGGCAAGGGCGAGTATGTGGTGGGCGAGAAGGTGCGCATCAAGGGCCTCACGTTCTCGATCATCGGCGTCACAAAGGCCAAGGGGGCGACAGGGCCTTTTGATCCGGACGACACCATCTACGTGCCCCTCAACACCGCCATTTCCCGCGTGATCGGCGCCACCAGTGGCTCGACCACCAAGAACACGGTCAATGGTATCACGGTGCTGGCGGCGGAGATGTCGCAGGCCGACCGGGTGCGGACCGAGGTGCAGGCGCTGCTACGCGAGCGGCACAAGCTCAAGGCGACCGAGGACAACGACTTCCGCATCTTCGCGGCGGCCGATCTCGTTCAGAGCGCTGAAGCGACCAATCAGATCATGACGCTGTTGTTTTCCTCTATCGCCATCGTGTCGCTACTGGTGGGCGGCATCGGCATCATGAACATCATGCTGGTGTCGGTGACCGAGCGCACGCGGGAGATCGGCTTGCGCAAGGCGCTGGGGGCCACGCCGCGGGACATCATGCTGCAGTTCCTGATTGAGTCCATGACTCTGAGCCTCGCCGGAGGCGTTCTCGGTGTCAGGTTTGGGATTGGCACCGCCTATGTCGTGCGGCTGTTCGGCCTGAACAGCGCAGTCCAAGTTCCGTGGGTTTTCCTGTCCTTCGGCTTTGCAGCCGCCGTAGGCATTGTTTTCGGTCTGCTGCCGGCGCGGAAGGCCGCTGATCTCGATCCAGTGGAGTCGTTGCGATATGAATAAGTACGCTAGCATCATAGTCCTGGCGCTGACGATGGTTCTGTCAGCGGCATGGGCACAAGAGCAGAGCCAGCCGCTCACAGTCGAGGACATCATCAAGATCGCGCTGGAGCACAATCCTCAACTGATTTCATCCCAGCAGAGCATCGCAGTAGCGCGCGCCGGGCTGAAGCAGGCGCGGAGCAGCTATTCGCCGCAGTTGACGCTGGACGCGTCGCAAGGGGCCAGGGGAGCCTCGGGAGGCGGGGTTGCCCAGGACACCGATGGCGCAAGCCTGATTCTGGGAATGACCTTCTGGCGCAGCGGGCGATCCGATTCGGTGGCGCAGAGCCGGGCGAGCGTGTCCGCCGCGGGCTCGTCGTACGCGGATCAGAGGCTGTTGGTCGCGTCGCTGGTGGCGGATGACTACTACGCGGTTCTGGCGGCGGCAGAGCTTGTGGGCGTGGCGAAGGCCGGTGTAGACGCTGCAGAGCAGCACCGGAAGCAGGTGGAGAAGCAAATCGAGCAGGGGACAGTGGCCGCGGTTGAGATCCATACTGTGGATGAAGACCTGGCCCAGGCACGGTTGAGCTTGATCGACGCCCAGAGCACGGTCAAGTCGACGATGGCGGCTCTGAAGGCCGACATGGGTATCCCGTACACGACCGAGCTGCAGTTGGCACCGTCGATCATCGGTGCGCAGGGAACGGTGCCGAGCCAGGCGGAGGCAGTGGCGACGGCGATTGAGAAGCGACCAGACCTGCAGTCACAACGGGCCGTGATCCAGGGACGGAAGTCCGGGGTGCGAGTGGCCAAGGCAGCACGCGGCCCGGTGGTGGAAATCGGCGGGCAGGCAGCGGGCAGTAGTGACGACTGGAGTGATAGCCGGGGCTCATGGGATCTCACCGCGGGCCTGACCTGGCCGCTTGCCGATGGCGGGTTTACGAAGGCAGCGGAAGACGCGGCGAAAGCCAATGTCATCGGCAGCGAGGCCGAACTGCAGACGCTGACCAACCAGGCGACGCTGGAGGTACAGGACGCGCTGTTCGAACTGGAGCGGTCGGCGGAGAGCATCAAGGCTACTGAGGAGGCGGTGACGGCGGCGACGGCGCGGCTGAACGCCGCGGAGGTCAAGTACCGCGAGGGGCTGGCAATCCTGATTGAGGTCACCGATGCCCGGCAATCTTTGACGAGTGCACAGGCGGACGCGGTGCGGGCGCGGTTTGCTTACCAGGTGGCTGAGATCGGCCTGCAGAGAGCTATGGCGACACTGCCTCTTCCCGGTGAAGAGGGGGTGGCGCAGCCATGATCGAGACGGTTGACCTCCGTAAGTCATACCAGATGGGTGACGTGGTGGTGGAGGCGCTGCGAGGGGTGTCCGTCAGCATCAAGAAGGGTGAGTTCGTGGCAGTGATGGGGCCATCGGGGTCCGGCAAGTCCACGTTCATGCACCTGATCGGGTGTCTCGACAGGCCGACGGCGGGCAAGTGCCTGATCGGCGGGATTGACGTGTCGGGCATGGATCAGTATGAGTTGGCGCGGGTGCGGAACCAGCGGATCGGGTTCATCTTCCAGAGCTACAACCTGCTGGCAAATGCCACGGCGCTGCGGAATGTAGAATTGCCGATGATGTACAACCCGACGCGGCCGACCAAGGCCGAGCGCCAGGAGCGGGCGAAGCAGGCTCTGGAGGCGGTGGGCTTAGGGGATCGGATGGGGCACAAGCCGCGGGAGCTTTCGGGCGGTCAGCAGCAGCGCGTGGCGATTGCGCGGTCGCTGGTGAACGACCCCGAGATCATCATGGGGGACGAGCCGACCGGGAACCTCGCGACGAAGCAGAGCGAAGAGATCATGGCGATCCTGCAGGGGCTGCACCGCGAAGGGCGCACCGTGGTGATCGTGACCCACGAGCCTGACATTGGGCAACATGCCGAGAGGATAATACACTTCCGAGACGGGCTGGTGGAGAAAGAGACAATCGTTGAGCACCCGATCCAAGCCGGGGTTCAGGTTGCTGAAGTCGATCCCTGAGCGGCGAGCAAATGGAGGAAATTGGCAGCGGCGAGAGCCGCTGCCATTTTTGTTTGTGGTGGGAGTGAGACCCGGACTCATGACCGCCAGGTCTGGTCGCCGAAGCGCCGGCCCTTCATCAGACGGGCGATCAACTGGCGCACTTCGGGCTCGTAGGTGGTGGAGTCGCGGGCCTGCTCAAGCCGCTCCTGGGCCTCCTGGCCGAGGTGGCGGTAGGCTTCGCGCAGCTTTGCGCCGACGTGCCGGTCAAGATAGTGTAGCATGTCGAACCCGATGAACTGGCAGCCAGCCTGCTCGGCCTCGTCGAGGAGTTCCGGCAGGTCGCGTTCGGTGACGTAGGGCAGCACCGGGCTTACGAGCAGGCCGGCGTGTATGCCCGCGGCGGTGAGGGTCCTGAGTGCGGCAAGCCTGCGCGAAGGGGAGGGGGCGTGAGGCTCAACGATGGCGGCCACCTCATCGCGGTGGGTCGTGACCGAGAAGGCGACCTTGAGCTTGCCTTCGGGGAAGACCTGAAGCACGTCGAGGTCGCGGAGGATGAGATCGGACTTTGTCACCACGAAGACATGCGGGCCCTCATCTTGCTGCGCGGCGAGGGCGAGCACGGAGAGGCACTGGCGGGTTAGGCGGTACTGTTTCTCGACCGGCTGGTACACATCGCAAGCGGTAGACAGGAAGACCTCGATGCCCCGCTTGCGCCTCAACTCCTTCTCCAGCACGCGCGCAACGTTGGTCTTCACCTGCACCCAGGTCCCCCAGGGGCCGCTTTGGCCGCGCCAGCGCGTCAGGTACGTGGCATAGCAGTATACGCACGCATGCTCGCAGCCTCCGTAGGGGTTCAGGCGATAGTGGCCGCCGGAGCCCGTCAGGGCGGATTTGCAGGTGATCTCCTCGATGGCGATATCCATGACGCTGCTTCATCCCTGGTGGAAGGTGAGCCAGATGATTATTGCTGCTTCGTCCCCCGTTCTCCTGCCAGGTGAGCGAGCTGGCTCCACGGGAGGTGAAGCGCTGTCAGAGGGCATCGTGGCTAGTCTCCGGCGAGGAATTCAGCGGCAACTATGGCACCGACGCCCAGAGCGCCCTGGGTCGGCAGCTTGCGGAGGCTTTTGGCCATTTCAGCAGTGGTCTTGTTCATCTGCTGCATCGAGGTGGTGAGGAGGGGCAGGGATTCGCCCAGGGGCTTTAGGGCGACGGTGGTTGACTGCAGGGTGGCATTGGTTTGGTCGAGGCTGGTCTTCATCTGCGGCAAGACCGCGAGTTGGGTATTCATGCTGCGAAGCTGCAGCTGCATTTCGTCGAAGCCGGCCTGCATTTGCGGCAGCGAGGCGAGACTCGAGTTCATGCTTTCGAGGCGGGTCTGCATCTGCTGGATGCCGCTGCTGACTTCGGCGAGGACGGCGAGTTGGGCGTTCATGCCCTTTAACTGAGCCCGCATGTCCTCGAGTCCGGCTCTCATTTCGCCGACGCCGGCGGTCATCTGGTCAATGCCGGCGACGGTTTTGCCGAGGCCGGAGTTAGTCTGCGCGAGCAGGGCTTTCATGTCGTCGAGGGTGGAGAACTGCACCGCCATCTTGTCCATCGAGTCGCCCACATGGGCGATGTCCGTCCGCATCCCGGCCAGGTTGCCGTTGGTGGCGTTGAGTTTTTCGGTCGTGGTGCGGATGTAGAGATTTGTGGCCGCGAGACGGGTGTTGGCGAGTTGAAGCTTCTGGTTGGTGGTGATGGATTCGCCCAGAGCCCGGGTGGCTGCGCCCGCCAGCACCGGAATGAAGCGTGTGCTTAAGTCCATGCTGGTGAGTCTCTCGTTGGTCTCATCGAAGCGGCTGAGACTCGTGCTCATACGCTGGATCTGGGTGGTCATCGCGTCGAGATTGTTCAGCTTCGTGGACATGGTGCGCAAGTCGCGTGCCATGCCTGTGAGCAGATAGAGGGCATCCCCGGCGGCCAGCATGAGCAGGATGCCGCCGACAGTCATTAGCACAGCCGGGGCTGCAGCGCCGAGGCGCCTGGGTGAAGGTTCCATCTTGGCATTCCTCCGGGTCAGGAGAGCGGACGGCAGGATGATCTGGAAGTAGATGATCCAGTAGTGTCGCGGACGTGCGGGCGGTGCCGGGGGTTCAGGCTAACGGGGGCGGCAGGCAGGCGCTGATCGTTGTTGTGGCGGAAGCAGGTGTCGCCGGGCGGCGTGGGAGAAATGGCTCAGACCTATTCACCCAAGGCGTCACCGGAGGCCACTGCAATGAGACAGGCAGTCAGATTTCCCGTGATCGAGATGTCTGGATCGCCGTATGAGATGGGGCTGGCGCACGGGCGGGCTTGTAGGGGGCTGATCCGGCGGCTGGCGGGGAAGTTTGACGGGTGGCTGCTGCGCGATGAGTATCTGGAGGAAGGCAAGCGAGTGGCACAGGAGGCGGTGCCGTGTGTGCGGGCGGAGGCGCCGGAGCTTCTGGAAGAGGTGCAGGGCATTGCCGACGGGGCGGGGCTGGACTTTGAGGATGTGTTCCGGCTCAGTTGCGCGACGGAACTGCACTCGTGGCATGGATGCAAGCTGCAGCAGGCGGTAAACACGGTAACGGAAGGGCCGGTGGATGATCTGGAGGGGGCGGACGGGTGCACGAGCTTTACGGCGCAGTATGGCGAGAGCTCGCTGGTGGCGTGGAACATGGACTGGTGGACGTTCTGGCAGCCGTACATGGTGCTTTTGCACGGACAGCCGACGGCGGGACCGGCGTTTTTGAGCTTTGCGATTGCGGGGACGGTCGGGCGGCCGGGGCTGTCGGAGAAGGTGGCTGTGGCGGCGAATTTCCTGTCATACCGGCGGACGGCGAAGGAGCCCCTGGGCGGGGCGGAGTGGGGCGGGCCGGGGGTGCCGTACAACTTCATGACGCGAATGCTGCTGGCGCAGGAGAGCACAAAGGACGCGCTGGCCCTGCTGAAGCGGGTGCGGAGGATGTGCTGTTTGAACTACACGTTGGGGGATGCGGGGGGCGACGTCTGCTGCGTGGAGACGCTGCCGGGGGAGATCGCGGTGGTGCGGAGTGAGGAGGGGTTCGTGGTGCATGCGAACTCGTACCATAGCCCGAAGTTCGGCGGGTTGACGGAGGCGGAGCAGCGGACGGCTGACCCGCGGGCATACCACGCGCGGGAGGTGGTGCGGCGGCGGAGTGTGGTGGACAGGGAGGCGATATATGCGGCGCAGCGGGCGCATTTTCCGCGGACGGATAGCGGAGTGTGTGTGCATTCGAAGGGCGAGAGGCCGCTGATTACGCTGCTATCGTTTGTGGCGGAGGTGGGGAAAGGGCGGATGTGGGCGGCGCAGGGATCGCCTTGCGATCACCGGTTTTTGAGGTATGAGGTTTGAGTGAGGGGAATCGGGGTGTGAGGGGAATCGGGAAAGTGGGGACAGACACCATTTTCGCGTGAGGGTTTGGTGGGGAGCGGGAGGGAAGGTTGCGAAAGTGGTGTCAGTCCCCATTTTCTGGCGAGGTTGGTCGGTGATGACGGCCGGCCGGGTGCGAGCTGCGATGCAGACATCGCCAAGCCCGGCCCTACAGCCGACGGGTAAGGCGCGGGATCAGAGGGCCGGGTGTTTGGTTATTACTCCCTGGGCGAGGGCTTTGTCGAGCCACTGTTTGAGTTCCCAGAAGTCTATGTCCGCTTTGGCGGCTAGCTCTGAGATGCTGTAGTCCCCCTCGAGATTGTTGATTACCCACTCCAGGGCGCGGTTTAGTTTTCTGTTCACGCGCCAATCCACCCACAGACCATAGCCGGATAGGAAGAGCGGACCGCGGAAGTTGCGTTTCGGGACGTAGTCAGCCTCGAGGTAGCGGATGAGGTCGAGGACCGCGTCGCGGGCGTGGACGAGGTTTTCGGGGACGACCACGTTCGGGTTGTCGTCGCTCGTGTGGTATTCAGGGTAGGGCCAGCGGGAGAGGCTGATCATCGGGATGCGCACGCCGGGGCTGTCGAAGACCATCTCGTCGTTGCCGATGATCGTGCGGAAAGCGCCCTCCTGCAGGTCTGGCTGGTGCTTGGCCAGGACGTAGGTGGCGGCGTGGTCGATGCGGGCGTCGTGCTCGTAGGAGTGCTGCAGGGCGAGTGGGCCGGAGGTGGCGAGCATCTCTAGGAAGATGCCCGCGGCCATGGTGGGGATGAGGGGCTCGTGTTGCGAGAGGTAGGCGACCGAGCCGATGGTCTCGGGGAGGTACAGGAAGCGGTAGGAGTAGTAGGGGCTCGCGGGCAGGTTGCGGGCGACGTCGGCGCTGACGGCTACTCCGGCGAGGTCGTCGTTGACCATGGCCGGGTGGCAGAGGTGGGAGACGATGACGACGCAGCGGTCGGTCTGGCCCTGGATGAAGTGCTCGCCGATCTTGAGGGCGCCGGGTTCGTCCACGACGTCAATCTTCACGCGGTACTGCTCGGCGGTGAAGCGGCTGAGGGCGTTCTTGGGCAGGCAGAAGCCCCAGTCGCGCTCGTAGTACTTGAAGTCGAAGGGGATGGCGCCGGGGCGGTCGTCCTGCCAGCGGAGATGGCGGAAGAGCTCGTCGCGCGAGACCGTGCCATCGAAGGGGAGGGAGCCGTAGAGGATGTGGAGGGGATGGTCGGCGAGGTCGAGTAGACGCTCGCCGGTGTCCGCGGCCTCGATCCAGGCTTCGTTGGCCTGCCACTTGTTGGGGATGCGCCAGGTCCAGCATTCGGTGCCGGAGGGGACTTCGTGGATGGTTAGGGGGAGGTAGGTATTGAGGCGGCGGAGGGCCTCGTCGTAGGCGTCGCTGACGATGTGGCGCGGGAGGAGCCAGAGGTCGTTGATGATTTGTTGCATGGTGGTGGGCATTGTGTGTGTGGTTCCTGTGATCGACGAAACGTGATGGGAGGCGCTCACTCGCCCGGCTGGAAGCCGGGCTCTGTTGGCGTTAGCTCGCGGCAGGGATGCCGCTCGTACGGCGCGGGTCGGCTACGGGACGAGGTCGCCGATTAGCATTAGGCTGGCTACCCAGAGGTTGGTGCCGTCGTAGGTGGCCGGGTTGAAGTTTGGTTTGTCCTTCTCGCGGTTGGTTACTGAACTGCGGTCCGGTTGCTTGCTGTCCAGTTCCACTGTTACTTCGTGAACGGTGTCCGGCAGGCCTTCACAGAGGGATACCGCCGCCGGGCGGTGGTAGGTGCAGTAGCTGTCGAAGCGGGGGCGGGGGCCGCTGGTCTTGCCGTCAACCGTGACGATGACCTGGCCGCCGTTGGGGCCTACGAGGTCGTAGAGGCGGGCGGTGGTGCCCTTGAACTTGAAGCTGATCTTCTCGCCCGGCGTGCTGGCCTGCCACAGCTCGGGCATGACCGATTTGAAGCGTGCAGCGAGGCCCTCGGCGGGGTTGAGCTTGGTCCAGCCGGGGGTGAGGATGGCGGGCGTCAGGGGAACGAGCCGGGCTTGCTCCATGTTGCCGGGCATGAAGGCTGGCTTTAGCTCGTGCGGGCCCGGTTTGGCGCCCGCGCGGAGTTCGGTGATGGCGTTGGCGATGACCTCGGTGTAGATCTGGTGGCCGGCGTCGAGGGGGTGGACGCTGTCATCGGAGAAGACGATGTGGCCCTCGGGGCCGGGGAGGGGCTTGCCGTTTTCATCCTTGGCGGAGGCGTAGATCAGCTTGTCTTCCGCCTTGAGCTGGGCGATGCGCAGGCCGACGTTGATCGAGGGGATGCCGTAGTAGTCGGCGAGCATCTCGTCGGCACCGGCGGCGCGGGGACACATGCCGTTTTCGAGGTCGGGGGCGATGCTGGCGGTGATGGTGTAGACGTAGCAGATATCAATCGTGGGGTCCTGAGACCAGATCTGGCGGACGATGCCCTCCATCGAGCGCCAGATGGCCTCGGGCATGGCGCCGCTGTCGTTGACGGCGAACTCGGCGAAGACGAGATCGGGATTCTTGCTGAGCACGTCCTGGCGGCAACGGAAGACGCCGAGGTCGGAGCCGGTGCCACCGATGGCAGCGTGGATCTCGGAGACCTTGGCGTTGGGCCATGTTTCCTGGAACCACTTGAGGGTCTTGGGGCGCCAGCCGGCGGCGGCAGTGATGCTGCCGCCGAAGTAGGCAATGCGGACGTCCTTGCCGGCGTCGAGCTTGGCGAGGACGTTGCCAAGGCCGTTGCGCGGGGTGAAGAGCTTCGCGGGCTGCGGCTTGTACTCGGGTGGTGTGGCCTGGGCCATGGCGATGGCTCCTGAGATGAGAATAGCCGCAAGCGACCAGATTACGTGCTTCATCATGTCACTCCTCGCGGTATGGTGCTACTGACCATCGGGCACCTCAAACTCAAACACTCCAGCGTCCTGTTCGGTTTCCCCGCCCTCGGCAGTGAACTGCCCGATGAGGCGGCCACCCCAGCCGGGGCCCTGTGCCTTCGGCCGCGCAACGATTTGGTAGTCATAGGAGAAGCGCCCCTCGGCGTCGGTGGTTAGCTCGACGGCACTTCCGCCGACTTTGGCGACGTATTTCATGGCGACGACGGTCGCGCCCGCCGCAGGTTGGCCGTCGGGGCCGAGGACGAGGCCGGAGAGGGTTTCTTCGGCGGCGTTGGCGGTGGTTAGTGGCGTGAGGCTGAGGAGAACCAGGATGATGGTGCGCATTGTTGTGTGCCCCCTTTGGTGTGCGCGTTGCGGACGGAGCGGGGACAGACCCCAATTTCGCGTGAGGGTTTGAATGGGGCGAAGGGCAAGGTTGCGAAATTGGGGTCAGTCCCCGCTGCTTTGTTGGTCGGTGATAACGGCAGGGCCGGCTAAAGCTCGGCCCCTCCATTGAGATGCGAAGCTTGGTCGGTGATGACGGCAGGGCCGGCTAAAGCTCGGCCCCTCCGAACGGCGGGAGACGGGCGAGACGTCCGTCCTACCGGACCAGCTCGATGAGGCCGGCGTTGCTTACTTCCCAGGTGCTGGCGCTGGTGCCCTGCCATTCTATCCATAGCTCATCGGCGGACTTGCGGGCGCTTATGTTGAACTGGAGCTTCCCGGCTTTGGCGGGGTCTATGCCCAGTGAGGCCCACGGGATGCGCCATTCGTTGGTCCACTTCTTGTCATCCACCACTTTGGCCTTGTATTGGACGTTCTCGGCGGCTTTCCTGGCGGCGGCGGCCGGGGCGCCGGCTTCGTCGGTGCTCTCGAAGTGGCCGCTCGGGAAGCCGCGGAGGACGAGGATCGGGGCGTCCTTGGTGGCGGGATTGCGGATGGCGATCTCTACGGCGTCATCCTGGCCCCAGGCGTTGCCGGGGCGGATCGGGAACTTGGGGTTGACTGAGTTATCTATGGCGACGTAGAGGGCCTGGTCGTCCCACTGGACCCAGGCCTGGCTGGGCGGGGAGACCTTCTGGCCGGTCAGGCCCTGCTCAACGGGGACGCCGGCTCCGGGCCATTCGGCGGGGGTGACGGTGCCGTCAATGATGATGTTGGCCGCGCGGCGGGCGACCTTGAGGGTCACCGGGGCGGTGCGCTGGGCTTTGGGCGCGGTCGGCGGCGGGGCGATCATCGGGCGGACCGGGCTCTTTACAGGCCAGGAGGCGCGGGGGAGCCTGGGGTCGAGGCCCATCTTGGCCAGCGGCAGGGGCTTGAAGCCGAGCGCGAAGGCCGGGGAAGAGGGCTTGAGGGCGAAGTCGGTGGCGAGCGGCGGGGTCTTCTCGGTCGCCACGCGCACGGACTTGACGAACTGCGGGTCCTGGTCGAGCAGGTTGTCGGTGAAGGTGATCAGCGGCTTGGCCTTGCCCTCGAAGTCGCCCCAGCGTCCGCCGACGCAGATGTTGTGGGCGATGACGTTGTACTTGGGCGCCATGGGCTCGTCGTCGAGGAGCGTGAGGAGCCAGGGATATTGCTCCTTCCACGGGGATTCCTTGTAGGGCAGGTCGGTGAGGGACTTGACCATGCCGGGGTTGCCGCCGGCGGCCCAGCCGAGGCCGCGGGCGTCAACGTGGGTGGCTGGGACACAGTCTACGAAGATGCTGTTGTTAATGGTGCAGTTGCGCCCGCCGCCGATCATGGCCGCGCGGGTGACGTTGTAGAAGAGGTTGTTGTCGATGTTGGTGCTGCCGAACTGGTCGTCGAGGTAGACGCCGACGCAGCCACGGCCTTCGAAGCCGTTGATGTGGTGGAGGTAGTTGTTGACGATCTTGGTGCCCGCCATGGACCAGTTGCGGCCGGTGTAGATGGCGCCGGCGTCGTTGGACTCATAGCAGACGCTGTGGATCTCGTTGTATTCGATGAGGTGGTTGTTGCCGCCGAAGCCCATGGCCATGTGCGGGGCGTTGTCGATGAGGTTGTGGGAGGCGCGGTTGCCGACGCCGCTGAGCGTGATGCCGGGGTTGTAGACGCGGTTCCAGCGGGCGTAGTGGTGGACGTGGTTGTTTTCGGCGTACAGACCGGCGGGGATGAGCTTGTTGCGGTCGCCGCCGGTGAGGTGAATGCCGCCGCTGGCGGTCTCGTAGACGTCGCAGCCGATCACGCCGTTATTGGTGCCGCTCATGCTGACGGCGGAGCCGCCGGTGTTGCGGATGGTGCAGGCCACCACTTTCACGCCGGTGCCACCGCCGACGTTGACGGGGGTGCTGCGCGTGGCCTCGATGGTGAAGCCCTGGAAGGTTACGTGGTTGGTGTTGACGGTGTTGATCAGGGCCGGGATGACCGAGACGAGGGTCTTGGCCTTGTTGATGGGGGAGGGAGGCCAGAAGTAGAGCGTGCTGGTCTCGCGGTCGAGATACCACTCGCCGGGGGAGTCGAGTTCGGCGAGGACGTTGAAAGCGTAGTACCACTGGTTTTTGCGGTAGCCGTAGCCGTGGTAGGGCGGGGTGAGGGAGATGACTTTGTTCTGGGTGTCGATGGACTCGATCTTCTGGCGCTGGTCGGACCAGTCCCAGAACCAGTAGCCGTGCAGCCAGACGTCCTTCTCCTTCACCCAACGCTCGGGGCGGTCGCCTTCGTAGACGAACTTGCCGATCTTGTCGCCGGGGATGCCGTGGATCTTGTGCGGGGCGCCGCCGGCGAGGTCCTTGATGCGGACGAAGCCCTCGTTGGGCCAGCGGGAGAGGGTCATGGGCTTGTCCTGGAAGAAGACTTCGAGGCGCTTGCCGTTGGCTATGACGTCGCCGAGATCGGTGATGCCGAGGGCTTTGAGATCGGCCTGGTAGACCTTGCCGCGGGCGCCCTCGTCGAGGCGCTCAAGGGCGGCGGGGTCGGTCACGAGTTGCCAGTTGGTGACTTGTTTGCCACCCACGAGGCGGACCTCCGCCCCCTGTTTGGCGCGGTAGATGATGGGGGCGTTTTCGCTTCCGGAGTCATCGGCGGTGAGATCGAGGGAGGCCGCCATCTCGTACACGCCGGGCTGGGCCTCGATGATGACGCCGCCGGCAGGGAACTGTCCGGCCTGCTTCAGCTTGCGCACCAGGTCGCGAGCGCCGGCAAGGGTGGCGAGGGGGCCGTTGGGGCCCTGGCGCACGGCGGCGCGGCCGTTGGCGGCGTCATTGCCGGTCGGTGAGACGTAGAGCATGGTTGGGGCTGCGGTGGCGCAGCCGGTGAGGGCGAAGGCGAGGAAGAGGCAGGCTAGCAGCAGGCGTTCGTGGGACATTGGGAAAGGACCTCCGGTTTGGGTGGCTGTCCGACGGGTGTTGTAGGTTATTGGTCAAAATGGGGACGGAGCCTTCGCGCGAAGGTCGCGTGTCGGGTTCTGTCGCGGGAGAGTGGCGCACGAAGGCTCCGTCCCCATTTTGGGCGATTGCGTTGCGTGGGCCGTGGGGCTGGAAGCCCCACTCCATTGGCGAAATCTCGCGGCAGGATGCCGCTCGTACGGCTGCAGAGGCGGCGGATTGCGCTCGTATGGCTGCAAAGGCATTGCGTTGCGTGGGCCGTGGGGCTGGAAGCCCCACTCTATTGGCGAGATCTCGCGTGGCGACTGTATACAGTCGCAGGGATGCCGCTCGTACGGCTGTAAGGCGGTCGCACGGGGAGCGCTCCTGCCGCGGGTCTATTTGGCGCAGCGGAAGCCCAGGTAGTGATAGGCTTCTTGCGGGTAGGGACGGAAGCGGTAGGTTGTGGTGGCTATGGAAGGCTCGCCGGTGAAGCTGCCGCCGCGGGCTACTCGGCGGTCGGCGGAGGTTGGGTCTTCACGGCCATCGGTGGCGACGTAGGGATAGGGCTTGAAGACGCTGCTGGTCCACTCCCAGACGTTGCCGGCCATGTCATGGCAGCCGTATTGCGAGACGCCGGTGGGTCGCTCGCCGACGGGGCCGATGCTGTCCTGGCCGAAGCGCATGCGGCCCGGGTCGAAGTCGGCGCCCCAGACGAACTTGCGGGCGTCGGTGCCGCGGGCGGCTTTCTCCCACTCGGCTTCTGTCGGCAGGCGCTTGCCGGCCCATTTGGCGTAGGCATTAGCGCCGTACCACGTCACGTTGGTCATCGGGAACTTCTCTTTGCCCTTGAGGGGACGCCACTGGCCGTCAACCTTCTCCACCACCATGTATTGCGGCAGGCCGAAGAAGGAGTGGCCGGCCTCGTCCTGGGTGCGGTTCACGGCGCTGAGGAAGGCGGCGTACTGGGTGGTGGTTACTTCGTAGACATCGAGGTAGAAGCCGGGGAGGGTCAGCTTGTGCTCGGGGCGTTCGGCGGCGTCTTCGTCAATGGCCTTGCCAGGACCGCCCATGGTGAACTCCCCTTCCGGAACGAGGGCCATGCCGGCGACGTCGGCGGAGTGGGCAGCATTGACCACAATGAGCAACAGGACGATCGAGAGGCAGAGGCGCATGTTGTCCTCCATGGTGAAGCGGTTGGGAATGATATTCGGCTCAAGGGCGGGAGTTCCTTCCCGGTGGTGCGGAAGAAGGTATAGGAGCGTCGGGCCGCCAATTGTTTGAGGGTTGGGATGGCATTGCACGTGGCCCGGAATCGCGCTCTGGTGAGCGCTCCTACAGGCTTCAAGGCGGCTTTGAGGGAAAGGATGGCGCTAATGTACCGACTCCTGATGGGCCTCATGGGGTCCCTAATAGTGGCGGGTATTAGTGTGGCGGCGCCGGTTACGTTGTATGTGGCCCCCGCAGGTGATGATGCGGCGGCGGGTACACTGGCCAAGCCGCTGGGGAGCGTGGCTGGAGCGCAGCGGGCGGTGCGTGCGGCACGAGCGCGGGGGGAGGTGGGGCCGTTCAAGGTCGTGGTGCGCGGCGGGACATACCGGCTGCAAGAGCCGATTGTGTTTGGGCCGGAAGATGGCGGAGCGAAAGACGCGCCGGTGGTCTACATCGCCATGAAGGGCGAGAAGCCGGTGTTCACGGGTGGCAGCGCTATCAAGGGCTGGAAGCGCGGGGAGGGTGGGGTGTGGACGGCAGAGGTGCCGGAGGCGAAGAGGGGGGAGTGGTACTTCCATCAACTGTTTGTGAACGGGGAGCGGCGGGTGCGGGCGCGGACACCTAATGAGGGGTATCTGAACATCGCGGGGCCGCTGCAGCCCCTGAAGGACCGCAAGGCGGCGCGCTCGGACCCGGATGCGAAGAAGGGGTTCCGGTTCAAGGACGAGGACGTGCAGCGGTGGGCGGAGCTTGGGGATGTGAATGTGATTGCCTATCACGCGTGGACGGCGTCACGGCACTGGATTCAGGAGGTGGACACTGAGGCGAAGACGGTGATGTTCCGCAATCCGAGCGGCTATCCGATAGGATACTGGGAGCCGACCGCGCGGTACTATGTGGAGAACTTCCGGGCGGCGCTGGATAGTCCGGGGGAGTGGTACCTGTCGCGGGCAGAGGGGCGGCTGTACTACTGGCCGATGAAGGGCGAGGACATGACGAAGGCGGAGGTGGTGGCACCGCGGCTGCAGCGGCTGGTGGAGTTTCGCGGAGATGCGGGGCTGGGGATGCCGGTGGTGGGGGTGGTCTTGAGTGGGCTGTCTTTCCAGCATGCAGAGTGGAAGCACGATCCTGAGAAGGTGGCGGACGGGCAGGCGGCCACGCATCTGACGGCGGCGGTGGTGGGGAAGGGGATGCGGGATTGTCTGCTGGAGAACTGCGAGATCGCGCATGTCGGGGAGTATGGGGTGATCTTGGGGGAGGGGTGTAAGAACAACCGGATCGTGCACTGCGAGATACATGATCTGGGCGGCGGAGGGGTGAGGTTCGGGGAGACGTCGCTGCCGAATGAGGTGGAGCGGCAGGCGTCGAACAACACTGTGGACAACTGCTTCATTCACGATGGCGGGCATGTGTTTGCGGCTGGTATTGGAGTGTGGATTGGGCGGAGCAGCTATAACAAGGTCACACACAACGAGATTTGCGACTTCTACTATTCCGGGTGCTCGGTGGGTTGGAGTTGGGGCTACGCGCCTACTACGGCGCATGACAACCTGTTTGAGTACAACCATATCCACGATATCGGCAAGTTTGCGCTGAGCGACATGGGCGGGATCTATTCGCTGGGGATTTCGCCGGGGACGGTGGAGCGGTACAACCGGATTCATGATGTGTACTCGTACAGCTACGGCGGGTGGGGGCTCTACACGGATGAGGGTAGCTCGGACATCGTGCTGGAGAAGAACATCGTCTACAACACGAAGTCGGGGGGCTTGCACCAGCACTATGGTCAGCGGAATCAGATACGCAACAACGTGTTCTGCCGGGCGTGGGATGGCAATATCCTGAGTTCGCGGACGGACTTGCCAAACGACCTGGTGTTTGAGCGGAATGTGGTGGTGGTGGACAACGGGCGGCCGCTGGATGGGAATCTGACGCCGGATAGGTTCACACTGCGGAACAACCTGTACTGGGACCTGAAGGGGAACGACCTGGACTTCTACGGGGAGGACCTGGCGGGGTGGCAGGCGCAGGGCAAGGATGCGGGGTCGCTGATCGGCAACCCGTTCCGCAAGGACATTGACGACCTGGACTTCGGGCCGGATTCGCCGCTGCACAAGATCGGGTTTGAGCCCTTCGA
>JBDKRC010000156.1:0-2358 GCA_039683575.1 Armatimonadia bacterium | reverse complement strand
GATACTCTGTAGGGGCATCCGCTGATCCCTCCCTTGATGCTGGACACACCAAGATAGGGGATCGGCGGATGTTTCTCCTTTCTACCATGATGAGATCATGTCACCCACACTAATTGAGGAAGAGCCCATCGGAAGCCTCGGCATCCCTGCCCAATGCAGGATTGTATACAATATACAATTCTGCTCCATGGCATACAGTTGGTGAGCTCTGGGGGCTGTGTGAGACCCTGCCCCTGCAGTAGTTGGACCTTGTCTGCCCGGCTTCCATCGAGCCCACGAAGAACCCAAAATGCCGGAAAATGGCCTCTACGGGCTCCTGAAGGCCATTTGCATCTTCCCCCGTTCCGAAAATGACTGTAGCGGGCACTCACAGCCCTGCAGCGGCCATTCCTGCCTCCGCGAAGAGGCCCAGAAAACGGGTCCCGGAATCGCTCGGCCTTGTGCAGCCCCCCAAGATCGCCGCAGACCCCCCTCAGAGCCCCGTAGACGCCATTTCCATCCTGTTCACACGCAGAATCGCCCGTAGAGGCCGCTCACAGCCACGTAGAAAGCACTTCGAGTTGTTCCACAGCGCATACAATGTTGCTGACCTGCGATGTCAGCAGCGCCAGCGCTCCGGCTTTGACAGCCCGAATCCCCCTTGTTATACTACGCTGGACTGTGGCCTATTCCTCCAAGCGAGAATACCCCCTTGCCCAGCAAAATCTTGTCTGTTGAAGAGGCCGTCTCCAAGATCCCCAATGGGGCCACCATCGCCGCCGGCGGTTTCGTCGGCGCCGGACACCCCGAAGCCCTGACCGCCGCCATCGAGCGCCGTTTCATCGCCGAGGACCGGCCGCGCGACCTCACCGTCGTGTATGCCGCCGGGCAGGGCGATGGCAAGACTCGCGGCATCAACCACCTCGCCCACGAGGGCCTGCTGCGCCGCATCATCGGCGGCCACTGGGGCCTCTGCCCGGCCCTGGGCACCCTCGCCGTGGAGAACAAGGTCCAGGCCTACAACTGGCCTCAGGGCGTCATCTGCCACCTCCTCCGCGACATCGCCGCCGGCAAACCCGGCACCATCACCCACATCGGCCTCGAAACCTACGTGGACCCTCGCCAGGGCGGCGGCAAGCTCAACGACGCCACCACCGAGGACCTCGTCGAACTGATCGAGCTTCGCGGCCGCGAATGGCTCTTCTACCACGCTTTCCCCATTGACGTCGCCCTGATCCGCGGCACCACCGCCGATGAGCTCGGCAACCTCAGCATGGAGCATGAGGCCGTCTTCGGCGACATGCTCGCTCTCGCCCAGGCCGCTCACAACAGTGGCGGTCTCGTCATCGCGCAGGTAGAGCGGGTAGCCGCCGCCGGCACGATCCATCCCCAGCAGGTGCGTGTCCCCGGCATCCTCGTGGACGCCATCGTCGTAGCCTCTGAGGACGAGCATGGCCAGACCTTCGGTGAGCACTACAACCCGGCCTACAGCGGCGATGTGAAGGTGCCCCTGGGCAGCATCCCGCCGCTCCCCATGGATGAGCGCAAGATCATCGCCCGCCGTGCGGCCATCGAGCTAACCACTGGCGCGGTCATCAACCTCGGCATCGGCATGCCCGAGGGCATTGCCGCTGTCGCCAATGAGGAAGGCATCATTGGCGAGCAGACCCAGACCGTCGAGGCCGGCCCCATCGGCGGCGTTCCCGCCAGCGGCCTCTCCTTCGGCGCTGCTGCCAATCCCGAAGCCGTCATCGACCAGCCCGCCCAGTTCGACTTCTACGACGGCGGCGGCCTGGACGAAGCCTACCTCGGCATGGCCCAGACCGACCCGCAGGGCAATGTCAACGTCAGCAAGTTCGGGCCCCGCATCGCCGGCTGCGGCGGGTTCATCAACATCACTCAGACTGCCCGCAAGGTCATCTTCTGCGGCACCTTCACCGCCGGCGGCCTCAAAGTAGAAGTCAGCGGCGGCAAGCTTCACATCATCGAAGAGGGCAAGCACCGCAAGTTCGTCGAGAACGTCGAGCACGTGACCTTCTCCGGCAAGTACGCGGCAAAGCAGGGCCAGCAGGTACTCTACGTCACCGAGCGCGCCGTCTTCGAACTCCGCGACGGCAAGCTGGTTCTCACTGAGATAGCGCCTGGGATAGATCTCGAGACCCAGGTGCTGGCCCAGATGGAGTTCCGCCCGGAAGTCGTCCCGAACCTGCGCGACATGGACCCGCGCATCTTCCGCGACGACCTCATGGGCCTAGCCGACGGCAGCAGCAGGTAGAGTGCCGCCCAAGTACGCGCAGGCCGGTTCGTCCCGAACCGACTCCCACTGCACGGCGGGCGCTCTCAGGCTGTAGGGCGGGGGCTCGTACCCCGCCGGCCGTT
>JBDKRC010000155.1:0-5105 GCA_039683575.1 Armatimonadia bacterium | reverse complement strand
CGCGACCGCTCCCCTGAGCGCGACCGCTCCCCTGAGCGCGACCGCTCCCCTGAGCGCGACCGCTCCCCTGAGCGCGACCGCTCCCCTGAGCGCGACCGCTCCCCTGAGCGCGACCGCTCCCCTGAGCGCGACCGCTCCCCTCCAAGTGTCTGGATGGGGTCCTACCCCAACTCCTCGTGCGCCTTGAAGGGCCGCCCCTCCGGCTCGTCCTCCGGGAAGCCCACGACATTCCAGAAGTTCGTGTGGACGAACGCCTCGCGCCGCAGGTCCGGGATTGCCAGCGGGGCGCCGCCGAGATCCGCCGACTGCCCGGCGATGATCCCCGGCAGTGAGTACTCGATGCTCCGGTAGACGTCGATGGGCACGGTCCCGTTCTTCAGCATGCAGCGCGTGAAGTTGCGCGCCAGGTTGATGTCCGTGCCGCCGTGTCCGGTCGTCGGGTCGGTATCCCGCGCCGCCAGCCCGATGTCCACAACCTCCCAGCCGTCCGACTCCGCCCGGCCCTTGGTGAACCGCCGGCAGAACTGCTCGTATAGCGTCCACTCCAGGCTGCCCTCGGTCCCAAACAGCCGGAAGCGGTGTTCGCTGGGCCGCACGGTGTTCAGCGTGACCAGAATCTGGATCAGGATGCCCTTCGCGGTATGGAATAGCGCAATTTGCCCGTCCGACCGCAGCGGTGCCTCTTTGCAGCGCCACCCGGCCCCGCGGCAACTCACCGACACCACCCGGTCGTCCAGCACCTCCAGCAGCGGCCCCAGGTCATGGGTGAGATACCCAATCGGCGGCTGGTCCGCCCGCCAGGTGGGCTTGACGTCCTTGATCCCCTGCTCAGCCACCTGGCTGGGTGTGAAGAACTCGCCCGCCGCGTTCGTCATGGTCGCTGGCAGGTAGTGCAGGTACTCCGCCTCGGCAATCGAGATCTCGCCATACTGCCCGCCCTCGATCCACTTGCGCCAGTAGCGGATGAAGTCCATGAAGCACAGGTTCTCAGCCATCATGTACTGCTTGCCGCTGCGCTCGGAGGTGTCGCGGATTTTGAGCCACTCCTCCAGGCTGAAGGCTCCCGGGACCTCTGACAGCACATGGCACCCCGCTTCCAGCGCCATCACCGAGTGCCCGCACTGCGCCCGGCCGTTGCTTGCCACGACGATGGCATCGGGCTGCATGGCCAGCAGTTCATCATACTCGGAGACGATCTTGCCCTGGCAGCCCTTCTCGCGCATGACCTTCTCGGCGGCCTCCTGCCGATCTGGCAGACGGTCGGCCACGCCGATTACCTCGGCCTCTTCGACAGCCAGGAAGTTGTGCAAATGGGCCATGCCCCGGCGCATACCCAATATCCCGACCTTCAGCTTCTCCATAATTCCGCTCCTGTATAGCGCGTGGGGCGGACCGCAGTCCGCCCGCTTCTTCTGTAGGGCGGGGCTTGGCGATGTCTGCATCGCAGCTCGTACCCCGCCGGCCGTAATCTACGACGGTACAGCAGTTCACCACGTACGCCCGAGATGCCTCCCGGACCGACCGCAGTGTGGCCTACTCTTTGTCCCCCGCCGCCCGCCACCGGCCCCTCTCCCGCTCTCTCTTGATAAAAGCCTCAATCTCCTCCACATCACTCGGATTATCAATATCCAATGCAATCTCCGGGTAGTCCAGCAGCACCCCTTGCACCTTCCGCGCTCCGGTCAGAGTCGCTATGTGGTGCGTGATGCCTCCCACGTCATACCGCAGAAACGGCAGATACCAGCCCAGAAAGAACCGCAGCATGAACCCGATGCCAACCGCCCCGGCGGCTCCCCACAGGTCCTTGCGCTGGCTCAGGAAGCGCTCCGTAAACTGCTGGTTCTTCAGCACCAGCCGTGGGTCAAAGAGCACGTTACAGGTATGGGTGATCCATCCCTCCCGCAGTGGCAGGAAGGCCCAGTACCGCCGCCAGAACAGCCGCCGTGTGGGGTCCTTGGGCGTGACCGGGTAGCACAGGTCCGCCTCCGGGTCACACTTCGACAGGAAGGTGCACAGGGCCTCGCTGGTCAGCAGCGGGATGTCGGAGGTGGAGAGCAGTATCCGCCGGTCCTCGCCCAGAAACCGGATCGCGCGGATCAGGTTGTGGGTGATGTCCGGTCCCTCTTCGATAATGCCGTCCAGCTTCTCGGCCACCGGGTGATGCACGAAGGCCGCTCTGTCGCCGACCAGCACCACCTTTCGCATCCCCGGTACGCCGCGCATCGCCTCGACGACGTATTCAACGCTCGCCCGGCCCCCAATCTGGATGAGCCCCTTGACGTCGGTGCCGACCTGCTCGGCAAAGCCATGCGGGATGCGCCCGCCACCCAGGATGATCCCATTGACGATCTTCTGGCCTTCGGGATCAAGCTCGCAGGCCGCCGGCTCGCGGTCCAGCTTCAGCTCCTCGATGACCTGCTCGGCCTCGGCGTCTATGTCGCCCACATAGGCCTGTGCCCGCCGCCGGGAGATGTCGATCAGGCCGTCATCCTCCGCCCGCGGCCGCCGCTTTACGAAGACATGCTCATAGGCCGCCGCCAGCTGCGCCCCAAACAGCATTACCTGCGCCCCCAGGAACGCCCACAGGCCGAAGATCACGACCCAGCTCAGCCCGCCGAACACCGGGTCCCCCTGCCCTGCCAGGACGATAAACCGCGTGAATAGGGGGGAGATGCTCTGCCAGATGATGGCAGACACCACGGCCCCCATCAGCGCCGCTGCCGTGCTCACCCTCTGGGCGGGCATGAACTTGTACAAGAGCAGGTAGGCCACTCCCGAGATGAAGACGCCCAATCCGAACGTGACGTACGAATGCGGCACCGGCATGCCGAATTCCATCTGCGGGAACCGCTGCAGCCACTCCATTATCGCCCCGCGGGTGCTCAGGAGCGCCATCAGGATGAGGAACAACACCCCGGCCATCGCCATCATCGCTAACGAAATCAGCTTGCGCCACACGAACCCGCGAATCCGCCGTCCCGGCCAGATCGTCTGCAGGCTGAGCTGCACAATGTCAAACAGCCGCAACCCCGCCCATACCAGCGCACCAATGCTCATCAGCCGGGCGATCCAGGTCCCCCCGCTGCCCAGCGTCCGCGGCGTCTGTACCCACTGGTCGATCAGATCCAGTATCTGCGTCGCCGCGCCCCCTGCCAGCTCCCGTACGAACTCCTCCAGCCGCTGGTACGCCTCCGGGTCAATGACCGCCGCCTGCAGGAAGTGCTGCAATAGCGCCCCGATTAGAATGCCCAGCGGGGCCAGGCAGATCAGGGCGTAAAAGGCAATGGCGGCCGCCATAAAATGACCGCCGCTCGCATAGTAGCGCAGGTACGATATCTTGAGCGTCCGGTACCACTGCTGGGTGTAATACCACCCGCCTCGACGCTTGTCAGACCCGGTTATCGCCATCGTCCCACCTCTTTCCCCGCCCGCCCCACCGTCTCCTCCCTCGGGCTGTGCAGGGTATCCCCTCGCCCGCAGCGAACCACTCCTCATCCTCGCTCACGGAGGCCTGCCATGCCCAGGCTTGACCCCAGGCGCCTCTTCAAGGACCTCTACAACCCGCCCGCCACCCAGGTCGTCGCCGTCACAGTCCCCGAATTCGCGTTCTTCATGGTTGACGGAGCCGGTGACCCCGCCGGTTCGGCTGCCTTTCAGGCCGCGACGGAGGCCCTCTATGCTCTTTCATACAGCCTCAAGTTCGCCCGGAAGAAGACCAACCCCGAGCAGGATTACGCTGTGATGCCGCTTGAAGGGCTATGGTGGAGCACCGATCTCGACGCGTTTGACATGAACCGCCGCCAGGACTGGCGCTGGACCCTCATGATCATGCAGCCCCCGCGCCTCACCGACGAGCAATTCGCCGAGCTGGTTGAGCAGACAGCCAGCAAGAAGCCTCTCCCGGCGCTGTCTCAGGTGCGGTTCGAGACCTTCGACGAGGGCCTGTCCGTCCAGACGCTGCATCGCGGCCCATACTCCGCCGAAGCAGCCACCGTCCAGCGCCTGCACGCCTGGGCTACCGGGCAGGGCTACGAACTGCGAGGCAAACACCACGAGATATACCTCTCCGACCCCCGCCGTACCGCGCCGGAGAAGCTCAAAACGATCATCCGCCAGCCCATCATGCACACTCCTCAGACCGTGTCATCCTGAGGCGTACCCCGTTGGCTACTGAGCAAAACCGATCCTGATGCGTCTATGTTAGGGAACCTGAAAACAGCAGGACAAGGGAACGCAGAAACGCCCCGCCTGTAGAGCTGTGAAGCTCCACAGGCGGGGCGCTGAGTTTTTACTGAATGTATCTCTAGAGGCTGCGCTTACTTCAACTGGCCCGGCTCGGTCCAGCCGACCGTCTTGCCATACCACTTGGCATGACCGTCGAAGAAGCCGACGTTGCCGCCATCGTTATGGTAGGTAGCATTGGCCCACCACAGGAAGTAGACGTAGTCGCCCCCGATATTGTCGGCGATCATGGCTGTCTCGGCAGGCTTGTCCACCTGGCCGAGGCTCTGGTAGAAGGGAGTGCCGTGGTTGATGGCCCAGTTGGCACCGTAGTCAGCAACATAGAGGTGATCGGCACCGGGAGGCGTCGTGCTGACGTGCGGGCTGCGGCTGGGGCACTGCAGAATCTGTGAGTTCTTCATGTACGGCATGACGCGAGGGTACCAGTAGCTGCCCTGGGCGAGCAAGCGGGAAGTTGGCGGGCAGCGCTCGTCATAGTCCTGCACATAGGACAGCCAGGCGATACCGATTTGCTTCACGTTGGACAGACAGCTTGACTGTCTCGCCTTCTCCCGGGCCTTGGCGAAGACCGGGAACAAGATGGCGGCGAGGATGGCGATGATTGCAATCACAACCAGCAACTCAATGAGCGTAAAACCACGACGCATGACTCGGACCTCCTGATCTGGGTATGCTGACACACAAACACCTTATGTTACCACATTGCTGACATCATTGGCAACAATGGTGCAAAGCGGGGCTCTTCCTCAATTAGTGTGGGTGACATGATCTCATCATGGTAGAAAGGAGAAACATCCGCCGATCCCCTATCTTGGTGTGTCCAGCATCAAGGGAGGGATCAGCGGATGCCCCTACAGAGTATC
>JBDKRC010000154.1:0-30048 GCA_039683575.1 Armatimonadia bacterium | reverse complement strand
GATACTCTGTAGGGGCATCCGCTGATCCCTCCCTTGATGCTGGACACACCAAGATAGGGGATCGGCGGATGTTTCTCCTTTCTACCATGATGAGATCATGTCACCCACACTAATTGAGGAAGAGCCCTCATTGGCCAACGTATTGCGTTTTGCGGCGGGATTATGTTATACTCACTTCCCGTTGAATGCAAGAGCCGCTCTGGCGGCGTTAATGGTCGGAGGAAGCTGGAATATGCCACAAACTCGTGCAATGAAGAAGTCCCTGCGTCAGTCCGTCAAGCGGCACGAACGCAACGTCGCCTGGAAGGTCAGAGTCAAGCAGTCGCGACGCGCGCTGCTCGACAACCTCGGCACCGTATCGGCCGAGCAGACCGCGGCAAGCCTGAGCCACGCGCAGAAGATGATCGACAAGGCCGCCAAGCGCGGGATCATCCACCCGAACACCGCCGCCCGCCGCAAGGCCGCGTTGGCCGCCAAGGCAGCCCAGGCACAGAGCTAGGCAGACCAGCAGTCTTTAGAAGCTGAAAGGGCCGTCCTCGAGATCGCTAGCGATCTCACGCGAGGAAGGCCCTTTTTTAGCGTGTGCGGGCTGAGGTTGTGCCGCTTACGGCTGCTGTGGTGCCCTCCCGGCCAAAAACGGGTCGCGTCCCTCAGCTATCATCTGGGGCGTGAGGCGGTCGCTGGCCCAGCGGCAGTGACCGTCCACGTAGGCAATGCCGATGCGAGGGCGCTGTAGCGCAAAACCGAGCCTTTCGTAAAGGCTCGTGTAGTCGGTGCGGCGGCGGTAGGCGGGCCGGCCATCCACGGCGTCATAGAGCAGGATGGCAGAGGCGGGGTCCGGAATGTCATCGAGCTTCATCCCGCTCCGACGTGGAGCCATCACATGCCTCACAGCGCCGGCATCTCCGGGCTCGGCACAAACGAGGGGGTTGTGATGCTCTGTATCGATGTAGGGAGAGACGGATTCTTCCAGCGCTGTCGCCGAGGGCAGGACGTTGTGGTGTTTCTCGGAGTACTCCAGCGTAGCAAGTACGAGTTGCTTCATGTCATTCAGGCACGAGCCACCACTGTCGCTGAGGAACCCCGCTGGCCACATCACGACCACAAAGAGCGCCACCGGAAGGCAGCCACAGCCCACGCAGGACAGCCAGCGTCTGCGTGGCGAGCCCCTCACCTCTCCCCCACTTTCCCACTCTTCTCCAACACCACCACACTCGTCCGGTAGCCGTGCGGCCGCGAGCCTGCCGCCGTGGCCGGGTCGGCGCAGGCGCAGATAAGCGTGTTCGGCGGCGCCCCGGCGACTGGACGCGCATAGTAGAACCACGTCCCCGTCTTCGTGCATTGCAGCAGTTGGTCGTTGGCGACATATCCCCCGGTGTGCAGGGCAGCGACCGCTGGCGGGTACGCCCCCCAGTCTTCGTGGTACATGCGCAGAGCGACGCTAAGGTGCGTCAGACGAGCCTTGCATTCGCCCACGCGGGTGCGGTCAGTGGCCGAGGACAGGGCCGGCATGAGCGCCGCCGAGAGGATCGCGATGATGGCGATCACTACCAGGAGTTCGATCAAGGTGAACCCGTCAGCGCGTCGGCGCATGGTCTGTCACCCATTTCATCTTGTCGTTCCAGGCCTCCGCAGGCCAGGTAATACCCGTGCCGTCGAGCCGGACGCCATTCCAGTACTTGCCCTGATGGCGGCGCGGGGTGTTGTCGGCAAGGAGTATGTGCTGCGGGAAGTCGTCAAGCTGCAGGCGCCAGTTCAGCACATAGTCGGTTCCATTGGCCGGATATGGCACCGTCTCGCCGGTACGGTTGGCGATCTGCTGGCGCACTCGCTGCGCCTCGGGGCAGACATAGACCTGGTTGTTTTTCATGTACTCCATGAGCGGACAGGCGAAAGCGGCGGGCGGCAGGTGGCCGTCGCTGTCCTGGGCATAGATCAGGCAGGCGGTGGCGATCTGACGCACGTTGGACATGCATGAACTTGTGCGAGCGGTGTGGACGGCGCCGCGGCCGATTGTGAAGACGCCCAGGGAAGCGACGGCAATGATGCTCAGGGCGCAGAAGAGCTCAAGCGCGGTGAAGCCGGCGCGGTGGCTATGGATCATGTCCCACGCGATGGCCCCCATACCTCGTGAACTCCGGTCACTCAATCCTCGCCACCCCCCTTCGGCCCACTGGCCGGCGCGCCCTGGGTGGGGCGGTAGATCGGCTTCCAGAGCACATACCACTCGGTACACGGCACCCTGCGCAGGCTGCCGTCGGTGAAGAGGACGTTCGCGCGGGCGTTGTGGCGCGGATTGTCATCGGCGACAAGCGGCAGTAAGCGGGACGGGTCATGGCGCAAGCCGGCCTGATAGTAGTATGACGACGGCAGCACGGGCGGCAGCGGCTTCTCGGCGACAGGCGGTGCCGACGGCGTGCCTGGGGGGCCGCCGGGACCAACGGGAGGCCCGCCGGGCATTCCTGGTGGTCCACCTGGCCCTCCCGGAGGTCCACCTGGACCGGCCGGGAGGCCACCCGCAGGTACAGGCGCAGGTGGAGGGGGCGGAGGCGGCTGACCCGAGCCGCCCGACGGCGCGGACCCTCAGCCAAAGCCTGAGCCGGGCTGAGAGGGCGAGACCCCGCCACCTGTGGACGGCGCAGGAGCAGGGCCGGGGGCCTGGGGCGGCAGGTGCCCTCCGGCCTGTGAGTAGCCGCTGGGGCAGACGAGGCTCTGACCAAGCGGCAGGTAGTTCGGGTAGAGCGGGTCGAGCACGTTGTGCTGCGGCGGATACCGGCCCTCATGGTCCTGGGAGTACATCCGCAAGGCCATGCCGATATTGAAGAGGTTGGCCTGACAGGAGACGCTGCGGGCGCGTTCGCGGGCCTTGGCGAACACCGGAAACAGGATCGCGGCCAGGGTCGCTATGATCCCGATTACGAGCAGAAGCTCAACTCTGGTAAAGCCGCGTTTGCTCATGGCGTTACTCATCCGAATACCCGCGCGGCGGCTCAGGGGCCTTAAGGTATGCCCTGCCGCTACGCGCAACACGAAGCTGGTCCATTATCTGCACGTTCTGCCCCACGTAGTCGCCTGTCGGGCCACCTGAACTCGAGGCCCCCTGATAGAGCCACTTTGCCCGCCCGTCCACCCACAGGTAGTTGGCCCCGCCATTGTGCAGATCATTTAGGACATCGGACGCCAGCACTTCCTGCGGGCTGTCATCGTCGGCGCGGCCTGCCTGATAGACATAGTCGTAGTGGCTGGCGCGCCGCAGCAGTTCATCCGGGCTCGGCGGCGGGTACTCGAAGGGCTTGAGGCCGTGCAGCGTCGGGCAGACGAGCGCAGCCCGGTCGGGTAAGTAGCGGGGCAGAATCTGGCTGAAGTCGTTGTTCACCGGCGGGAAGTGGCCGTGGTTGTCAGCCGCATACATGCGCATGGCCGCGCCAATGTTGTGGAGGTTCTGCAGGCAAGCGCACTGGCGCGCCTTCTCGCGGGCTTTGGCGAAGACTGGGAAGAGTATCGCGGCCAGAATGGCGATAATCGCCCAGACGGTTATGAGTTCAATGAAGGTGAAGCCGCGGCGATTCATGGTGTCGCCCCCTTGCGGGCGGTAATGTCCGACAGCTGGCGCATGAGGTCTGGATAGCGGCCGGGAGGTTCGCGGCGCCAGGTGCCCCTGACGGGCCTGCCGCCGGAGACACTGACGGTGATAGCGGCGTAGACAGGCGTGCCGGTGGCCTGAGGGGCGAGGCCGAGACAGACAATCCGCTGCTGGGTTACCTGCGCTAGGTACCGCCCCTCCCCCACTCTCCCCCACAGAATGCCTTGCGTGCGGGACTGCAACGCGACATCCAGGCCGCCCTCGGCTGCGTACAGGGCCTCGACGGAGTGGCGGGCGCGGCTGGACTGCATCAGGCCCGTCGCGGTGTGTAGCATGCTGGTGCTGACCATGATGAAGACGAGCAGGAGCATCGACAGGGCGAGTGTCAGGCCAACATAGCCGCGCCGGTTGTGGAGGGTGGGACGGTTCATGGTCAGTTGCGCACGAAGATCGTGGTTTGCAGGCGTTCCTGGCCGCAGGTGACGGTCAAACTGGCGAGACGGCCGCTACGGGTGAGGCTGTAACGGCAGCCGGGATAGGTACGGATGTCGCCGGAAGCGGTGCGAGTCGCTCCGGTGGCGGATTGGGTCCAGGTTGCACCGCGACTGAGGGTGCCCTCACGCAGGTCCTGCGACAGGTCGCTCAGCAGTGCGGCGGTATTGCCCTGACGGGCAGAACGGACCGCGAGACGCTCGGAAGCGCGGTCGGAGGCGAACAGGAAGCTCAGCATCATTGACAGCAGCACCGACAGAACGCCAATGGCCGTGAGAAGCTCGATAATGGTATAGCCGCGTCTCATGGCGCCATCCCCCGGCGGGCGAGGATCGTGGTCAGGACCACGCGACCGGCGGGGCGCCCGTCTCCGGGGGGCCAGCTCACCCAGGCGGTAACGGTGCGGCTGTCGGGAACCGGGCCGAGCGCGACGATAGTCCAGCGCGAGAGACCACCGCGCGGCGGCAGGGCGTGGTTGCCGACCGCGGGCAGGGCGCTGTAGCCCCGTGCGCGGGTCAGTTCGATCTGCTCCTGGGCCATGGCGAGGGCGCGGGTGCGGACGGTCTGGGCATCGAGCGTATGGGAGAGTTGCAGGTAAGCCTGCGCGAGCATCGTCCCGGCGAGCAGTGTGAAGCCCAGCGCGGTGAGTACGCTGATCAGGGCGGCGCCGGAGTTGTGGTGGCGGATGGTGGGCATGGTTGCCTGGTAAGGGAAGCGCCCGCTGTCAGGCCGTACGAGCGGTAGGGCGTGGCGGCTGGATGCCGCTTGTGCGACAGCAATTGGTCAGGCTCCGCGCCTGCCGAGTACGCGCACAAGCTCATCCAGCGTGGTCTCGCCGCGCTGGAGCTTCTGCAGGCCGGCTTGCCACAGGTCCTGGTGGCCCTGAGACCTCGCCAACTCCTGTAGCTCGTGGACTGGGCGACGTTCCAGGACCGCGCGGCGCAACTCAGGTGTGACCGTGAGCATCTCGAAGACGCCAGTGCGACCTGAGTAGCCATCACTGCAGGCTTCGCATGACCGCGTGCGCAGGAGCGTCGCGCCTCCGAGGTCCTCAACAGAAAGGCCGGCGGCCTCCAAGTCCTGTGGCGAGGCGTCGTAAGGCGTGGCGCAGGCGGTGCAGACTTTGCGCACGAGGCGCTGGGATATCACCGTGGTGACCGCGGAAGCGAGCAGGTAGGGCTCCACGCCCAGTTCCAGCAGGCGCGCGAAGACGCCGACCGTGTCGGGGGCGTGGACCGTACTGAAGATCAGGTGGCCCGTCAGGCCCGCCTGGATGGCGATGGCGGCGGTTTCGGGGTCGCGGATTTCGCCGACCATGATGACCTGCGGGTCCTGGCGGAGAATGACGCGCAACGCGGCGGCGAAGTCGAAGCCGGTGTCGCGGTTGATGTCAGTCTGGTCGATGCCCTCGAGGTTGAACTCGACGGGCTCTTCAATGGTAGCGATGTTGCGCCAGGGGGCGAGACGTTTGATCTCTTCGAGTGAGGCGTACATGGTTGTGGATTTGCCAGCCCCTGCGGGTCCGGTGAGCAGGACGCAGCCCTGCGGCTGGGCGAGCAAGGCCTGATAGGCTTGCAGGGCGGAGGGTTCAAAGCCTAACTCCGAGAGCTTCTGCACGCGGGTGGCGGGGTCGAACAGGCGCAGGGTGACCTTCTCGCCGTCCGTCGTGGGCGCCGAAGTCAGGCGGCTGTCTATGTCCCGGTTGTCGACGCGGATGCGAATGTGCCCAGTTATGGGCTCGCGGGTGCCGTAGGCGGGGGCGTTGGCCATGACTTTCAGTCGAGCCGGGACCCGGCGCGCTGCGGGACCGCACAGAGACGCCATCTGCTGGAGTTGCCCGTCCACGCGATAGGCGACGTCGAGAGTGTCCTGGCGGATGGAAAGGTGGAGGTCGGTAGCGCGCTGCCAGACGGCCTGCAGGAGCAGGGCATCGGCCAGGATGACGCCGTCGCCGGACTCAGCGGCCGCGAGTTCGCTCAGTGCGGACTTGAGCTCCGCTGGTGGCAGGGCGCGCTGGAAGATGGGCGACTTGGAGAGCCGGGCCCGCTCCGCGCGAGTGGCGATGATGCGCTCGGCCCAGCGGGCTTCTGGTTCGAGCAGGCCCCTTACGAGCCAGTCGGGGCGGCCGTCGTTGAACACTACCTGCAAGTCGCGGCGGGAGATCAGCGACGGGCGCGCGACGGCCGCGTAGGTCGCCTGATCGCTGGCAAGGCCGGGAGGCTCGGCGGTGAGCGTCTCGGCGGCACGAGCCTTCGCGCGGCGACGGGCGCGGGGACTGAGCGCCAGGTCATCCGCACCGAGACGGAGCGTGTAGGCAGAGCCGTTGAGCAGTTCGTCGGGCTGGGCGTCCATGTGAGACCTCCCTGGGAAAAGGGCCGACTGCGACTATCCTGACAACTGGCCGATAATGGCGATAAGCGGGGTGAAGATGGACAGGCCAACGATAGCGAGCATGACACCGAGGCCCAGTATTGCGAATGGTGCGGCGACCATCGGCCAGGTACGGGCGCGGACGATCGCCTGCTGCCAGTAGGAATCGCTCAGGTCGCGTAGCCGCTGGGGCAGAATGCCAGAGGCCTCGGCGGCAGCGGCGTCGGCGACGAAGTCTTCGGGAAGAAGGTTCGTGGTGCGCAGAGCCTCGGTCAGGGGGCGCCCCTCGGCAACATCCAGCGCGGCCTGGCGGAAAGCCATGTCGACGAGCAGGTCATCGGAGGCGGCTCCGGCGAGCCTCAGAGCTTGGTCGAGGCGAACGCGATGACCGAGCAGGACCGTGAGCGCGGAGGCGGCGCGGCCAAGAGCGAACTGCTGGGTCAGCCGGCCGAAAATGGGCAGGCGTATCCTGAGCAGTTGCAGGCGGAAGTTGCCACGCGCTACCTGCGCCCACAGCGACCAGGTGGCTATGCCCACGAGCACAACAAGTATGAGGGCCCACAGGAAGGGCAGAAGAGCCTGCAAGAGCGGGTAGATCACCCGCGTGATCCACGGCAGGCTCTCGGAGGTCATCCCCAATTCCTGATAGAGCTGCATGTACTTGGGGAAGATGAAGCTGATGATGAAGAGTAGTTCGAAGACAATAAGGCCGGCAAGCAAGGCGGGGTAAAGCACGTAGGGGGCAATTTGGCCGACCACCTGCTCCATCTGGCGTTGGCGGGCCGCGAGCTGGTCGAGCGCTTCGGCCAGTGCCCCGGCAGTCTCGGCGGCGGCGATGGTGTTGATGGTGAGATCGGGAAAGATATGCGGTCGGCGGGCCATGGCGTCGTGGAGGCTACTGCCGCTCTCGATTTCAGCGCTGATCTCCTTGAGAGCCATGCGCAGGCGCGGGTTGGGGGTTTCGGCCGTGGCAAGGCGGAGCGCCTCAGGCAGCGGGCGGCCCTGTGAGAGCAGCGCGGCTAGTTGCTGATAGAAGGGGGTAAGGATGCGCCAGTGAAAGAGCGCCCGGCCGACGTGGCGGAGGTTCCGCGGAGGCGGGACAGTTAGCGCGTCGGAGGACGGTTGGTGGGACTTGCGACTGAACCGCAGCAGGTGGAGCATGTGCCACCCCCGGAGAGTGTGTGAGAGGGCCCCAACGGTTCACGCCTGATGATCTTCTGTAGGGCGGGAGGCTCGTACCCCGCCGTCCGTTATCTCCGACCAGCGATGCGGCGGGGTGCGAGCCCCCGCCCCACAGTCCGCTCAGCTATGGTGACAGTTCTGACTCCGTATATGTTCCATCAGCATCATCATCTACTTCAAGAACCTCTCCAGTGAATACAGCTCGACCGGATTGCCCCAGAGCCAGCCGTGCGCGACCTGGAGGGCTTCTTCCTCGGTCATCCAGCCGCTCTCGATGCGCGAGGCCAGCACTGTGGAAATGTCCTGCAGGGCGAGTTGCAGATGACCGTACACCTTCTCTATCGGCACGCCGTAGTCGCCACCAAAGCCGAGAATCTTGTTGTAGGGCACGAGGTCGAGCCACTCGTTGAGTGCGGAGATGGACATCTGCGGGGAGATGATGTGGGTCCAGCAGAGGTTGAGCCAGACGTTCGGAAAGGTCTTGCCGATGACGCCGGTCTCGCGTATCCAGGGGAGGCCGGCATGATACAGGTCAAAGCGGGTACGGCGGTGCGCGAGGAGGAGCGGAACCATGTTGAGCGGGTTGGTGGCGGTGAAGTCTCCCCAGTTGCTCCAGATCAGGCCGCAGTGGACCGCTACGACGAGATTCTCGTCCGCCGCAGCTTCGAGCAGTTCGTGTTGCAGGAAGGCCTGCAGAGCGGGCGCATCGTGCTGGCGATCCTCAAGCAGGGCTGAGAAGGCGGAATTGACCGCGGACTGGTCGGGCTGTTCGGGAGCGAGGTGGCTGACCATCTTCAGGCCGACGACGCCCTGCTGGCGGAGATGGCGCAGTTCGGCGCGGAGGAGGTCCTTCAGAGCGAGGTTTGAAGTGCATGTGATCCCATGGACGGCGGCCCGGGCTTCGAGAGCGGCACGGTCGGGGAGATGAGCCAGGTTGCCAAGCGGCAGGATCGGCACGAGCAGGTCGTGGTTGTCATCGGGGATGCGGCCGACCTGGGTGAGACACAGCCGTATGCGACAGGCCTCACGCAGCACGCGATTGTACAGGCCCGGGGTGTTGTTCGCCTGCATGCGCTCGGTGATGGGGCCTATGGTCTCGTCGGTGAGGTCGTCGAACCCATAGAAGTGCGGCAGCGCGATCCTGATGGCCCTGGCATAGCCGGTGAAGCGGATGCGCGCCCAGTAGGGCTTCACAAGCTGCCAGCGCTCGTCAAGGGGCAGGGAATGGTCGAAAAGGCGGTCGTAGTCCTCGCGGTTCATCCCGGCGGTGATGAGGTCGTTGTGGGTGTAGTGGCCGAAGAATGTGAGGGCATCCACGGGCTTCTCGAGCCGATAGCGCTCCTCGGCGAGATGCTCATGGCAGTCAATGATTTCCCAGGAGCCAATCTCGGCCAGCAATTGTTGTTGTAGAGAGATGGACATGGGGAGTCTCCTTTGCAGGTGTGGCCGGGGTGGTGAGGGAACAGTCAACTCGCGTAGTGCAGGCGTCTCGCCTGCAACGATCGAATGACGGAGCAATTCATGGCACGTTACAAGGCTATCTGGCTGCTGTTTCTATTGCTGCTGGTCACAGGCTGCACCTCCTGTGGGGGCGGAGCAGGGAAACAAGATGACAATAATCCCCCACCTCAGACCACAGTGGAGTTCGATTCGACGCGGGCCTTCGCGGACCTGGAGCGGCAGTGTGAGTTTGGCCCACGGATTCCGGGCAGTCAGGCCCATGCCAACTGTCTGGCGTGGCTGGTGCAGCAGCTTGGGACGGCCGACCAGGTTGTGCAGCAGCCATTCGAATCGTCAACCACCTTCGGGGGGCCATACAACTTCACCAACGTCCTGGCGATCTACGGGAAAGACAAGCCGGGCGTGCCGTTCCTGCTCTGTGCCCACTGGGACTGCCGCCCGAAGGCGGATGAAGACCCAGATCCGGCCAACCAGGACAAGCCCGTGCCCGGAGCCAACGACGGGGCCTCTGGCGTGGCGGTACTGCTGGAGCTGGCGCGACTGATGGCCACCAACCCGCCGCCGCGGCCGATCATTATTGCTATGCTCGATGCCGAAGACAGCGGCCAGAGTGGCTCCGGCGAGCTGTATTCGGGCTTCTGCCTCGGAGCGAAGTACCTCGCGACCCACTGGCCGTCAGCGCTGGCCAAGCCCACCGAAGGCGTGCTCTTGGACCTCGTGGGCGGGGACGATGTGGCGAATCCACGTTGCCCGCCGCGGTTTGGCGGCAATAACATCCTGGATTTCCCCATCGAGCGGAATTCACAGAACTATAATCCGACGCTGGTGTCCGCCCTGTGGACCATCGCCGATGAGCGCGGCCACACAGCCTTCAAGCGCACAACCGGCAGCAGCATCACGGACGACCACCTCCCGCTGAATGCCGGGGGCATCAAGGTCATCGACATCATAGATTTCCCGCCGCCGGAATGGCACACGATCGATGACACGCCCGCCAACTGCTCGGCTGCGGCGCTGTATCAGACAGGGGACACGCTGGCGCGGTACATTTGGGGAGATTGAGTCCAGTCCGGCTGTAGGGCGAAGCGACGCGGGCGTCCTTCGCCCTACAGCAGACTGGACCCGTAGCTCATCTGGTACGCTATCCAACTTCTTGAACATATCCCCGCAGGTCTTTGTCATCCTCTTCATGAATAGTGTGGCTGCAAGCAATGCCGCATGGCATTCGCACGGCGCCGCGCGCCGTTGTCGTGCGTATTGTCTGCCGGTCACACTGATATGAGGAACTTCTGCTATGGCCAATCTACCGTTTTTTGACTGCAACTGCCTCATCGGCATGAGGCAATACCGTCACCGGACCTCGCCTGAGACCCTGCAGGACTACTTGCGGGACTTTGAGTATTACGACATCACCGCGGCACTGGTGCACCATGCGTATGCCGTGGAGTACTCGCAGGACTATGGCAACCGCGTCCTGCTCGACGAGATCGCCGATCACCCGCAGCTTGTGCCGGAATGGGTTGTCATCCCCCACTGGGCCGGGGAGATGGCCCCTCCGGACGAACTCGTGGCTGAAATGCTGCAGTTGGGCGTGCGCGCGGCCCGGATCTATCCCCGGTCGCATACCTTCCCTGTGACGCCCGAGGTCGCTGGCCCGATGCTGAAGGCTTTGGAGGAGGCGCGGATACCGGTATTCGTGGATGTGGCCCAGCTTGATCTGGACGCGACCATCAACCTCGCCAAGCAGTATCCGGACCTGCCGGTGGTACTGTGCGGAGTGGCGTGGGCCTCGGACCGGCTCATCTTCGCGCGGTTCGGCGAGGTGCCTAACCTCCACCTGGAGACCTGGGCGTTCCAGGGCCACAGGCACTATGAGCGGTTCGTGGACGCGTTTGGCTCGGAGCGGCTGCTGTTCGGGACGGACCTGCCGCTGCGGTCGCCTGGGGCGGCGCGCATGATGGCGCTGTATGAGCAGATCAGCGAACAGGACCGCCGCAACATTGCGGGCGGGAACCTGCTGCGGCTGTTGCAGAACGTGAACGGTGCGCAGGGGCGGCCACTGCCGAAGCTGGCTGACCCGCCCGAGCATCCCGAGGATGACCCGATTGTGGCTACCGTCCGAGCGGGTAAGCCGCTGTCGCAGGAGTTCGTGCTCGACGCCCACGCGCATCTGGCGCACAAAGGCTGCATGGGCGTGAACCAGTGCGCGCTGGCGTACAACGATCCCGAAGGCCTGGTCGGTAGCATGAACCGCATGGGCGTGGACATCACGTGCGCCAGCAGTTGGAGCGGTATCACCTATGCCGGAGCCGATGCGAACGATATGACGGTGCAAGGGACGATAGACTATCCGGGGCGGCTGCTGGCGTACGGGTGCCTGAACCCCAACTACCCCGATCTATACCGCCAGGAGTTCGAGCGGCTGTTTCTGGGCGGAAAGGTCGTCGGCTACAAGCCCTATCCTCCACGCCAACTGAAGCCCATCATTGACCCGTGCCACGAGTTGGCGCTGCAGTGGTGCGAAGAGCACGGCGCGCCGGTGTTGCTGCACGCCGGGCCGGCGGAGCACGTGGTGGAGTTGGCACCCAAGTACCCGAACGCGAAGTTCATCATTGCGCATGCAGGGTCGGAATGGGGACTGGCCGAGCGAGCGGCCGCGGCGGCGAAACGTTTCGACAATGTGTATGCCGAGATCACCTATACGGCCATACTTTACGGATTCATTGAATACTTCGTGGAAGAAGTCGGGGCACACCGGCTGTTGTTCGGCTCGGATTGCGTCATGCGTGACATCGCGCCGCAGCTTGGCTGGGTGGCATGGGCGCGGATAGGGCTGGAGGACAAGCGCAAGGTGCTGGGGCTCAATATGGCGGATGTCCTCAAGCTGCCGGCGGAGCGCCGGGTATCGGTGACGTGAACTAGACAAAACGCGTGGGTTGGTGCGTCCCGCACCGACACCTAATCGGCATTGGGAGGCAGTATATGCGACCAAGAGCGGTTGTAGCAGGTGGGGCGGGGTTTCTGGGCTATCATTTCGTGCAACACCTGCTGGCCGAGGACTTTGATGTTGTCATGGTGGACAACCTCGCGACGGGGACGCGCCGCAATGCTGATGATTGCGTCATCCCCGACCGCTGTGACTTCATCCGGCAGGACGTGACGCAAGAGGTGAATGTGGCCGGGCCGGTTGACTATATTATCAACCTGGCCTGCCCTGCCAGCCCGGTTGATTTCTCGCGCATTCCCATCGAGATCATGCGCACCTGCAGTCTCGGGACTCAGAACCTGCTCGAATTGGCCCTGCACAAGGGCGCGGAGTTCCTCCAAGCCTCGACCTCCGAGATCTATGGCGATCCGGAAGTCCACCCGCAGCGAGAGGACTATACCGGCAACGTCAACCTGATCGGCCCCCGTGCGGTATATGACGAGGGCAAGCGGTATGCGGAGGCGCTCTGCTTCAGCTACCACCGCAAGTACCGCCTGCCGGTGCACGTGGCGAGGATTTTCAACACGTACGGGCCACGAATGCGCTCTGATGACGGGCGCGTGGTCTCGAACTTCTGCATGCAGGCGCTCACGGGCGAGCCGCTTACGATCTACGGCGGGGGCACCCAGACGCGCAGCTTCTGCTATTGCACGGACGAAATCGAGGGGCTATACCGGCTCATGAGGTCCGAGCACACGGGGCCAATTAACATTGGGAACCCCACCGAGACCTCGATCCGCGAATTCGCGGAGCTTGTGCTGGAGCTGACCGGCAGCAAGTCGGAACTGCGCGACGTGCCGCTGCTGCACGATGACGACCCCAAGCGGCGGCGGCCCGACATTACCCGCGCGAAGGAACTGCTCGGCTGGGAGCCGAAAACAGACCTGCGAACGGGGCTGGAACGGACGCTGGAGTGGTTCAGAGCAATGGCTTAGGGGGACGGCGAGAACCGGCAACAGAATACACGACGGGAAGAGGCGATACCGACACCGAGGAGCCGCGATGCGTTACCTGATGGGCTTGCTGGCACTGATGATGATCGTACCAGGCATGGCGCAGAAGTTGACGCTGGTTCAGGGCGGCAAGAGCTCCTATGTCATCTACCGCGAAGCTGCTGCCCCGCCTTCGGTGAAGCTGGCTGCGGAGGAGTTGCAGAGGGTGATTAGGGCCTCCACCGGCGTGGAACTGCCGATCGTAGAACAGCCAACTGAGCCGATGATCTATGTGGGCGCCAATGACTCGGAGCAGCCTTGTCCACTCACGGCGGGGCTGGTCGATGATGGCTTCACGATTGCCACCCGCGGCGGCAACCTGTTTATCGTTGGCAAGGACCTTAAGGACGACCAGCCACCGCAACGCGGATGGACCAGCTATGGCACGCTGTACGGTGTGTATGAGTTTCTGGAGGAATTCGTCGGTGTCAGATGGCTGATGCCGGGCGAGGCCGGTGAGGAGATTCCGCCTCACGACCAGCTAACCATCCCAGACGTCGAGTTCGTGGACCACCCCAACTTCCCTCTGCGCTACCTCGTGGACATTCAGGACCGTCGCCCGCCAGGTGACAAGGCCCCGAACGCTCCCCTGCAGTGGGAGATGCGCCAGAAGCTGCCCACGCCGAGCTTTGGCCGCAAACTGGATCACGGCCATGCCTGGGACGACTACCTCAAGCCGGACGACTGGCGAGTACACCCCGAGTGGATGGCGATGGATGAGAATGGCAAGCGCCGTGACTTCACGGCCCGCCCTGCAGGTGTGAAGTACTGCACGACCAACCCGGAACTCGTCAAAGCCTTCGCCGCCGGAGTCATCAAGTGGCTGGACGA
This sequence comes from Armatimonadia bacterium, assembly GCA_039683575.1. Taxonomy (GTDB): domain Bacteria; phylum Armatimonadota; class Zipacnadia; order Zipacnadales; family UBA11051; genus JAJFUB01. Next base: position 16,151 of record JBDKRC010000154.1, on the reverse strand, counting down.
GCATCCGGCATGGCACGGGGCGTCAATATCGCCGGCAGACGGCGGGGATTTCTGCAAGTGCCCGGAGTGCATGAAACTGGTCCGACCAGACCCGCATGGTAACCCTTCCTACAGCCTCAACATACTGAAGTTCTACAACGATGTGGCGAAGATAGTCGGCCAGAAGTACCCCGACCGCCCGCTGTCCGGATACGTGTACTATAACTACATGTATCCGCCGACTGAGCCGGTAAAGATGGAGCCGAACGTCTGGCTTGTGATGGCGGGGCTCAATTACTATGGCTTCGGCCTGTACAAGCCCGTGTACAAAGCGGAGTTCCCCACGGTGATCGAGGGCTGGTTGAAGGTTACGCCCAACTTCAACTACCACAACTATGGGACGTGGATGCGGTCGTTCAACGGCGCTCCCCTGCCCACGGCGCGCGAGATCCTGAAGCTGGAGATCCCCACAGTGGCCAAGTTCGGGGGCAAGGGCGTGGACATGGTCGGCCTCGGCGCCTGGGGTGTCGGCGCGCCTACGAACTATATCTATGCCAAGCTGATGTGGAACGCGAAGACGGATGTGGACAATACCTACGAGGAGTGGCTGCGGCTGGCCTACGGTCCCGGCTATGAGCCCATGCGCAAGCTGCTGGACCTCGTAGAGGACCGTTTCAGCGCCTACAAGGCAACGGAGAGCCCGCAGTACCGCGGCCACATGTACGAGATGAACTATGAGAAGGTGGAGGCCATCTACCTGCCGATCTTCCCGGAGATGGAGCGGCTGTACTTCGAGGCGCTGGGGAAGGTCCAGACCGATAAGCAGAAGCAACGGCTCGAGATGTTCGGCAAGAATCTGGTGATGCTGCACTGGAGCATGCGCAAGGCGGGGATGAACATGCCTGACGCCGAGAAGTCGCGGTTCTACCGCAGCGACGAGGACTATCAGAAGTTCCTCGCGGACACCGAGTTTGACATCTCGTTGTACCGCGATCACGGGAAACGGTACGTGGCTCCGGTGTGGAAGGGCGAGTGGAGCGGGTAACGAATGACGCGTAGGCAGGTTCCTCTCGAACCCGCTGTCGATGCGGGACGCACCGACCTACGCGAGGTATACTTTGGAGGTCGTCATGATTAAGGCAGGTTTCGCTCGCGCTAACATCACACCGCCGCCGGGGTCGAACTCACCAGGCGGACACTTCCCGCGGGCTGCTACTCATGTCCACGACGAGCTGTATGCCACCGCCATGGTCATCGACAATGGCGAGGAGACCGTGGCCCTGGTGGGCCTGGACGCGCTCTCGGTGAAGCATTCGACCGTACAGGCCGCCCGGAAGCTCGCCAACAAGCTCTGTGGCATCAAGCCCGAGAATATCATGGTCGGCGCGAGCCACACGCACTGCGGCGGGCCTACGTGCGACTGTCTCGGCAGCAGGCCGGAGAAGTGGTACACCGACCTCGTGGGCAAGCAGATCGCCGCGGCGGTATCGGAAGCCAACAGGCTCAAGGCCCCGGTAACGCTCTCCATCGGGCGCGGGTATGAGGACACCGTGGCCTTCAACCGCCGCTTCATGATGAAGGATGGCAAAGAGACCACTCATCCCGGCAAGGGGAACCCGAACATCAAGCATGTCGCCGGGCCGATTGACCCGGAGGTCGGCGTGATCGCGGTGCGTGCGGCGGATACGGGCGTCTTGGTGGGCTGTCTGGTCAACTATACCCTCCATGGCACTCTCGGCGTGGGCGGCTCAGGCTGGTCGGCCGACTGGCCGTACTACATGCGCGAGGCGATCAGCGGGGTCTACGGCCAGGGCGTGCTCACGGTCTTCCTCAACGGCGCCTGTGGGGACATTACGCAGGTGGACAACCAGTCCACGCGCGAGCGAGAGTTCGGCGAGGAATGGGGCAAGCATGTCGGCCGCATCGTCGGGGCTGAGGCCATCAAGGTCATCGAGAAGATGCGGGTCGAGGGTGAGCCGCTGTCCGAGGTGCCGGTGAAGGCCATCGTGGAGAGCATTGACATCCCGATGCGCCCCGTGACGCCAGAGATGGTCAAGGCGGCCAAGCAGTACCTCAAGGACCACAAGGGCGAGCGCAGCGCCGACTATGTGAACGCTGACGACATGCTGCGCCTGGCCGAGTGGCAGAAGACCGAGCCGGAAGTGCCGACTGAGATCCAGGGCATACGGATTGGGGATCTGGGCCTCGTGTCGAACCCCGCGGAGTACTTCTGCTGCTTCGGGCTCGACATCAAGTCCAAGTCGCCGCTGCCGCAGACGATGGTCGTGGAGCTTGCCAACGGGTGCATCGGCTACGTGCCGGATGAGAAGGCCCTCGGGCCCAAGGGCGGCGGCTACGAGCCGCGCCATGCGTGTTCGAGCAAGCTCGTGCCCGAGGCTGGCAAGCTGATCGCGAAGAAGTCGGTGCAGGTGCTCAAGAAGCTGGCCTGAGGGCCGCGACGGGAGCCGACATGGACCTCTATGTCTCAAAGCTTGGGAACAACTCGGATGGGCTGAGCTGGCCCACTGCCTATCACGACCTGCAAACGACGCTCCTGCGCGTTCCTGACGAACGCGGAGGGCATCGGGTGATCGTGCGGCCCGACACCTATGCCGAAGCTAACCTCTTCCCCACCTCGACCGGCGCCACCGGGGCTTACAACGGGTTGATCGGCGACTTCGACGGCAGCCTCGGCTCAGGCGCTACTGGCTGGGTGGTCATAGACAGCGGCGCGCCGGAAGTCATCGTGCGGACGGCGTTGGACCCGAGCATGGGCAATCCGCCGTTTGAACTCCTGGACGAGGGCGACGTACAGAGCGAATGGGGCATGAAGAGCGTGGACTGGTGGTGTGCCTTCCGGTCTGACCCGCACAACTCGGGCAGCGCATGGGATCGCTGGCGCTTCCAGGGGCTGTACGCGACGGGCAGCGAGTTCGGCATGGGCTGGGACATGACCTGCGACGTGGGCTGCGAATTCTCCGTCGAGGTAGACAATTGCGTCGGCATCGGCCGGTTCGCGGGTGCCGGGGCGATTGCCCACCGCGCGCGGGCCGGGGAGCCCTGCCTGTTTCGCAATAGCTGGTTCATGAACCTCGACACCTGGGGCGACTGCGGCGGGGTGTACATTCGCGGTGAGGATGACACAATGCCTGAGCATCCCCATGCCGTGTTTGAGAACTGCACCATCACCAGCCCCAAGAAGGCCTTGCAGTCGGCATGGGCAGGCGTTGGCGAACGTAACACGCGAGTGAGCTTCAAAGACTGCCGGCTGGTCACGCTGAACTTCTCGCAGCCACGCGGAGAGCCGGCGCAGGTCATCCGGTGCGAGAGCGACGACGGCCGGCAACTGCACGTTGACCTGGAGGACTGTGTGCTGGTGGGGTACAAGGTCTTTGGAGCGCGGGCGGGTGAGGTGTCGTACACGACCAAGGGCGCGGTCAGCGCCTACGTCGAGTACGAGCAGCCGGTACCGGAGGGCATGCAGCGGCTGCGGGAGTGGCCGGTCGAGGTTTTTGCTGATTTGCTGCCGCACAGATAGTCGAAACTGAAGAGCTATTATTACCGAGTGGATCAATTGATCCTCGCTATGGATCAATTGATCCACTGATGATATAATGTGAACATGGCAACCACCGTAAAGAGAACGAGACCGTGGGGGGAAGCCGCGCTTGACCAGTTGTTGGGCTCTCCTTCGCGCGCCCGGCTCCTGGCCTGTCTGCTTTTGCCTGGCGCTCGGCCCTCGCACATCCGCGAGTTGGAGCGCCGCTGCGGCTTGCCCTATGGTCCGGTGTACAGGGAACTCAAGCGGCTGGAGAAGCTTGGCGTCGTGCGTGGGGAGCGCATCGGCAACAGTACAGTATACTCGGCGGCGAGCGACTCACCACTACTTCCCGGCCTACGCGAATTGGTGAGGCGCGCAGTCGGGATCATCCCGCTGCTGATGCAAGCGCTTGACCAGGACAATATCGCAGCAGCCTTTGTCTACGGTTCCGTGGCTGCTGGTGAGGACCACCCGGGCAGCGACGTGGACTTGATGGTCATTGGGGATACTGATGACGAAGCCGTTTCCGAAGCGCTGGCTGACGTGACGGCCCAGACCGGGCTGGAGATCACCCCGGTAGTCTACCCGCCGCAGGAGTTCCGACAGCGGCTGCGGGAGCACAATAGCTTTGTGTCATCAGTGCTGCGCAAGCCGAAGATATTTGTCAGGGGGGACGAGGATGTCCTACGACGGCTTGGTGAGTGACGGCCGTATCAGGCCTCACGGCCTAACCGAGAGCGAATGCAAAAGGCACATTGCCGAGTTGCTGGAGTTGGCAGAGATGGATCTCTTTGATGCCTCAATCGCGCAACGACCGCTCGACCGTCGCCACAACAGCGCGTACGAGGCTGCAAGGGCCACCGCGGAGGCGGTGATGGCCGCGGAGGGGTATCGCCGAGCCGGCGGCGAGGGGCAACACGCCGTGCTTTTCGTCTTCCTGGGTGCCGTAGATGGCGGCAGGTTCTCCGCGGTGTCCAGGCACTTCGACGTCGCACGCAGACTGCGGAACAAAACCCACTACGAGAAGGCCAGAATCGTTTCTGAAGCGACTACCACCGGTACCATCCTGAGGGCGGAGAGCTTTGTGGCGGAGACGAGGGCTTGGCTAACTGAACGACATCCGGAATTGGTTACAGAAAAACAGTAGAAGCCGGATGGCGGTATTGAGTTTGGGCCGGAACAGTTGAGGAGCTTCCATGGAGCGCAAGACGCTGTTAGTGGTCGGAGCGCATCACGATGATTGCGAGTACGCCGCCGGAGGGCTGATCCTGAAGGCCGTGCAGCGGGGCTGGCGGGTTGTGTTGGTGGACATGTGCGGCAACCATGACAGTTGGAAGCCGACGTCGGGGCGCCAGGACCAGGTCCGGGCGGCGCTGCTGGAACTGGCGGCCGAAATGGGCGTGGAGAAACGCTTCTTCGACTATGGCTATCACCAGATTCGGTACAATGATGAGGCGATCAAGGTATTGACCGATCTCGTGATCGAGGTGCAGCCGGACATGGGGCTGCTGCAGTGGCCACATGACTACTGGCCCGATCACGAGGCCTGTGGCAAGGTCGGCAAGCACGCGCTGTGGTTCACTCATGGGTTGTATCCGGACGCCAAGGCGACCCCGAAGCTGCTTTGGTATGAGGCCGGTCCCAATCAGGTTGATCCGGCAGTACCGTTCCGGCCAGACGTCTATGTGGACATAACCGACGTGAAGGATGAAGCCTGTCGCATCATCCACCGCCTCGACGAGATCGCCTCTGGCCAGACCTATTCCGGCATAACCGGCCACGAGCAGGACAAGACAGCGAGAAGCAGGCTCCGGGGCGGGGAGTGCGGCGTGGTCTATGCAGAAGCCTTCATGAGCCTGCGGAAATGGCCGCAAGATATCCTGTAGCCAGACACTCATCTCTTACAAGCTGTTTTAGTAACGACGCGGAGGGTTTCATTCATGCGCATCATTGACATCACCGGCCCCATCTACGACGGCATGTGGACCTACGGGCCGCCCTATCCCGACGTCATCGTCGAGGAGATTCCGCAGCCGGACTTCATTGAGTACCCGACCTACTCCTGGCGCTTCGAACTGGGCGCGCAGACGGGGACCTACCTGGAGACCTCGCTGCACATCGACCGCAACGGCCCGCCGCTTGTGGATATCCCTGTGGAAAAGCTGTGGATGTTGCCGACAGCAGTCATCAAGCTGCCCGAGCCGGTGGAGCCACTGGCGCCGATCAGTGTGGCAATGCTGGAGGCCGTCGCGCCGGAGATCAACGAGGGCGACGTAATCCTCGTCGCAAGCGGGTGGGGCCGGAACTGGCACAACGCCGACTTCGTGACCTCCTGCCCGTACTTCGAGGGCCCGGCGATGCACTGGATCCTCGATCACAAGCCGTACATGATGGCCGGGGACATGCCGCGGTTTGATAGCTGGGAGAACCCGCAGCGCTTCTTCCAGCGTTTCTTTGAGATGGGTACGCTGCTCTTGGCGCCGCTATACGACCTCGACAAGATCACGGCGACGCGGGGCAAGCTGGTGGCGCTGCCGATGAGGATCGAGGAGACGTGTGCGGCGCCGTGCCGGGTTTTGTTTATTGAGGAGTGAATACATGTTGTGCGAGGGCTCTCCAGACCCGGATCGGACTCTGGAAAGCCCTCCCACTGGTTTGTGAAGACGGTGGGGGCGCACGATGACAGCGACAGGCTGTGAGGAGGCTGGCGAAATGAAGAAGAACGAAGTTTGTGCCCTTTGTGGAGCGCAGGACCCCATTGCCGTGCAGGAGCGCGGTTGGCATGTGCTCATTGACCCGCACCTGAATAAGGGGGCCGCCTTCACGGCCCAGGAGCGAGATGATCTGGGCGTGGAGGGGCTTCTGCCCCCGCATATCGCGACACTGCAGGAGCAGGTCGAGCGGGTGCATGGCGCCTTTATGGCCAAGGATGAACCGCTGGAGCAGTACATTTACCTGCGCTCGCTGCAGGACCGCAATGAGACGCTGTTCTTTGCGGCGCTGCTGGCGCACCTCGAGGACTACATGCCGGTCATCTACACCCCGACCGTGGCGCGGGCTGTGGAGCAGTTCTCACACATCTTCCGCAGTTCACGCGGAATATACCTCAGCCCCGAGAACATCGACGAAGTAGATGCCGTGATGTCCAACATCCCCTGCCATGACGTAGCGATCATTGTGGCCACGGACAATGAAGGCATCCTCGGGATTGGCGACATGGGCGTTGGTGGGATGGGGATTCCCATCGGCAAGCTGGCGCTATACAGCGCAGCGGGCGGCATCTGCCCGGCGCGGACGCTGCCGGTCTGCCTGGATGTGGGTACTTCGAACCAGAGCCTGATTGACGATCCGCTCTATCTCGGCTACCGGGCGCCGCGCCTGGAGGACGACGAGTACTATCCGTTCCTCGACAAGTTCGTGGCCGGGGTGAAGCGGCATTTCCCGCATGCCATACTGCAGTGGGAGGACTTCAGCCGCGACCGTGCTTTCGAGGTACTCCACCGCTACGTGGGCGAGCATCCGTCGTTCAACGACGACATTCAGGGCACGGCGGCGATGGTGCATGCGGCCACGCTGGGGGCGCTGAAGACCACGGATCAGCGCTACCGGGATCAGGTGTTTGCTGTCCTCGGGGCGGGGGCGGCTGGCGCGGGAATTGCGCAATCCACCGCCGCGGCGCTGGTGAAGGACGGCCTGACGCCTGACGAGGCGTGGGCGCGGATCTATGTGCTGGATAGCAAGGGGCTCGTGCTGAAGAACCGGCCGGGGCTGGATGAGTACAAGCTGCCGCTGGCCGCCGATCCGGAGGAAGTGAAGTCCTGGAAGCTATCGGGGGAGCGCATTGGCCTGTTGGATGTCATTCACAACGCCCACCCGACGGTGCTCTATGGATTGTCGGGGCAGCCGGGGGCAATTGGAGAAGACATCGTGCGGGCCATGGTCGAGTACTGCCCGCGTCCGATCATCTTCCCGATGTCGAACCCGACCGACAAGTGTGAGGCAGTCCCGGCGGACCTGCTGAAGTGGAGCGACGGTCGTGCGGTAGTGGCAACCGGAAGTCCCTTTGCGCCGGTCAGCTTCGGCGGGCGGGAGCACAAGTTCTCTCAGGCGAACAACGTAGCGGTGTTCCCCGGCGTCGGGCTTGGTGCGCTGTTAGCCCAGGCGCGGGTCATTACCGCGGAAATGCTCTTCGTGGCCGGTGAAGCCCTGCACTCGCTGGCGGAGTCGGAAGACTACGCGCAGGGGCTGGTGCTGCCGCCCAACCGCGACCTGCGGGAGACCGCGGCCCATGTGGCGGCGGCAGTGGCCGGGCAGGCGTGGGAGCAGGGCGTGGCGCAGGCGAAGAAGCCCGAGGGCGACCTGCGAGACGCGATGCGCGCGGCGATGTATGTGCCGCGATACCGGCGGCTGGTGGCGGGATAGACAGCAGACATCGACTGAAATGATACTCAGGAGTTGACGATGCGACTGATCTTGCCCCTTCTCGCGGTGATGCTCATGTCCACGGTCCTCGCGGCGGAGGTCAGCCTGACTGTGCCCAATCATTCGGGCGCGGCGCTGAAAGCTGCGCCGGTGCGTGGCGGGGTACCATTCGCGCTCGGGCAAGTGAAGGGCAACGAGACCTTCCAACTCGCCGACGCTGCTGGCAAGCAAGTGCCATGCCGCGTGCGTTCTATTGCGCGCTGGCATGATGGCAGCGTGAAGTGGCTGCTCGTGGACACGCAAGTGGATTTGCCGGCAGAGGGCGCGGCGCACTTGAGGTTGTCGACGGGTGCCGCCGCCTGCGAGCCCGCGCAGTTGGTCAAATGCAGCGAATCCCCCACCGCCATCACAGTCGAGACAGGCGCTGCGCGGTTCGTGTTCAGCAAGAAGCAATTCGGGCTGCCGACCGAGGCCTGGATAGGCAAGACGCAGGTGATCGCGCCGGGATCGCAGTTCGTGTGCGAAGTCGAGCACACTCCCGCTGGCCCGCCAGAGGAGGAAGACTGGCTGCGCCCGGCCTCCGGCAGCGCCCGGGAGAAGTTCACGGCTGCTCCGGCGGGAGAGTACCGCGTTGAGGTTGAGAACGCCAACGACCTGCGGGTGACGGTGAAGCTCTCGGGCTGGCTGGTGAACCCGGCCGGCCGGAAGCTGATCCAGTATGTGATCCGGGCGCAGGCATGTGCAGGGAAGGCGGACCTCAAGCTCTCCCCCACCTTCGTCTACGCGGGCAAACCCAAGGAAGACTTCATCCGGGCCATGTACCTGCGCTTCCCGCGCAAAGCGGCGGGGGCCGCGACGTGGACACTCGGCGGGGAGACACCGCACGAGGGCAGGCTCTCCGGGCAGGACGCCGTGAGCCTGTACGAGATCGGGCCGCAGAAGATCTACCACATGGCTCCCTACGACCAGGACAAGACCGTCACCTACTCAGTGGTGCAAAACGGCAAGCAACTGGCCACTGGTAAGGAAGCCGCGGGGTGGGCGCAGGTCAGCGACGGCGCCGGGACGCTGGGGCTGGCCCTGCGGGACTTCTGGAAGATGCACCCCAAGGAGATCAAGTGCGAGCGTGAGGCCCTGACGCTGTACCTGTGGCCGGAACAGGGCAACAAGGTCCTGGACCTGCGACGGCGCTATGATGAGATCGAGAACACGTACCACTACGACCTGAGCCTGTGGGAGTTCGGCGGCGAAGGCGTTGGCGTGACGCATGACGTGATGCTGACGATGGGCGTGGCCAACGGCGGGACGGCTGAAGCTGCGCCCCTCCGGGAGACCACCGCGCTGCTGAACAACCCCCTCATGCTCCAGTGCGAGCCCGCCTACTATGCCGCAACCGGTGTCTTTGGGCCCTTCGCGCCGGTCAATGAGGCACGCTATCCCCACCTTGAGGCATACCAGAAAGTCGCGACGAAGTGGATTCGCCGCAATCAGGAGCAGTTCCACTGGGACGGCATGATTGACCGCGGGGACACGCTCTTTCATGGCTATGCGACGCCGAGCCACTATGGCTACCTCAACAAGAAGGGCTGGTGCAGCCGGGGTTACGTCGGCTGGCTCAATGATGATGGCGGCCTGACCAACTCGCTGTTCCTGCACTATGCCCGCAGCGGTGACTACGACGTCTTCCGGTTGGCCGAGAATATGGCGCGGCACTCGATGGACGTGGACACCTGCCACTACTGCGCTGAGCGGCCGGGAGAAGTCGGCGGCGGCCACCGGCATGACCAGCAGCACTGGGGCAACGGCTGCCGGGGCTATGGGACTGCCACGCACGGGATCATCGACTACTACCTGCTGACAGGCAACGAGCGGGCCCTGGACGTGGCTCGCGAAACCTCTGGCTACCATGATAACGGTGTACCTTCCGAAGACGAGGATCGCATCGGCGGCCTCATCCGTTTTTGGGAGATCAGCGGCGAGGAGCACTGGAAGCAGCGTGCCGACCAGCTTCTGGCAGAAGAGCTGAATGTCCCGGCGGAGAACCCGTGGCGGTTTGTGACCACCCAGCACTTCCGAATGGTCTCCAACACCTGCACGGGGTTCATGTACTATCTCTCAGCGGCCCCGCCCCAAGACTGTGCAAAGCTGAAAGAGGCCATTGTAAAGACGGTTGACGGGCGATATGACACCTGGCGGAGCAGTTGGGACGAGGCGGGCTACCTGGCGATCCTGCTGTCCTCGCTCGCTTACCAGGCCACAGGGGATAGGAAGTATGCGGAGGCGACGGCGGTCCTGGTGCAGAGGGCCGGAGTGCCGTCGAAGGTCGAACTCACCCCGGGATATCTGCAGACGCTGGACGCGATGCCCTGGGAGGACTTCGTGCAGGCCGTGACTGGCAAGTGGGGCGTCAACAACGTCTACATGCTCACTATTCAGGGCCTGGTGCCGCTGCCGTACGCCCTGGCAGTCTTCGAGCGGGCGGGTATGGACCAGCAGGCGGTGCTGGCTGTCCCGCGGGTGACCAATGAGCCGCCGCCCTTCGAAGAGATTCTCGACCCGCAGAAAATGCGCAAAGAGATTGGGTTCGCTTACCAGGTAAGCTTCGAGCACGGTTGTCCGAGCGACCAGGGCGGCGGAGTGTCGAAGCTGGTCTTGCTCGAAGATGGCAAGCCGCTGGGTCCGAAGAACTCCCCCCACGCGGTCATCAGGACCGACGGCGGCGGACGCTACAGTCACTGGGGGGCCAGGACGTTGTGGTTCTCAACGTCCGACAACAGCGACCCGCGCACCAATGGACGGCAGTACAAAGTCGTGTACCCAGGTCCCCGGTAGCAGGCTTGGACACGCATAGGGACAAGGCAGGCCACTGGCTAGTGGCCTGCCTTCCTTTTTTTTCTGCTGGCAGGAATTTTGTAGATTAGTTAGAATATACCCTGTTGGAATGTTGTCTTGTGTTTGACCTGACAGCAAGCTGTGTCCTGCGCGCACCTTTGGGCAAGCCTGTCGTTGCTGAGTTGTTGTGTGGGCAATGGTGAGTGCAATGAGCGAGGCCAAGACAATACACGCGGACCTGGCCGACAGAGCAAAGCAGTTGCGCCGCGAGCTTGCTGAGGTCGAGCAGGCTCTCGGAGCCCTCACGCCCGAACAGCCCCCTCAGACGTCCCCTCCCCCTCCTGCGTCACCTTCGCGCGAAGCCTCCATCTTGGGGGCTGTGAAGCGCATCATGAGCGCCAATACCATAGAATCTCTCTTCGGGGTGGCCGTAAGCTTTGCCCAGGATCTGACTGGCGCGCAGGTGTGTGTCATCAAGCACGAGTGCGAGCAACGTGAAGCCCTGTCGGGTGACATGACGGATCCCAACACAGGACTACAACGTCTTCTCGCGAAAGGTGAGGGCGAGCACTGGACGGCGTTTCGAGAGTGGCTCGGAGACAGGCCTTCGATCAGATACACTCAGGCGGAACTGGCCGAACACCCCCTGCTGGCCAAGATGCCGGCCGGGCACCCGCCAATACGCGGCCTGGTCGGGGCATTGATATATGACGAAGGGCGGCCAGTCGGCATCATCATGGTCTCCCAGAAAGATAGTGGAGACTTTACCTCTCAGGATGAGCAGACCCTGGTGCAGTTGGCGAAGTTTGTCGCTCTGCGCATTCGCGACCTGCAAACGGCAGCGGAACTGCAAGAGCTCACGCTGGTTGCCGAGCAGCGGGCGGCGGAACTCGATGCCGTCTTCTCCGCTGTGACCGATCTCGTTATCGTATGCGATGCCGAGGGGATCATCACCAGGGTCAATCCCGCCGTGGTGATATCACTGGGCTATGATCCCACCGGGACGTCCGCTGCCAAACTCGCAGAGACGCTAACGCTGTTCGATGACAACGAGGTTTCCGTTCTCCCGCACGAGCTGATACACGACCGGGCGCTGGCCGGCGAAGTGGTGCTCAACCGGCACTATTCCGTGGTTGACCGAGAGGGCAATGTAAGTCATCTGACCGGCTCCAGTGCGCCTCTACAGTCCCCACAGGGCATCACGGGCGTCGTCGTGGTCATGCATGACACCACCCAGTACTATGAGCTTCTGGCCGCCCAGGAAGCTCTGGTGCAGGACCTGCGAGAGTCCGAACGGGGCCTGGCCCATTCGGAGAGGCTCTACCGCGGCATCGCCGAACTCATCCCGTACGGCATGTGGATAGCTAGCCCCGAGGGTGACGCAACCTATGTCAGCCAGAGCTTTGTGGACCTCGTGGGCAAGGACATCAGCAAGACGTCACGGCAAGAGCGACGCCAGTTCTTCGCCGCCGAGGATCTAGAGCGGATAGATGAGGCATGGCAGAAGTCATTGCGAGAGGGCAGTGACCTCACGATCGAGGCACGCGTCCGCGGCGTCGATGGAAAGCTCCACTGGATATTCCACCGTGGGGCGCCGGTGCGGGACAGTTCCGGGCAAATCACCGCCTGGGTGGGGGTCAACCTTGACATAGACCAACTCAAGCAGGGCGAGGAGGAGCGGGAGCAGCTATTGCGGGACGTGCAGCGCCAACGCGCGTTGCTCGAGGCGATTGTGTCGCAGATGCCTGGCAGCATCGCCATTGCCCTGCCGCCAGACGGGCACTTGCTCTATGTGAACGACAAGATCCAGAACCTCGTCGTCCGGCCGGATGATGACGAGAACCTGCCCGTACGCACTTCGCCGTGGGAGGCATTCACTCTAGCCGGCGAGCCGATACCTCATGAAGAGTGGCCTATAATGACGGCGCTCACTCGGGGAGAAGCGACCGAGGACCTCCATGTGCGCGTTCGGTCGGATGGGGGGGAGCGCATCATCAGCGCCTATGCACAGCCGGTGCGGGACGAGCAGGGGACCATTATCGCGGGCGTGATGACTTTTTTCGACATGACCGAGCAGGTGCAGGCCGAAGATGAGTTGCAGCGCTACCGTCAGCACCTTGAAGACCTGGTGCACGAGCGCACAAACGCGCTTCAGCGCATGAACGATGAGCTACTCGCCAAGCAGAACCTGCTAAAGCGGCTGGATCAGCAGCTTGTGCAGGCTGAGGAGCGTGAGCGCGAGACCATCGCGCTGGCGCTACATGACAGCGTGGCGCAGACGCTGGCGTTTGCCTTCCTGAAGGCCAAGCTCGCGCGGTCGCAGGTCAAAGACGCCCGAGGCCGGCAGAATCTGGAGGACCTGGCCTCTCTGGTTCAGCAGGCTATCCTGGAAACGCGTTCCCTGCTCACCCAACTGACCCCGCCGGTGACATCGGGAGCAACCCTGCGGCAATCACTCGACACACTGGCGGAGAAAATGGGCACAACCTATGGCTACCGCACCGTAGTAGCGGGGCCCGTCGAGCCCGTGACCATGAGCATGGATCTCAAAATACTGCTCTATCGCTCGGTCAGGGAACTGCTAATGAACGCAGCCAAGCACGCTCAGGCACAGCATGTGTGGGTGGACTTGGCCTTTGAGAACGGCTCAGGCTGCCTCACCGTGAAGGACGACGGTGTCGGTTTCGACCCCAGCGCCCCCCACGTCGCCTACACTGGCGGCTTCGGTCTGGTCAGCATCCAGGAGCGCCTGGCGTTGTTGGGAGGTCATCTGAAGGTGGACAGTGAAATGGGCCACGGCGCCACCTTCCATCTGTGTTTCCCCCTCGAATCACCCCCGGAATGACGCCTGCAGCCCCAAATACAGGAGTTTGCCCAATGAAACGCGTCGTCAGTCTGCTGTGCTGCGCTACCTTTGCTGCCGCCTTGGCCACAGCCGCCCTCGCTGCTGAGCCTCTGTTGTCCGTATCCTTTGCGCAGGGGGCGTGGGACCCGGCTGCATGGGTGCTCGCCAAGAATCCCACGGTCGAGCATCTGGGCCAATGGGTGCAGAAAGCGGACTCGATCGAGAACCAGACGCCTGATGATCCGGCGAAGAAGTCCGCCCTCGATCAGAGCTTGACGACAATGGTCTATGGGAAGACCTTCACCGGCGACTACACCATTTCCTCGACGCTGCTGATCGGTCCGGGGGCCGCGCCAGGCATCATCATTGCCCAGGACTGGGCGCCGGATGCCCAGGGGCGTCCGCAATACGGCGAGTTCTACGAGTGCATCATCTACGAAAAGGGCATCAACCTCTGGCACCACTTCGCCCGTGATGGCAAGCGGACATATGAGAAGTGGGCCTGGTCGAACTTCGCGTTGAAGCCCGACACCCCGTACAAGTTCGAGGTCCGGAAGAAGGGCAAAAGCCTGCTGATGACCGTGGACGGGCGCGACGTAGGCGTCCTGATCCCGTCACTGCCCGATGAGCTGTACCTTGGGGTTGAAGGATGCGAAGGGGTCTGCCGGGTGTTTGACTTCTCTGTGACACGCTAGGCCTGCCTGAAGCCCGTCAAAAAAAGAGGCCCGGCAGCGATGCCGGGCCTCTTTGTTGTTCATGTGTCACGTCTCACGGCTGGCGTGGTCTACGCCTCGCCGCATTTCTTCAGAAGCTGCTCCCACTTGAAGTCCACATGCTCCTGCATCTTCACGCGCATCGCGGCGCCCTCGTCACCCTTGAACAGGTGGCGGAAGCGGCCCTGGAGCTTGAGGAACTCGTCCAGAGGCACCTTATCCTTGGGCTTGTAGGTGAGCTTCCAGACGCCGTTCTCGACCTCGTACAGCGGCCAGACACAGCAGTCGGCGGCCAACTGAGCGATTTCGACGGACTTGGCGGGATCGGAGATCCAGCCGAGCGGGCACGGGGTCAGGACGTTCAGGAACGCCGGGCCACCGCACTCGAAGCCCTTCTCGGCCTTGGCGGTCAGGTCGCGCCAGCGGCCGGAAATGCTCTGGGCCACATACGGGATCTCATGGGCCGCCATGATGCCGGTGAGGTCCTTCTGGAAGTCTTTCTTGCCCGTAGACTTGCGTCCGGCGGGGGTGGTGGTGGTGTGCGCGCCCAGGGGGCTGGCGCTGGAGCGCTGGACGCCCGTGTTCATGTAGGCCTCGTTGTTGAGACACACGTACATGAAATGGTGGCCGCGCTCGGCTGCCCCGGAGAGGGCCTGGAAGCCGATGTCATAGGTGCCACCGTCACCACCGAAGGCGACGAAGCGGTAATCGGCATCCTCAGGGATGTTGCCCTGGGCCTTTTGCGACACGTACATGGCCTCCATGCCAGAAGCCACAGCCGCGGCATTCTCGAACGCCACGTGCAACCACGGGACATTCCACGCGGTGAACGGGAAGATCGTGGTCGAGACTTCGAAGCAGCCGGTGGCATTGGCGACGATGACAGGCTTATCGGTGGCCATGAGGACCTGCCGGGCGGCGGTGGGCTCACCGCAACCCGGGCAGAGGCGGTGCCCGGCCGTCAAGCGCACAGGAACTTCGGCGTACTGCTTGAGATTCTTAGGCATTATCATGCCTCCTGTTTGGTCTTCAGATTGCGCGTAGGCGGGTTCGTCTCGAACCCGCACGGGGTGGGTTCAGGCATGAACCCACCTACGCCGGCGTATCTTACGCCCGGACGCCGAGCCACTGCACGACCTGCTCGGGCTTCTGGCCATTGGCGAGCTTCGCGAGGTCGTCGTAGACCGTCGAGATCTGCTCGGGCGGGAGTTCACGGCCGCCGAGGCCATAGATGTAGTCCAGCATCGGAACCTGGAAGCCGCTCATTGCCATGGCGGCAGCGACTTCAGGGAACAGCGGGCCGGTGCCACCGCCGTAGCTGGCGGCACGATCCATGACGGCGACGGCCTTGCAGCCCTTGAGCGCCGCGGCGATCTCTTCGGCCGGGAACGGGCGGAAGCTGCGCAGCTTCAGCAAGCCGGCCTTGACGCCCTGCTCGCGGAGGCTGGCGACGATGTCCTTGCAGGTTCCGGCGGCCGAGCCGAGCGCCACAACGGCGATGTCGGCATCGTCCATGTCCACGAGTTCCATCAGGCCGTACTCGCGCCCGAACATCTCACCAAAGCGCTTGCCCTCTTCGACGATGGCCTTCTTGGCAGCGCCGTAGGCTTCCCACTGGTTGCGCTTGTGCTCCATGTAGAAGTCCTGCAGGTCGATGGGGCCCATGGTGTAGGGGTTCTTGATGTCGAGCAGGGGCTTGACGGGCTTGTACGGCCCCACAAACTTCTGCACGTCCTCGTCGGACTCAACTTCGACGAGCTCGTAGCTGTGGCTGACCAGGAAGCCGTCAAGGCAGTTCATGATCGGCAGGCGGACATCG